>RFHU01000126.1 GCA_003695705.1 Planctomycetota bacterium
GCGGAGGGGCCTGCGGGGGGGGATCGACCCGCGCCTCGGGGGGCAGGGCGTCCTCGCCGCGCCGCCTGTCCTCTCAGCGCTCGCCGCGGTCGAAGAGGCCGGCCTCGCAGGCAGCAACGAAGGTCTCGGCGTAGCGCTTGAGGCGCTCCCACTGCTGACGAATTTCTTCGGCCTCGCGGCGATCGACGGTTTGGTCGTCGTGGATCGACTCCGAAATGACGCGCAGCAGCTCGGAGAAGTTCTGCAGCATGTGCTGGGTGTGGGCTATGTATTCGGCATCGAAGTCGTCGAGGTTCGTGGGTGGATCCTCGACGAAGGTTCCGCCGAACTGCTTGCAGAGCCACTCGACGGGGCCGGTGTCGCGGGTGCTGAGGACGATCCCCCGGAGGCGATCGAGGGGGTTGCGGGCGCCGCTTTCGTCCTGGGAGCACCACTTGTAGACCAGCGACTGCGACACCTTGAGGTCGGCCGCCACGCGCTTTGCTCCGACGGGCTCGATGGCTTGCCGAAGCACCTCGAAGGACTCCATGGGCGCAAGATAGCACGGTCGCCGGGCGAGGCGGAGCGTTCCGAGTAGCATGGCTGCGGAGGCTACCCGTGCGCGGCGCTCTGCCCCTCGTCCGCCTGAGGGGAATCCTGGTTCGCATCCACTGGGTCTATCTGGCCTGGATCGTCCTGCGCCTCGCCGACGCCGGACGGGGTTGGGAGGAGGAATTCCTCTTGCAGGGCATCCTCCTCGGGAGCGTCTTTTTGCACGAACTCGGCCACTGCGCCGCCGCGCGCTCCGTGGGGGGCGAGGCGCGCGAAATCGTCCTCTGGCCCCTGGGCGGGTTGGCGAAGCTTCGCACCCCACCCCGCCCGGGGGCGGAGTGGGCGACGGCGGCCGCGGGACCCGGGGTGAACCTGCTGCTGGCGCTCATCGGGTTCGCCGTCTTCGCGGCGGCGCAGCGTGCCCCCGGCGTGCCCCTGCACCCCCTCTCCGACGATCCGGCGGTGACCGTGTTGCGGGCGTTGGTGTTCGCGAACGGACTCCTGTTCCTCCTCAACGTGCTCCCGGCCTTCCCGCTCGACGGCGGCAAGCTCCTGCGCGCGGGCCTGTGGGCCCTCCCCGGAGTGGGCTGGCGAGGGGCGACCCTGGCGACCTCCGGTCTTTCCATGGCGCTGGGCCTCGGGCTGACGCTGGTTGCTCCCTGGTTTTCGCTGCGCTGGGCGCTCAGCCTGGTCTTTCTCGGCGGGCTGGTGGTCTTCTTCAGCGCGCGCGAGTTCCAGCGCGCACGCGCAACGCCAGACCCCGCGCACCCCGGCGACGACCTCATGCCCCACGAGCGCCGCTGACGAAGGGGGCGCCTCCCCTGGCCCCCAGAGGTCCCTCCCGTTACCCTTCAGGGACTCGGCCGCGGGCCGGGGTGCTGGAGGAGGATGGGGTCGCCCGCAGAAGTCGGCCGCAGGATCGGCAAGTTTCAGCTCATCCGCTCCCTGGGGCAGGGCGGCATGGGGCAGGTCTACCTCGCTCGCCAGACCAACCTCGACCGCAACGTGGCCATCAAGATCCTCCACAAGGAGTTGGCCGAGGACGAAGTCTTCCTGGAACGCTTCCAGCGCGAGGCGCGGGCCGCGGCGGTGTTCCAGCACCCGAACATCGTCGCCGTCATCGACGCCGACGCGGACGAGGCCACCGGCGAGCAGTACATTGCCTTCGAATACGTCGACGGCGCCTCGCTCGAAGAACGGATCAAGCGGCAGGGTCCCCTCGACGAGACCGTCGCCCTCGAGGTGGTGCGCGACGTGGCCGAGGCCCTTGCCTACGCGGAGTCGAAGGGAATCGTCCACCGCGACATCAAGCCCGACAACATCCTCATCGCCAGCGACGGGGCGGTGAAGCTCGCCGACCTCGGTCTGGCCAAGAGCTTCGACCGGCGCGACACGGCGGTGACGAAGACGGGCGTCATCGTGGGCACTCCGCTCTACATGGCTCCCGAGCAGGCGCTGGGCTACGAGACGGTGGACATCCGTGCCGACATCTATTCCCTCGGGCTCGTGCTCTGGCGAATGCTGACTGGCCTCGTCCCCTTCGACGAGGACGGAGAGACTTCCTCGCTGCACATCCTTTCCCGGCACATCAACGAGGACGTCCCCGACGTGCGTTCGCGCAACCCTGCGGTCAGCGAGGCCACTGCCGCCTTGATCCGCGGCATGTGCGCGCGCGAGCGAGACGATCGCTACCCCAGCGCCGCCGCGCTCGCCGCCGAGATCGATCGGATCCTCGACGGAGAGCCACCCCTGGGCCCGAAGGGGGCGGCGGACCCGAACCGAACCGCCACCCTTTCCGGAGCCCACGTGCAGGTCGGCCCCGGCGCTCCCACCGTCCTCGACGGGGAAGTCTCGAGTTCGGGGGTCCGCCGGCGGCGCCGCAGCGAGCGGTCCACCATTGCCTGGGCGCCGGAGGAGGCGGCTGCCCCTCGCCGGCGCGGTCGCCGCGGGGCGCTGCTGGTCCTCCTCCTCGGGTCGGCCGGAGCCCTGGCGGCGTTGCGCTCTCCCGACCTCCTGGCGAAGCTGCGGCCAGGCGCCGATCCAGCAGTGACGGCAACGGCCGTGGACTCCGGGAGCGGGACGTCGCGTCCGGGGCCGGACTCGGCCGGGGCCGACTCCGGTTCGACCGCCTCCGGCCCGACGCAGCCGAGCGGCGGCGGGGCCCTTGCCGAGCCTGCGGTCGAGCCGCGGCGGCCGGCCGTAACTCCGCCGAGCCTGGAGGACGAACCGGCCCTCCTGGCCTTCCTGAGGAAGACCACGCGATTGTTGTTCGTCCGCACCGAAGAAGGCCTCGCCCACGTCGAAGCCCTGCGGGTGCTCGCCAGGAGGAGCGACAACGTGTCGTTGCGGGCCTACCTGGCGGCTCTCGAGGCCGGCTTGCGCCTCCTCGACGAGGAGTTGGACGAGGAGGCCCACGACGCCGCGCGGCGAGACCTGCGCCAGGCCGCCCAGAAGCACCGCAAGCGGGTGATCCCGGGCAAGGTCGCCGCGACCGTCGACGACCTCCTCGACCACTGGCTGGCCTTCGCTGCGGGGCTGCGGCGCCTCTACCTCGCCCTCTCGGATCCACGCGCCCAGAAGCCAGCGCTCAGGCAATTGGCTGGCTTGCCCTCCGCCTACGGGCTCGAGGGACAGGCGCGCCGTGTACTGGAGCTCTGCGACGCGGTCGACTTCTATGCGCGCTGGTCCACCGACGCCAAGCGGCGGGCGGAGGTTGCCAGCATGCGCAAGCGCTTCCTGGCGGACCTCGCCCCGACGGCGGTCGGGACGGCGCTGCGGGGCGAGCTGCGCGTACTGGGAAGCCTGCTCCACCAGCTCCTCACCGACGAACAGCGGAGCCTCCTCAGCGCGCTCTACGTCGTTGCCCAGACCCCCGACGGGAAGCGGAGCCGCTTCCTCCGCGCCCGGCGTCGGGTCGTGCCCCGGGGGGCGTCTCTTCGCCGCATGCCCGCACGCGGCTTGGTGGTCGAGCTGCCCGGTCCCTGGCAGCCGGGCCAGCGCCTCGAAATCGAGGTCGGCGGGCAGACCTTCCGCTTCGACCGGACGGGACTCAACGGGCAGCGCGTGCGGTGGGGCCCGCGCCCCGCGGTCCTCGTGGAGCCGCGGAGCAAGGACCTCTTGCTCCGTCTCCCCGACGCCCAGCCGGGCGAGTTCAGCCAGCCGTACGAACGCCGCGTCGGGAGGCCGCGCTTTTCGGTGAGCACGCACAAGCTCGAGCTGCGGCGGGTGCTGCTCGTCCTGCTCCCTTCGCGGGGGGCCTCCTGAGTTCGGCGGGCTCGCCCGGAAGGGCCGCCGCCCGGACTGCGCGAGCGCACCCCGGCGCGGTGGCGCGTCACTCGGTGATGCGACGGCGGCCTTCCTTCTTCGCCTTCTGATGCTGTTTGGCTCGAAGCCGGCGTTCCTTGCTCGCGCGGGTGGGCTTGGTCGGCTTGCGGGGCTTGGGGCGCCGCAGGGCGCGACGGATCGCCTCGGCGAGCTTGGCCCGGCAGGCTTCGCGGTTGCGCTGCTGGTCTCGATGCGCGCTCGCGTGCACCACGACCTCGCCGCCCGCGGTGAGGTAGCGGCGAGGGAGCCGTGCGCGCAGCCGCTCCTTCTGTTCGTCGCTGAGGGCTGCGCTGGCGGAGAGGTTCCAGCGGAGCACGGCCTTGGTGCTGACCTTGTTGACGTTCTGTCCGCCCGGTCCTCCCGAGCGGGCGACGGTGAAGCGCAGCTCGTCCTCCGGGATGACGAGGTCGCGGGTAACCCGCACGCCGTTCAGCTCGCGTGGTCGGCGAAGCGCAACGGCCAGGTGTAGGACTCGCCCGACTTGTCGGCGTCGAGCCAGATGGTCACCTCGCCCTCCTGCGCAGAGACGGGCACGTCGGCGACGAGCTTGCCGCTCCCGTCCGTGGTTCCTTCGAGCTTCAGGCTCCCCGCTTGGATTGCGAACGGCTTTCCGATGAACGGTTCGCCGTCTTCGTCCTCGAAGCGCAGTCGGAGCCGGTGGACTTCGGGCTTGGCCTCCTGGGGGGTGGGGACGAGCACCTCCCCCTCCGGAAAGAGCTCGAAGAGTACCTCGCCGGGGTAGATCCCCTCGTGCTTGGCCCAGCCGTCCGAGTCGAGCTTGGCCCGGATCTCTTTGCCGCGAGGGAGCACGATGCGGTACTCGCGGCCCGCGTACGGCTTCCCTTCCGGGTCCTTGCACTGGATGTGGACCTTGGTGAGCTTGACGAAGGGCACCCGATGGGTGCCGTCGACACCGTATCCCGTCTTCTGGAAGGCCATTGCTCCGAGCGTAGCACACGGGAGGGGGCGAGCGCTCCCCGGCAAAGCTCGCGGGGGAGCGGCCGGGAAAGCGGCTATCCGCGAGCCCAGCGCCGGCGCAGGCGGCGCCAGGTTTGCGACTCGGTTTCCTGGGCGAGGGCCAGGGCGCCCTGGGCGATCAGGAAGGGGTCGAGGTCGAAGTCGACTTGCTGAGCGCCGAGGGCCTCGAGTTCGCGCTCGTAGAGCCGCCGGCCGACGCGTTCAACTTCGTTCCCGTCGCCGACGACGACCACTCGGCGGAGCAGTGCGCGGGCGACCTCCCGCGGGCGTTGTTTGAGGAGGATGCGCAGCGACACCGCGACCTCTCGCGCCTCGCGTCCGGCGATGGAGTGGACCGCGTCGTGATCGAGGAGACCGAGGGGGCGTCCGCGGAGGATGCCCACCGAGCTCAGCGCGGCGTCGACGACGACGAGCGGCAGGTCTTCCTCCCCCGCGGAACTGCGGGCGCGCAGTCCGCGTCCGGCGGCGTGGAGCGTGTTGACCACGAGCACCGCGTCCCAGCCAGCCGCGCGGGCCGCGTCGAGGACGTCGAGGCGGCCGCTCCGCGGATGGTTTCCAGGGAGGGCGATGCAGGCCAGGATGCGATGCTTCTCGGGCAGCGGAACGCCGTAGGCGGCGAGTTCGATCCACTCGTTTGCGCGGCTCAGGTCTTCGCAGGCGATCGTGCTGCGTTGCCCGAGGGAGGTCGCTACGCGCACGGCGCGTGCGTTCACCGCCAGGCCGAAGAAGACGTCGTGGATGGTCGACACCCGTGAGGGTGGAAGGGCGGCGAGGATCCCGCAAGGGCGGAACCCCGCGGGAGGCCCCTAGGCTCCTGTACGTCGGAGGCTTAGCGGACTCAGGAGAGACTCGGCCGAGGCGCTGGGAGCTCCCCGCCGGCGGCCGCCGGAGCGCGGTCTTCCCGTCGGGGCGGCGTTCGCGCCCGGCAGGGCAAGGCTCCCCCCTGCGCCAAGGAGGGAGCGGTCGCGAGCGAAGCGGCGAGCCCCCGCGCCCGGGCGAGGGCTCGCCTGCCGGTCGCGCGCCGACGGACGGCGGCGCCGCTCTCGTCGTCTGCGCGGACCTGCGCGGGGCTGCGTGCTCAGGCGCGCGCGCTGCGGCGGTCGCCGCGGAGGTCCGCGCGCAGGCCTTCGAGCCGAGCCGCCTCGACGCCGCCTCGCTCGGCGTCGAGGTCCTGGGCGCGGGCTAGGTGGGCGAGGGCTTCCTCGCGGCGTCCGGCGGCGGAGAGGGCGCGCGATAGGAGCTCGAGGTGGTAGGCCGTGGGCTTCCGGGCGACGACGTCGCCGAGGAGCGCGAGCGCGCGGTCGGCGTCGAGCCCGGCTTCGAGGAGGAAGCGAGCGTAGCGGACCCGCAGGAGGTCGTTCTCGGGGGCCGAGCGGAGCAGGGCCTCGTAGCGGCGGCGGAGGCGCGCGGCGGCGGCGCGAGCGGTCAGGCTGCGACGCCGGCGGCGGCGGGCGAGCAGGGCGAGGCATTCGCGGGCGGCCAGGCTGTGCGGAGCGAGGCGGAGGGCCTCGCGAAAGGCCTCGCCTGCCTCGTCGGTTTGGCCGAGGGCCAGCCGGGTGCGCCCGAGCTGCGTCCAGGCGACGTGGCAGCGCGGGTCGCTGGCAATGGCCCGTTCGTGCCAGCGGAGGGCTTCCTCGTGGTCCCTCCGCATGGCGTGGATGCGACCTAGGTAGGTTGCGGCCAGAGCGTCGGAGCCGTCGAGGCGCACCGCGTGCTCGAAGCAGGCTCGTGCGCGCTCCAGCCAGCCTTGCTGCATGTAGGCCTGGCCGCTGAGCAGGTGCGCGCGGGCGTAGTCGGGGTCGATGGCGAGGGCCTTGCGGAGGTCCGTGAGGGCTTCCTCGGGGTGGCCGCGCTGGAGGTGGAGGAAGCCGCGCCCAGCGAGGGCGCGGGCGTAGTTGTGGCTCGTGGTCACCACGCGGTCGAGGTCGCGCGCCGCGCGCTCCTCGTCGCCGCGATCCCAGTAGTAGTTGGCCCGGTTGTTGAGGATCTCCACCAGGACTTCTCGGCGGCGCAGGTTCTGCAAATACACGCCGCGATCGACCTGCGCGGCTCCGATGCCGAAGCGGGCGACGTAGTACTCGTCGGGGTGCCCCGCGCCGAGAGCGGTCAACTCGACGTTCTGGCGGAGCCCTTCGCCGTCCCAGCGGACGAAGAAGTGGCCGGGTGCGGAGACGCCGAACACCGGCAGACCCGCGCGGTAGCCCAGCGCCAAGTAGGCGGTCGAGAGCCCCACGCAGTGGCCTGCGCGGCGGTCGAGGACTCCGGGCAGGAGCAGGTAGGCGAGGCGGTCTTCGTCGCGGCGGGTCCCGCGGTGCGGTGCGGACACGAAGCCCAGTTCTGCGAAGAAGTAACGGTTCGTCGCGGCCAGGCGCTCCCTCGCGCCCGAGAGGCCGCGCAGCCGGGCGCGCAGGCCCGCGGCGAGGGCCTCCACCTCACGCAGCCAGTAGCGGACGTCGATGCCCGGTTCGTCCTCCTCGGCGATGAGCAGGGCGCCGGCGGCGACGTCGAGGGTGCGGTCGTCGGCGGCGAGGAGGGCGCACAGCTCCGGCGAGGGGGGGCCGGGCGGTCCGCTGGGGGGCGCAAGGCGCCGGAGGCCCAAGCGGCGACGCACGAGCCGGGCGAAGCGGCGCGCGTCCTCGTCGACGCGGAGGGCGGCGAGAACGCGGGCGAGGGCGCGCCCGAGGGACACTCCGGGCTTACTCGTCCTCGCCGGCGCGGCCTTCGATGCGGGCGATGATGGCCTTGGCGTTGGCGCGGGCGCGGGGGTTTCCGGTCACGAGGACCTTCCGCAAGGTCGGCAAGGCCGCCTCGCCCATGGCCTCGAGCTCTCGCCACGCAGCGCGACGCTTGGGCCGCTCCTCGTCGCCGAGTTCGCGGGCGAGGCGTTCGAGCCGCTGGGCGGAGGTCTCCAGACGCGCGTAGCCCCGCTCGTCCACCGGCAGGTCGACTGCGCCGCCTGCGATGTCGTCGAGCACGTCCTGCGCGCTGCGCTTGGCGAGCAACTGCTTGCGTCCCTCGAGCTCCCACCACACTTGCCAGCGGTCCCCGTCGGTTCCGGACTCCGTGTGGTCGGTGATCCAGGTGAGGGAGCGGGCAATGTACTTGGCCACGCGGAAGTCCCGCTCCCGTTTCAGGGCGGCGATGAGGGGCTCGACCAGGCGCACGTCGTTGGCTAGGCCGAGGCCGATGGCGGCGTGGTGCCGCACGGCGATGTCCTTGTCTCGACTGCCGCGGGCGTCGCGCAGGGCGCGCAAGAGGGTCTTCTTGCACTCGCGGGTGCCGATCTCCCCGAGGATGAGCAGCCCGCGGTAGACGATGCCGTTGGCGCGCTCACGCGACTTGGCCATTTCGGCCTCGAAGCGCTTGATGAGAGGCGCGACGGCTGGTTTGCCGATTCGGACCAGCGCCTTGCGCGCCGTCTCCGAGATGCGGAACCAGGGATCGTTGAGCGCCTCGATCAGGTCGGGGACCGCCTCGGGAGCGCCCATGGCGCCGAGGCACAGTCCGGCCGCCATGCGCAGTTCGAGGCTGTTCTCCGGGTTCTTGAACACCTTGAGGACGGCCGCGTACTCGGTGGGGTCTCCGATGGCCTCGAGGACTTCGAGGGCGGCGAGTTTGGTAGCGGTGTCGGTGTCGTCCGAGAGGAGGGCGGCCACCTTGGCGCACACCGTCTTGCCTTCGCGCACGAGCAGACGTACCGCCGCTTGGCGCTCGGTGGAGCGGCGGAGCATGCGGACGAGGCGGTCGACGTCCACGTCGGCCGCTTTCTTGAGGGTGTCGCCACGGAGGACGTCGTAGTCGATGCCTACGTCCGAGCCCGAGGCGCTCGCGTTGAGCGACTTCGACGCGCGGAACACGACCTTGCCCTTGGCGAGCGTCCACTCGAGTCCGCACGCGCGGGCCACGTGATGGAGGATGTCCCGCAGGCGCGCGTTCCACAGCCGGAGGGTCACGCGGGCCCCACGAGTCTTGAGGTGCTTGCGCACGGCGAAGGAGAGGCTGGCGAAGTCCTGCTTGGTCTTCGCCTTGAGGGTGGAGATCACCTCGCTGAGGGGGGCTTCCTGGAAGCGAACGGAACGGACGCGCTGCGCCAGTCGCTCGGCGCCCTCTCCTTCGGGCTTCTTCGGCTCGGGGCCCGGCGCTTGGTCCTTGGGGTGGAGCACCCAGGCGCCGGCCCAGCGGGTCCGAGCGAGGCCGAGGGCGGACTGGATCCGATCGAGGAGGACGGCGGCAGGTTCGTTCGCGGCTTCCGCGTCGACCGGGGCATCGGGGTCGACGCCCGGCGCGAGCACGAGGTTGGCGTGGGCTGCGTCCTGGACGGCGTCTAGGGCTAGTCGGAGCGGGGTCTGGTGGAACTGGAGGGTCAGCTTCGCGTCCAGCGAGAGCTCTTCCTGCGCGCCGGCCGCAGCGGCGCAGGTGGCGACGAGCACGGAAAGGCAGAGCCGGCGCATGGGTGGTCCTCCCCCCAGAGAAGGTCTTGAGCCACGGCAGGGTATCGAATGGACCCCGCCGAAGCCAGGGGGCCGCGCGCGGCGAGCGGGAGACGCCGTCGCGCAAGGCGCCGAGCGCCGGTCGCGCGTCTTCGCCGGCGGGGCTTGGCCGCGGTCAGTAGGCCTTGGCCCAGATCACGCGCGGCTGCCCGGCGAGGGCGGGCCGGCCGCAGGCGACGCAGGCGCCGGAGAAGGGCTCGGCCAGCTCCCCTTCGATGGGAATGCAGCGAATGGTCACACGCAGCGCGTCCTTGACTTCGGCCTCGCAGGAGGCGTCGCCGCACCACCCCCCGCGGACGAAGCCGCCGTGGATCTCGGGTGCGTCGGGGTTTCGCGGGGTGAAGAAGGCGTCGAAGGCGGCGCGGTCGTCGAGGCACACCGTGTGTTCGTCGCGGAAGGAGCGCGCGCGCTCGTAGAGTTCGCCCTGGATCTCGCCGAGCAGATCGAGGATGCGTTCGGCGAAGGCTTCGCGGGAGAGGGTCTGCTTGCCTCCGTGGGTGCGCTTGACGTAGACGACCTGGCCTTGCTCGATGTCGCGGGGGCCGACCTCCACCCGCAGCGGGACGCCCTTCTTCTCCCAGGCGAAGTGTTTGGCCCCGGGTCGGTCCTTGCCGTAGTCGACCTCGACCGAGAGGGCGCGCCCGTGGAACGCCTTGCTCCGCAAGGCCTCCAGCAGAGGCGCCAGGAAGCGTTCCGCGGCGGCGCGGTCCTCGTCCTTCTTGCAGCGGATGGGAATGATCGCCACGTGGACGGGCGCCAGGGCGGGGGGGAGGACCAGACCTGCGTCGTCGCCGTGGGTCATGATGAGTCCGCCGATGAGGCGGGTGGAGACGCCCCACGAGGTGGTCCAGGCGAGTTCCTGCTTCTGCTCCTTGCTGAGGTAGGTGATGTCGAAGGCGCGAGCGAAGTTCTGTCCTAGGTTGTGGCTCGTTCCCGCTTGCAGCGCCTTGCGGTCTTGCATCATGGCTTCGATGCAGTAGGTGTGATCCGCGCCGGCGAATTTCTCGCTCTCGGTCTTGCGGCCCACGATGACCGGCATGGCCATGGTGTCTTCGGCGAAGGAGCGGTAGATCTCGAGCATTTGGAGCGACTCGCGTTCGGCGTCCTCGGCGTCGGCGTGGACGGTGTGGCCCTCCTGCCAGAGGAACTCGGCCGTGCGCAGGAAGAGGCGCGTGCGCATTTCCCAACGAACGACGTTCGCCCATTGGTTGATGAGCAGGGGGAGATCGCGGTAGCTGTTGACCCACTTGCTGAAGGACTCACCGATGATCGTCTCCGAAGTGGGGCGAACGATGAGTTCTTCGGAGAGCTTCGACTCGGGGTCGGGGATGAGCTTTCCGTCGTCGTCGGTGGTCAGGCGGTGGTGGGTGACCACCGCGCATTCGAGGGCGAAGCCTTCCGCGTGTTCCATTTCCTTTTGGAGGAAGGATTTCGGAATGAAAAGAGGGAAGTAGGCGTTCTGGTGGGGCGGATCGGTCGCCTTGAAGCGTGCGTCTAGGTTGGCCTTGATGTTCTCCCACAGGGCGTAGCCGTAGGGCTTGATCACCATGCAGCCGCGCACCGCCGAGTGTTCGGCGAGTTCGGCCACCCGCACGACTTCCTGGTACCAGGCCGAGTAGTCCTCGGCGCGGGTCGGCAGGCCGCTGTCCTTGGTCTGGGGCTTCTTGGCCACGGGGATCCCTTTCTCTCGTCGCTTCGCGCGCGGGGGCCGGAACGGACTCACCGTTTCGGCGTGGACGATCCGGCTCCCGCGCAGGAGGGCGGGTTCCGGCCTGGCGCCGTCAGACGGCGACGATGTTCACCAGGCGGTTCTTGACGACGACGAATTTCTTGATGGTCTTGCCCTCCAGGGCGGGCTTGATCTTTTCCCGTTCGAGCACGATGGGGCGCAGGGTTGCCTCGTCGGCGTCGGCGGGCACGCGCACCCGGTCGCGCACCTTCCCCTGGATCTGCACGGCGATCTCGACGGTGTCCTGCTTCAGCGCGGCGGGGTCCGGCTCGGGCCAACGGCTGCGAAAGATGGTCTCTCCGTGGCCCAGGTGGCGTTGCCAGAGTTCTTCGGCGAGGTGCGGCGCGAAGGGGGCCAGCAGCTTGGCGAGCAGTTCGAGGGCCTCGCGAACGGCGGCGCGGTCGGCGGGGCTCGCGTCGGCGGGGAGCGCGCCGAAGCCGTGCTCCAGGGTGATGATCGAGGCGATGGCGGTGTGGAAGCCGAAGTTCCCCTCGGCGTCGAGTTCGAGGCCGCGGTCGACTCGCTCGATGGTCTGGTGGGCGAGCCGGCGCAGGTCGCGCACGGCGGGCGAGAGGGCGTCCGCGTCCACCTCACCGGGGGCGTCCTGCACCTGAGGGGCGAGTTCCGAGACGGTGTTCAGGACGCGCCGCAGGAACTTGTGGTAGCCCACCACCCCCTGCTCGCTCCACTCCGCGTCCAGCTCCGCGGGCCCGACGGCCAAGGTGTAGAGGCGCTGGGTGTCGACGCCCCAGGTCTCGCCCATCTCCCCCGCAGAGACGATGTTCAGGCGCGTCTTGGACATCTTGAAGTACTCCGCGCGCACCTCGCTCCCGTCCTCGTGGAGGAAGATCGCGCGCCCCTTGTCGTCGACCTTGGGCTTGCCGTCGACGAGTACCGGGACGGGGTTCCCTCCGGCGTCGCGCTGGATCTCGCGCCAGCTCACCCAGCCCTTCTCGTCGCTGCGGTAGCTCATCATGCCGAGCATTCCCTGGCAGAAGAGCTTCTCGAAGGGCTCGTCGAAGGGCAGCTCGCCGAGGTCGGAGAGGGCCTTGGTCACGAAGCGGCTGTAGAGCAGGTGCCCCCGCGCGTGCTCCCGCCCGCCCACGTACTGGTGCACGGGGAGCCAACGGGCCACGACGTCGCGGTCGAAGGGCCTGTCCTCCAGGTCGGGGTTGGGGTAGCGGAGGAAATACCAGGAGCTGTCGACGAAGGTGTCGAGGGTGTCGGGGTCGCGCCGGGCGGCCCCGCCGCAGGCGGGACAGGAGGTGTTCATGAAGGACTCCACCGACTCGAGGACCGAACGGCCCTTGGGGCGGAAGTCTTCGAGCTCGGGGAGGAGGACGGGGAGGTCCTCGTCGGGCACGCGGACCGGGCCACAGGCGGGGCAGTGGATCACGGGCACGGGGGCGCCCCAGTAGCGCTGGCGGGAGATGCACCAGTCGTGGAGGCGGAACTGCACCGAGCGTTCGCCCTTGCCCTCGGCTTCGAGCCAGTCGATGACCTTCGCGACGCCCTCGCTGCCCGGACCGGCGGGGGTGCCGTCGAAGGGTCCGCTGTCGACCATCGGGCCGTTCCCTTCGTAGGCCGCCTCGAGGCGCTCGGCGCTCAGTTCCTGCGCGGGGTCCTGGATGACCACCCGCACCGGCAGCCCCTTGGCCCGGCTGAACTCGAAGTCGCGCTGGTCGTGGGCGGGCACCGCCATGACGGCTCCGGTGCCGTAGCCCATGAGCACGTAGTTGGCGAGGTAGAGAGGGACGCGCTCCTCGTTGACGGGGTTGATCACCGTGAGGCCGCTGTCGACGCCTTCCTTGGTCTTCTCGCGCTCGACGTTCGTCTGCCGGGAGACGCGCTCGCGGAAGGCTTCGATCTCGGCCCGCTTCGCCGGGTGCGCGCGGGCGATGGCTTCCTCGACCACCGGATGCTCGGGGGCGACGCAGAAGTAGGTGACGCCCCACAGGGTGTCGGGCCGCGTGGTGTAGCAGGGGAGCTCGGTCCCCGTCTCCGCCACGCGGAAGCGCACGATGGCGCCCTCCGAGCGCCCGATGTGCGCCCTCTGGATGTTGCGGACCTGCTCGGGCCAGCCCTCGAGGCGCTCGATGTCGTCCAGCAGTCGCTGCGCATAGTCGGTGATGCGGCAGAACCACTGCTCGAGGTTGCGCTTGCCGACTTCGCTCCCGCAGCGCTCGCAGAGGCCGTCGACGACCTGCTCGTTGGCCAGCACCGTCTGGCAGAGGCCGCCGCACCAGTTGACGGGGGCTTCCTTGCGGTAGATCAGGCCGGCGTCCATGAGCCGGCAAAAGACCCACTGCGTCCACTTGTAGTAGGAGGGGTCGCAGGTGGTGATCTCGCGGCTCCAGTCGTAGAGGATCCCCCAGGCGTGGAACTGCGACTTCATGGCCTGGATGTTCCGTCGGGTCCACTCGGCCGGGTGGATGTTCCGCTTGATGGCCGCGTTCTCCGCTGGGAGGCCGAAGGCGTCCCAGCCCATGGGCGAGAGGACCTCGTAGCCCTTCATGAGGCGGTGCCGGACCAGGGTGTCCCCAATGATGTAGTTGCGGCCATGCCCCACGTGCAGGTCGCCCGAGGGGTAGGGGAACATCATGAGGCAGTAGAACTTGGGCTTCTCGGAGTCGATGTCCGCCTTGCCCAGTCCGACTTCGTCCCAGTGGCGCTGCCAGCGCGGCTCGAGTTCCTTGAACGCGTATTCGGCCATTCCGCCTCCCCGGCCGGCGCGCGGCCGGGCCCTGCTGGTGGAGACGGCGCATTCTAGCGGCGCTGTCGCGCGCACCAAGCCGAAGGGAGGAGGGGAGGAGCGGCCGACGGCCGAGCGCGGCTCGCTTGACGCTGGTCGAAGGCCCCGGTAACATTCGCCCACTGCGCGCGAGCGTGGTTGGCAATTCGGGGCTGTAGCTCAGCTGGGAGAGCGTCTGAATGGCATTCAGAAGGTCAGGGGTTCAAGTCCCCTCAGCTCCATGACGACCGGAAGAGGGCCTCGCCGCGCGGCGAGGCCCTCTCGCGTTCCGGATCCAGCTCAGAAGGGGTAGCCCAGGTCCACGAAGACGGCCGACCCCTCGTCGCTGAAGCCCATGTCGATGGAGGTCACCAGGTTGGAGTCGGGGACCAGGATGCGCAGCGCGCCGCCCACGGCGAACTTGCTGTCGCGCAAGGTGAACCCTTCGCCTCCTGCGTAGACGCGGCCGACGTCGAGGAACGCGGCGACTTGCACCTGGATGCGGTTTCCCGCAAGGACCAACTCGTAGAGGCGAATGCGCTCCTCGACGTTCGCCACGAAGCCGTTCTTGTCGACGAAGCGCCCTTCGCCGTAGCCGCGGACCGTGCTTCGGCCGCCCACGGAGGTCAGCTCGTAGAAGGGGATGTCCTCGCCGGTCATCAGCCAGGCGGCCACGCGGAAGACCGTAATGAAGCGCTTGCGCCAGAGCGGAAGGTGGGCGACGAGCTCCAGGCGGAAGCGGTTGAAGCCCACGCTGCCGCCGAGGGTGTTGTCGGCCACGTCGTAGGTGAACTGCCCAAAGACGCCTTCGGTGGGGTTGTCGGCCGAGTCCCGTCCGTCGTAGGTCAGCCGAATTTGATGGGTGAGGACCGTGAGCCGGCCGTCGTTCACTCCGAACACATCGGGATGGCGGGCCTTGGTGCTCGCGACGTCTTCCAGTCGGCCCGGACCCACCCCGTAGGAGACGACTCGCTCGCGCAGCTCGATGGAGACATCGAGCGGCAGTTCCAGCCCGATGGTGGCGCCCGCCTGGGTCTTCCGGAACACGTAGGTGGACTCCGCGTCCTCGTCGGTGTCGTTCCCCAGCCCGTAGAAGCGCTGGGAGAGGTCGGTGTCGTAGCGGAACAGCCCGCGAAAGTAGAGGAAGCGGTTGGGGCCCAGCCGGCGCTGCTCGTAGTGGACCTTGAATTGGTTGTAGCCCTCGGTGGAACTGCCCGCGTCGATCTTGAGGAAGGAGTCGCGAGAGAAGAAGCGCAGCATGCGGAACACGCTGCCGATTCCGTCGATTTCGTTGTAGGTGAAGTCCGGAGCGAAGATGTTGGTGATCCGGTTCCCCTCCTGCAGGACCGAGACCGGGAGCAGGCCGAAGGTGGGGCCCTTGTTGGGATCCGTGACCACGATGGGCAGGGCCAGGCTCAGCGACCCGTATTCGGCCGGCAAGGGGGGCTCGGTCTCGGCCTGGGAGAACTCCTGCGCTACCAGGGCGCCGGCGAGCCCGCCCAGGCCGCCGGCAGCCTGGGCCCGCCAGGCGCGGCGGCGTCCGCCTGCGTAGGCGCCCGCCATCCCCCCCAGCGCGCCGGTCTCGGGCGTTGGTTCCAGGCGCTGGCGCTCGGCGCGGAAGGCCGCCACTCCGGGAGCGTAGTCGGGGAGGTCGTAGTCCTTCACGAAGAAGTCGGTGACGGGCCCGCGACCGATGCCCACCGTGCAACCGGGAAGGAGGAGCAGGAGCGCCGCCCACGCAGCCGACCTTGCTCTCTGGTCTGCCTCCGGCACTGCCCCCTCCGCCGTCGGGCTTCCGCGAGAGCGAGAAGGATAGAGGGGAGCCGGTAGGCGGTCCAGTGACGCCGGGGAGGGCGCGTTTTGGGGGGCTCGACGCCCTGAGGGGCTGGGGCCCTCGAGTTCTCCGCGGCCCTCGGGTCGGCGAAGCATTCTGCTTGACCGAGAATCGCGCTGCGGCCATGGATGACGAAAGGGAAATCGAGGCGGCGGTGCGAGCGAGGCCCTTCGGCTCCTACCTCCTCTGTGAGGAAATTGGTCGCGGCGGAATGGGGGTCGTGTTCCGGGCCCGCGATCGGGCCGGTCGAGATCTGGCGGTGAAGTGCCTTCTGGCGGGTCGCGGCGAGTCCGCGCGACTGCGGCAGCGGCTGCGAGCCGAGGCCTTGGCGGTGGCGAAGCTGCGGCACCCCAACATCATTCCCGTCCACGACGCCGGCGAAGTGGACGGGATTCCCTACGTGGTTTTCCCTTACGTCGAGGCCGAATCCCTCGGGCGGAGGCTCGCCGCGGCCGGGCCCCTTTCGCCCCGGAAGGCGGCTCTCCTCCTCGAGCGTCTCGCCGACGCCTTGGCCCACGCCCACGAGCGGGGCGTCCTCCACCGCGACCTCAAGCCGGACAACGTGCTCCTTACCAAGGACGGAAGGCCCCTGCTGATCGACTTCGGTCTCGCCAAGCTGCTCTGCGACTCCCTCGGAGGTCCGACCCGCAGCGGTCAGTTGCTGGGGACGGTGGGTTATCTCCCCCCCGAGCAGGCGCTGGGTCGCCCCACCGACCCGCGCAGCGACGTCTACGGCTTGGGGGCGGTTGCCTACGCGCTCCTCAGCGGGCGCGCTCCCTACGAGAACGCTTCCTGCGGGCCGTTGGACGCCCTGCGGGCCGTCGTGGAAGACGCGCCCGGCCCCCTTCCCGAGCACGTGCCGAGATCCCTGCGGGGTGTCGTTCTGCGCTGCTTGGCGAAGGATCCCGCCGACCGCTACCCGGAAATGACAGCGCTCCGAGCGGATCTCAGGCGCTTCCTCTCGGGCCGAGATGTGGGCCACGCTCGGCTGCCCCGGGTCCGGCCCGAGGGTCGCGGCCGGCTTCTTTCGAGGGTCGCAGCCCTCGTCTCGCTCGCAGCCTTCGCGCTCCTTGGAGGCGCAAGACTGCTCGAACGCGAAGTCCGCTCCGCACCCCCGGGCGCTTCCGGCGCGGTCCTTTCCTCGCAAGCGAGCGGGAAACGTCTCGCTGGGTTGAGGCGCCGCGCGGAGGAACTCCTCCGAACGGACCGTCCCCTGCTTGCGGCCTCTTTTTGCCAGGAGGCAGAGCGTCTTTCCCCTGCGGAGTCGTGGCCGCGCGAACTGGGTGCTCGAGCCGCGCTGGCTGGCGAAGATTGGGGCAGGGCGCTGCGGCTCCTGGATCGCCTGGTTGCGGAACGTCCCCACGACCCGAAGCTCCGCGAGGCCCGCGTACGTGCCCTGCTGGGCCTGCGGAGGCCGGCGGCCTCCTGGCTCGAAGACCTCTCCGCCCGCGCTCGCAGTTCGTCGGAGTCCTGCGGGACGCAGATCGATCTCGCCTTGTGCCGCGCCGTCTGCGGTGAGGTCGAAGAGGCCCTCGACGACCTCGACCGGGCGGAAGGAGTCGCCACGGCTCTGCCCGACCGGATCGACGTGGAGTGTGGGCGAGCGACGATCCTCTTGGCGGCTGGTCGGGAAGAAGAAGGCTTGGCCGCAGCAAAGCGGGCGTTGGCGCTCGACCCGAGCAACGAGCGCGCGCTGCTCGCCCTCGGGTTCTACCGCGGCAGACAGGACCCTACCCTCATCTCGCGCATGCTCACGGCGGCCCGACGAATCGCTCCCAACGGGTTCGGGCATCCCATGGCCGCCGTGCAGTTCGCGCAGTTTGCGCTGCGTCTGGGCGACACGAAGGGGGCGCTGGCTGCCGTCGAGTGCGCTCGGCGCCTCATGGAGGAGATTCGCAGGAGCCCACGCCTCGCTCTGGAGTTCCTGCTCGAAGAGCGCGCCAAGGAAGCCTACGTCCGCAAGAGATCCTACGGCTTGGGATCGGCCGCGGGCGAAAGGGGATTGACCGTCTGGAGCCGCATGGTCGATCCCCTCGGCCTTGCCGAACTCGAGTTCGAAGTCCGAACGCGGACCGGGGACGCCGGCCCCCAGGAAGTCGAACTCTTCCGGAGAGCCCTGGCGGCGCTGGAGCCCAAGGGCCGACGGGCTCGAAGCTGCTCCCTGCGGCTCGCCACGGCCCATGCCCGGGCGGGGCACGTGCAGCGAGCGCGCGACTTGCTGGCCGAGCAAGAGGAAGGAGTCCTCACGGACCTCGGCGCGGTGCGTCCCGTTCGTAGCCCCGCGGAGATCGTCGCGCGCAAGCAGCTCGGCTTGGACGAACCCGTGGAGCAAGCTCTGCTCCTTGCGCTTGGCCGTCGGCTCGTGGGGGACTTCGGAGGCAGCCTGCGGCTGGCGAAGGATCTCCTCGCCCGCGAAGGGCTTCTGAGTCCGAGTCAGCAAATCGAGGCCTGGAGGCTCGTCTGCGAGGCGCAAGCAGGGGAGGGGAAGACGGCTGCAGCGCTCGCGACGGCTCGAGCCATGGTCGAACGCTTCTCGCAGGGTGGGGCCGGCACCCCCGCAGATCCCCTCCGGGTGCGCAAGCAGCTCGACTGGGCCTGGCGACAGCGATCCCTTCTCGAGCGCTCCCTCCGGGCGAAGGAAGGGCGCTGAGGGGGATCTTGCCGGCGAGGAGCCCCTCTGCGCAGAAGGACTCCCCGGAACGCCCCTCGCGCCGGTCGAAGGCGAACTTTTGCAAGCGAACGGGCGGAACGCTCTTCCTGCGGGTGACCTGCCGGCCGTCCTTCGCGCCACGAAAGCGGGTTGCCGCCCCGTGTTTGCCCGGCGAGCGCGCTCGAGGCGACGTGCGCTCGCGCAGTGGGTAACATGCCGACGAGAGAGGTCTGGGTCGAAATGGCGAAGCTGGTTCTCGCCGACCGCAACCGAACCGTGCGGGTCTACGCCCTGGGCGATCAGCCCATCACCCTTGGGCGCGAACCGGAGAACGACGTGCAGCTCGACGGGCTGGAGGTCTCGCGGCGCCACTGCCGCATCGAGCCCCTTCCCAAGGGCGGCTACCGGATCATCGACCTGGGCAGCAAGAACGGCACATTCCTCAACGGCCGTCAGATCACGGCCATGGCCCTCGAATACGACGACACCCTCCGCCTGGGCGACTCGGTCCTGGTCTTCGTCGACGACGACACCGAGCCGGAGGAGGCCCTGCGGCACGCCTCCGACGGCGGGTTTTGGAATCCGGTCGACGCCGGCGGCGAGCGCCCGCCCCTCCTGGAGGGCGACGAAGACTCGCGACAGTTCGACACCTGGCAGCGGAAGGGCGGTCGCAGCGGGCCGCACACCCGCAGTTCGAACCGGCGCTACCTCAAGGAACAACTGCTCCGCCTGGGGGTGCTGACCCAGAGCATCGCTTCGGCCCCGGACCTGCGCGAGCTGATCGAGACGATCCTCGACGAGGTCCTCGACTTCACCGGCTTCGAGCGCGGATTGCTCCTCCTGGGCGACGGCGAGGACCAGCGGCGGATGAAGCCGGTTCTCGGACGCAACATGGACCACGAGAACCTCGACGAGTTCGAGCAGCGCTTCTCGAAAGGGCTCGTCGAGGAGGCGGTGCAGAGCAAGCGGATCGTGCTCCGCACGGGGGTCGCGAGCGGCGAGGACTCGTTCTCGGCGCGGGACAGCGTCGTCAGCATGGGCCTCGAGAGCGCCCTCTGCATCCCCCTCACGGCCACCCGCCCCGAGACGGGGCGTCCCTTCCGCGAGCGGCGAGCGCGCGCTCGTCGTTCGTGGGTGCTGGGGGCCATTTACCTCGACAGCACCTCCCCCGTGCGCTCCCTCGACAAGGCCGACCTCAAGCTGCTGGAAATGGTCGGCGCGCAGGCGGCCATCGCGCTCTACAACGCCCGCCTGCGGCACGAGGCGAGCACGGATCCCCTGACCGGGCTCCTCAACCGGGGCTTCATGCGGCAAGTGATCGACGACGAGCTGAAGCAGGCCCGCGAGCACGGAGAACCCGTGGGCCTCCTCCTGCTCGACCTCGACCACTTCAAGCGCATCAACGACAGCTACGGACACGACGTGGGCGACGAGGTGCTCAAGCGCGCCGCGCAACGCATCCGGAGGACCATTCGCCGCGATGACCACGCCGCCCGCTGGGGCGGAGAGGAGTTCCTCGTCCTCCTCCCCCGCTCCGACCTGCAAGGCGCCATGACCGTCGCCGAGAAGATCGCGCGCGCGATCAAGGGGCAGCCCATCGGAGAGCAGCAGGTCCGGATCACGGTGTCCATCGGGGTCTCTCTCTTTCCAGACCATGGGGAGAACCAGGCCCAGCTCATCAAGCACGCCGACCAAGCGCTCTACGCCGCCAAGAATTCCGGCCGAGACCGGGTCCTGGTCTTCCACCCCGAACTCGACCATCCGGGGCATCGCAGCGACCCCTTCGAGAGCCTCTTCGACCGCGACGCCGCGCGGACCCAGCGGAACCTCAAGGCCCTCTTCGACACCATCGACCTGCTCCGCTCCAGCGGCGACCCCGAGGAGATCCTCGCGGGCACCCTGGACAACGTGTGCGACCTGACCCGGGCGCGGCGGGCTTTGCTGGTGGTCAGTGAGGACGACGGCGAACTGCGCATCGCCGCCGCACGAAGCCGCGGCCGGCGGCCCTTGCCCGAAGGGCTTCGCGACTACTCGCGCAGCATCGTCCGCAAGGCCCTCGAGGAGAACCGTTCGCTGTGCATGGTGGACTCCTTCGACCCGCAGCCGCTCTCGTCCTCGAGCATCGACCGCCTGGGCCTGAACACGGTGATGGCGGTTCCCCTCACGGTCGCGGACCAGCTCATCGGCGTGCTCTACGCCGACGACACGACCGTCAACCGAGAATTCGGCGATCGGGACCTCGCCCATCTCGAGCTCATGGCGCACCAGCTCGGCTTGAGCCTGGCCGCGAACCCGGCCCTCTACGAGGCGGTTTCCGGTCGCACCGAGGAGCGCGAGACCGCGCGGCTGAGGGCCGAAGTGATCCGGCTCAAAGCAGAGCTCGAGCGCCTCAGCGAACAAACGCGGCTGTTCCGGACCGGATCCGACGCGGGCTGAGGTGCCTCGCGGCCAAAAGGGGCCTCGACGGGGAGAGCGGCCCGCCCGCAGAGGCCCTGGTCAGCGCTCGATCACGCGCTCGAGGCCGAGGGCGGCGAGGTTCGCCGCGGCCACCAAGAAGTCGCGGTCGGCTTCGGAGAAGGCGTAGGCGTGCATCAGGTGGTCGAGGTAGATCAGGCCCGAGATGCGCTCACCCAGCCACAGGGGCGCGCAGAGGACCGAGCGGATCTGCAGGTCCTGGATGGACGAGGCCTGCTGAAAGCGCTTGTCGAGCACCGCGTCGCTCACGAGCACCGACACCCGCTCGCGGATCACCTTGCGGGCGATGGTGTGGCTGATGCCGAGGCGGAGCGCCTCGGCGTCGCTGCGTGACGGAAGGGCGCTGCGGGCGCACTCGGGATAGAGTCCGCGGCGTTCTGCGCTGAGGCGCATCACGATGCCGCGCTCGGCGGGGACGACGGAGAGCACCCGCGAGAGAGTGTAGTCGAGGAATTCGTGGGGGTCCCCGATGTTCGCCAGAACGCGGGAGATCTGAGCGATGGCCTTGAGGCCCTTGCCCTGCCCCTGGCTGGAGCCGCGCGAGGAAGAGGAGCTGCGCGAGATGGCGCTCTCCTCCATGCGGGGGAGCGGGACGGGGGTCTTGTCGTCGGGGCGGATGCGCCGGTTCTGGAGGCGAGTGGCCGGGCCGGCGGAGGCGCTCCGCGAGGCGTCGGGGTCGTCCGGAGTTTGCAGGCGCGCCCGGAGCCGCTCGTAGGGGCCGGCGAGCGCTGGTGCCTTCTCGGTGCCGAGCGGCTGCACGCCACGGCGCAGGGTCAAATCCGGTGCGTAGATCTTGGGCAGGACACGCTGGGCGTCGGCGTCGCCGAAGTCCACGTAGACGCGGGTGCGCCCCATTTTGAGGACGTCGCCGGGAAGGACGAAGCACTCTTCGTGGATGCGTTGCCCGTTGACGAAGGTGCCGTTGAGGGAGCCGAGGTCGCGGACCGAGACGCGGTCTCCGCTCCAACGGAGTTCGCAGTGACGCCGCGAGAGGTGGCCGTCGTCGACCGCCACTTGGTTGGAGGGGTCGCGCCCGATCACGACGCGCTCGGTGAGCGTTACGCGCCGCGAGACCCCGGATTCGAGGACGACGACGAGCGTGGGCGCTGGCACACGGTACCCCCAGGTGGCGTGGGGCGAGTCTATCAGCCGGCGCAGGGGCCGGCCAGGCGAGCGCCTGTGCGCCGGGCGCTGAGCGAGAGCCCGCCTGCCCGCCCACGGGCCCCCTCGGGGAAACCCGCCGGTGTGACGCCTCAGGCCCCGAGCACCTCGAGGAAGCGTCCGAGGGCCACGTCGGCGCCACGGTAGCGGGGGCGAGGGTAGCGCTCCTCTTCGCTCACGAAGATGAGCAAGGCGCTGACCACGAGTTCTTCGAGGGAGTAGGGTCCCGGCGACGCGTCGACCTCGCGCTCGCGCGCCGCGCGGGCGACGGCCCCCAACTCGTCGAGGGCGGCGGGGGTCAGTTGCGGTCTGCAGGCGCGGGCCGCGTCGCGCGCGCGCTCGAGGAGGCTCCGGAGGGTCGGCAGGAGATCGGGGGCGGCGCGGACCTTGCGTGCGGCATCCGCGAAGAGCTCATCGAAACGGGGGGCAAAGGCCGCTGCCTCGGGGTCGTCCGTCGCGGCGAGGTAGACCCCGCCGCGCCGGAGGGGACCTTCGTCGGCGAGCTGCAGGCAGGCGGCTCCACCGCCGCCGAGGGGGAAGGCGGCGACGAGCACGCGGCGCTCGCCGCCGCCGCAGCGCACCCGCTGGCGGCGGACGACGTAGCGCATGGGCCTTAGCCCCCGCTCTGCGGGAGGAGCTTCATCAGGTAGATCGAGTTCCCCGACGCGTTGAAGGCGATGGCGTCGCAGGTCTTCTTCATGATGAAGACCCCCAGGCCGCCAGGCCGCGTCTCGTTCTCGCGCCGCGAGCGGGTGTGCTCGAGGGCCGAGACCTCCTCGGCGCGGGCGAGGAAGGCCTCGGTGTCGAAGCCCGGCCCCTCGTCGGTGATCACGAAGGTCAACCGGTCGCTGGAACGGAGCGCGTTGATGTGGATCGTGCGCTCGGGGCGGTTCTTGTTCCCATGCTCGGCGGCGTTGCCGATGGCCTCGCGCACCGTGTGGCCCAGCTTGACCGCCTCCTCCTCGGGGAAGCCTGCGGCGACGATGAGCGCATCGAGCAGGTCGCCCGCCTTGTCGATGGCCTCCGGAGTGGTGGGGACCTTGAGGATGAGCTCCTGGTCGAAGAGCCGTCGCTGGCGGGCGCGGCGGAACATGATCGCCTTGGCGGCCCGGACGAGGTCCTCGCCGCTCGCGCGCTGGTAGTGGAGGTCCGGAACGCAGTAGGGGACGCCTTCGGGGCGAGGTCCCACCGCGATGACCGGGAGGCGGTCGCGACCGTGGCCGTCGACCTTGGTCTTCACCTCGGCCACGACGTCGGTCGCGAAGGGGAGCGACGGGTCGACGACGGCGAAGGAGAGCTCCTCGCCGAGGGCGGCCTCGAGGTCCTCGGGGCCGCGCACGGAGACGACGTCCGCTCCCTGCCCCGCCAGCTCCTGAGCGAGGGCGCCGTTCTGCAGCGCGGCCAGCACCTTCACCGTTCGTCTCCCACGGGGACCTCATTGTAGAACGCGGATCTGGGCGACGCCAATCGACCCTGGATGGGGTCAAGATCCATTGCGGGCACGCTTTTCGGTGGCGGAGCGACGGCGCTATGATCGCCCCAGGAGCGGGACGTGTTCTCAGACACCACGCATTACTTTCGGCAGGCCGCCGAGCGCATGGGCATCGGGGAGCGCGTCCAGCGATTGCTGGAGAAGCCGAAGCGCACCGTGAAGGTGGAAGTCGCCGTCGAGCTCGACAGCGGCGACCTTGCGGTCTTCCAAGGCTTTCGGGTTCAGCACAACGGCGCCCGGGGACCCTTCAAGGGAGGGCTTCGTTTCCACCCGACGGTGGACGAAGACCACAGCATGGCCCTGGCGGCGCTAATGACGTGGAAAAGCGCCATCGTCGACATTCCGTACGGCGGCGCCAAAGGCGGCATCGACTGCGACCCGAACCAGCTTTCGCCGGGCGAACTGGAGCGGGTGACGCGTCGCTTCGTGAGTGAGATTCACGAGGTGATCGGTCCCCACAAGGACATTCCCGCGCCGGACGTGAACACGAACGCGCAGATCATGGCCTGGATCATGAACGAGTATTCGCGGATCAACGGCTACAGCCCGGCCGTGGTGACCGGCAAGCCCGTCGATCTGCACGGTTCGCCGGGGCGCGAGGAGGCGACGGGCCTGGGGGTGACCTTTGCCATTCAGCGCTACCTGGAGCGCAAGGGGCTGAGCATTGCCGAGCGGCGCTACGCCATTCAGGGCTTCGGCAACGTGGGCTCCCACCTCGCCCGGCACCTGCATCAGCGCGGCGGCAAGGTGGTGGCCGTTTCCGACGTGCACGCAGCCCTCCACAACCCCGAGGGGCTGGACGTGCCGAAGCTCCTCGAACACATGGGAGCCCGGGGAACGGTGAAGGGCTTCGAGGGCGGCGACGCCCTGCCTCGCGACGACCTGCTCTACGTGGACTGCGACGTGCTCGTGCCGGCGGCGCTGGGCGGCGTGTTCACCCAGGAGAACGCCCGCGACGTGCGGGCGCAACTCATCGTGGAGGCCGCCAACGGTCCCACCCGGCCCGCCGCCGACGCGATCTTCAACGAGCGTGGAGTCGACATCATCCCGGACGTGCTCGCCAACGCCGGCGGTGTCATCGTGAGCTACTTCGAGTGGGTGCAGAACATCCAGCAGTTCCGCTGGGAGCTCGAGGACATCCGCGGCAAGTTGGATCGCTTCATCAGCGGCGGTTGCAAGACGGTCTTCGACCTCGCGGAGCGGAAGAAGATTCCCTACCGGACCGCGGCCTACATCGTCGCGATCGGAAGGGTCGGCAAAGCCACCGTGCTCAGCGGGATCTGAGCGTCCCCGGCGACGAGGTGCAGCCCATGAGCGAAGACGACCAGGCCCCGCGGCGGACGCGCGTCACCGAACGCTTTACGCGCGTGCCGATCTTCGCCATGTACCTGGAGGACGACGAGGTCGCCCGCATCCTGGCGATCAGCGATGAGATCTCGGTGCGGGGTGATTCGGAGATCTTCGGGCCGGGCGAGGAGAACGACGGCTTCTACATCATCATCAAGGGGCGTGTGAACATCGACCTGCCCAGCGAGCGGGGCGGGCGCACCACCATCGCCACGCTCTCCAACCGCTCGGTGTTCGGCGAGATGTCCTTCCTGCGGGGCGACCGCAAGCGCTCCGCCTGGGCCCACGCCACCGAGCCCACGGTGCTCACGAAGGTCCGCGGCGACGCCTTTCGCGAGATGCTCGAGAAGGGGGACGTGGCCGCCTACAAGGTGATCTACAACTTCGCGCAGCTCATCGCTGCGCGCTTGCGGCGCGTCGAGGACGAACTCCTCGATACCCTCGACGAGCTGGGGCCCAAGCGCCGCGAGCGGAAGCTCGCCGAGCTGCAGGAGTTCCGCCAGAAGCTGTTCAAGGAGTGGAGCTTCTGAGCGCCTGGCCCGCGGACCCGCGGCGCGGGCGCTGGCTCGCCGGCGAAGCTGTGGGGTCCGGCCCACCCTCGCGCAGGGGCTCGCGAGCTCGGTAGCTCGGCGGTGCGCGGCGCGCCCTCACTTCTCGAGGGAGTCCGACCGGGGGGCTAGGTCCGCGAGGCGTTCCACCGACCGCGCCAGGGCCTCGCTGGCTGCCGCGGCCTCCTCGGCGAGGGCTCCCGCCTTGCGCCGTTCGCGCCGCAGGCGGGCGAGGGACGGCGCGGCGGCGGCGAGCGCGGGGTCGGCGGCAGCGAGGCCCGCGAAGTACGGTCCGGCGGCAGCGCGGAGGGTCGAGACCGCGTCGAGGCCCGACTCGACCGCCGCGAGGGCCTGGCGCGCGCTCGCGTAGTCCTTGCACGGCTTGCGGAGGAGCCGGTTGGCCGCGGCGAGGGCTCGTTCCCGGGCGCGGACCACCTCGGCGGCCAGGCGGTCGAGCGCGTCGGCGTCGGGCCCGGCGCGCTGCGCGAAGGCCTCGACCTCGGCGAACGAAGCCGGGGGCTGGCCGGTGAGGGAGCCGACCAGGTCACGGGCCCGCTCTTCGGCCGCGGCGAGGGCCGCCGAGACCTCGGCCGCCCGGCGGTGTTCGGCGCGCCGCGCGTCGACGGCCGCCCGGAGGGCGTCGTACCCCAGGCCGGGGACGAGGCCGAAGGCGGGCAGCTCCGCGGCGACGCGGCCCACCGCCGCTTCCTTGCGCGCCGCGAGGCGACCGCGTGCCTCGGCGACGAGCGCGTGCTCTTCGAGGAGGGCTGCTCCCGCAGCCAGCTCGCGCTTGGGAGAGTGCTTGCCGCGGCGCGAGGGCTTGAGGAGCCGGTCGAGGGCGGCCTTCTTGCCCTTCTTCAGCTCCGCGATGTCTTCCAGGCGCCGCACCGTTGCCTCCAGGGTGGGCGGTCCCTGGCTGCGGGAGGCTGCGTAGCGGGAGAGGAAGTCCCGCGAGCGCTTCTCGAGCTCTTCGGCCTGTCGGGCGAGGAGCTCCTCCTCGACGGGAATCGGGGCGGAGACGTCGAGGGAAGACGCGTCATCCCCTGGGTCGGGGTCGCGTAGGGCCTCGGCGAGGACGTCGAGGGCGCGGGCGCGTTGCGCAAGGAGCTGTGGGTCGGCGGCGCCGACCGTGGCCCGCAGCAACTCGTCGCGGGCCGCGCGGAGCGTGGGAAGTCCTTCGGGAGAGGAGGGGTCGAGGAGCGCGCGCAGGGCGCGGACGCGCTGGCGCCACAACTCGGCCAGGCTGGCGGTGCGCGCGCGCTTGTCGAGGCGCTCGAAGGCGGCGGCTTCCGCCTCGGGCCGGGACGACTTCGCCATCGCGGCGCGGGCGCAGCGCTCGAGCGCCGGGCCGGAGGCCTCGACGAGCGCCTTGGCCGCGGCGTCGAAGGCCGCCTGCGCCTCCTCGACGTGTGCGTCCTGGGCGACGAGCCCGAGGAGGTGCTTGCGCGCGTCGGCGGGTGCCCGAGCGAATTCCTTCCTCAGCCCCGAGAGCGCTTGCCGCTCCCGCTTGGCGAGCGCCTTTTCCTGGAAGGCAGCGCACGCGGCGAGGTGATCGTCGAGGACGGCGCACAAGGCACGCGCGAGGAAGGCCAGCGGCGCTGCGGGGTCCAGGGCCGCGGCGAAGGTGCGCTGGAACTCGGAGGCGCGGAGCGCGAGCAGCTCCCGCGCCTCGTCGCGCGGGAGGAGGTCCGCCCAGCGTTGCACGCGCGCGGCCAGGCGTCGTGCGCAGGTCGGCTCGGGCGGAGCCTCCGCGGCCAGGAGGGCCTCGAGGAGCCCCGTGAGGGAGGCCCCCTCCGTCACGGCCAGCCCCCGCCGCTCGACGAGGCGCTGCGCCAGCTGGCGGCCGTGGCTCAACCAAGCGGCGATGCTCGCGAGCTGGTCCTTGGCTCGGATCAGCTCGTCGACGTTCTCCTCGAAGAGCTCGCGCTGCGCCTCGGGGGGCAGGACGGCGTAGTGCGCCTTGGCGTCGGCGAGGGAACTGAAGTCCATGAGGCTTGCGGCGCGCGCCCGGGCGACGGCGTCGGGGGTCGTCCCCTGGTGCTCCACCATGCGGGCCAGGTAGCCGGCGGCGGCGTCGGCCAGGGCGCGCAGCACGGCCGCGGTCGCGGCGGCCGTCGCCGCGCCGTCGCCCTCGCGCACCCGCAACGCGGGGCCGGCAGGGTCCCAGCAGCCCGCCGGCAGTCGTCCCTCCTCCTCGAGGGCCCTGAGGGCGGCTTCGAGCCGCGCCAGCACCCCCCGCCGCTCCCAGGCCGCGAGATCGGGAATGGGCACGGCGTCGAAGACCCCGAGCAAGGCCTCGAGGGCCTCGCTGGGGAGCCGCTGCAGCTCACGCGTCCCTCCCCCCGCGCGGAGGGTCTCCAGCTCGGCTTCGAGGGCCTTCGCCCGCGCTTCGAGGCGCTGGATCGCCGCCACGTGCTCGAGGAGCTGGCCGGACTGCGCCTGGCGCAAGATCTGGGTGGCGCTGCGTGGCTCGCGGGCCATGGGGGCTCTCCGTTTCGAGCATAGGCCGCGCAGTGGGCGACTGCGAGCCCGCGCGCACGCCGGTCCACCGTTGCACGGTGCCCCTTGCCCGCAGCGCGCCTGGGGGGCAGGGGGGAGGGGTTGCTACACCAAGCAGATCCCGCTGTCGGCGATCTGCCGGACGGCGGAGAGGGCTTCGTCGAGGTCGCGGTGCACGCGGAGGCCTCGGCGGAGGAGCGAGCGGGAGAGGAGGAAGCGTTCCTGCGAGAAGGCGGGGCGCAAGACGAGATGGATCTTGAGCCCCCCCGCCAGGCCCTCTTCGAGGGCGAAGGTGCCCAGGCTGTCGATGGAGGTCAGCGTCCTCATGTCGAGGACGACCCGCGCCAAGCCTTCCTCGGCGAGCGCGCGCAGTCGCTGGCCCAGGCGGCGGGCCCGGCGGCCACGGATTTTGCCCGATACGGACACCAGCGCGACCCCTTGCGCGACGGTGCGCGCGGGGAAGGCTTCGTCCTCTGGTCGTGCGTCGTTCATGGGCTCCCCTGCACCCCTCCTCGAGGTCGTGCGCGCACCGTCGCAAGCGGGGGCCCACCCTGCGTCCCCGCCCTAACTCCTTTTGGGAGTGGGCGCGAGGGCCCAGGGCGGGAACCCGGGGCCGCCCCGATTTCGGAAACCGCGGGGCACGTCACGAAAGTGTCTGGCCCGCCCTCCTCCCTCGGGGGGGCGGTGCGCCGGGACGAAGCCAAGGGGCACGACGGCGGGGCTTGCGCGGTCGGACCGTCGCTCGGTGGACCTTCGCAGAGGTCCCAAGGCGCTGCTAGAGTTTGCCGCTCGACCGGAGACGGAGCCCGTGCCCCCAGCCGAAACCATCGAAGCCATCGACCTCAGCGAGGCCGCGCGCGTTCGCTACCTGCGCTACGCCATGAGCGTCATTACTTCGCGCGCGCTGCCCGACGTGCGCGACGGCCTCAAGCCCGTACAGCGCCGCATCCTCTACGCCATGGAGCACGATCTGCACCTGCGCGCCGACCGCAAGCCGGTCAAGAGCGCCAAGGTCGTGGGCCAGGTCATGTCCAACTACCACCCCCACGGCGATGCGGCCATCTACGACGCCATGGTCCGCATGGCCCAGCCCTTCTCGCTTCGCTACCCGCTCGTCGAGGGGCAAGGGAACTTCGGCGCCATCACCGGCGATGCCGCAGCCGCCTTCCGCTACACCGAAGCCCGCCTCCGCCCCCTAGGCTCCGAGCTGATGACCCTCCTCGGCGAGGAGACGGTCGCCACCCGTCCCAACTACGACGAGACGACCCGCGAGCCGGAGGTCTTGCCCACTCCTCTGCCCTTGCTCCTCCTCAACGGATCGACGGGCATTGCGGTCGGCATGTCGACGAACGTTCCCCCGCACAACCTCGCCGAGGTGGCGCGGGCCACGGCGGCCCTCATCGACGATCCCCAGTGTTCGGTCGCGCGCCTCTTGCGCTCCATCAAGGGGCCCGACTTCCCCACGGGCGGCGAACTCCTCGCCACACGCGCGGAGCTGCGCAAGATTTACGAGACCGGTGGCGGGACCGTCAAACTCCAGGGGACCTGGAAACTCGAGACGCCACAGCGGACGGCTCGCCAGCGCGTCGCGCGCCGCTACCTCGTCATCACCTCGGTGCCCTACGGGGTCACGACCACCCAGATCGTCGCCAAGATCCGGGAACTCGTCGAAGGCAAGAAACTGCCGCAGGTGGCCCAGGTCAGCGATCAGACGGACAAGGACGGCGTGCGCATCGTCCTCGAACTCAAGACCGACACGCAGGTCGAGCCCGAAGTCATCATGGCGGCGATCTACAAGAAGACGCCGCTGCGGATCAACTACTCCATCAACCTGACTTGCCTCATGCCCGGCAAGGGCGCGTTCCCCGTTCCGCGCAAGCACGTCCCCCTTGGCGAGATCCTGCGCGCCTGGCTCGACTTCCGCTTCGAAGTCGTTACCCGCTCGCTCGAGTTCCGCAAGCGCAAGCTCGAAGAACGCATTCACATTCTGGAGGGGCTCGCCAAGGTCCTGCGCGCCGTCGACGAGGCCATCAAGCTGGTTCGCGGCAGCAAGGACAAAGCGGACGCCCGCGCACGCCTGCAAAAGCGCTTCAAACTGAGCGACGCCCAGGCCGACGCCGTCCTGGAGATCCAGCTCTATCGCCTGGCACGCCTCGAGGTAAAGAAGATCCGCGACGAGCTGGCGGAGAAGAGCCGCGAGCGCGATCGCATCGCTCGCTTGCTCAAGGGCACCAAGCCGCGTTGGAACCTGATCAAGAAGGAGCTCGGCGAGCTGGCCAAGGCCTACGGCAAGGACGCACGCCGAACCCGCATCGTCAGCGACGACCTCGTGGAGGAGGAGTTCGACGCGACCGCGCTGATTCGCGACGAGGACGCCCACGTCGTGCTCACCGAGCAGGGGCGGGTCAAGCGGCAGCGCAGCCTGGAGTCCCTCGACAAGGTGCGCGTGCGGGAAGGTGACGCGGTGCGGCACGTCCTTCGCGGCTCGACCCGCGAGCACGTGGTCTTCTTCTCCAACTACGGCACCGCCTACGTGATCCGAATCAACGACCTGCCCGCCACCTCCGGTTTCGGGGAGCCGATCCAGAAGTACTTCAACTTCAAGGACGGCGAGCGGATCGTGGCCGCGCTCAGCCTCGACCCGCGCGTCCTCCCGCCGCGCGAGGGCGAAACCCTCTTGGTGGGCGTCTCCAGCGGACACGTCCTTCGCGTTCCCCTCGCCCCCCACCGCGAGCCTTCGACCCGTTCGGGCCGACGCTTCGTGCGCTGCGGCGCGGGGCACGAGGTCGTCTCGGTGGAGCCGACTCCGGCGCGGGGCAAGCATGTCCTCCTGCTCACCAGCAAGGGACGTGGCCTTCGTCTGTCGCTGGCCGAGGTGCCGGCGGTGAGCGGGGTGGGGAAGGGGAAGAAACTCCTTCGGCTCGCCAAGGGCGAGCGTCTGGTGGTCGCCACCACCGCCCAGGACGTCGAAGTGGAGACGGCCCGCAGCAGCACGCGCCGCGTGGTCGCC
>RFHU01000010.1 GCA_003695705.1 Planctomycetota bacterium
GAGAGGTCGACTGCGGTCACGCGGCCCGCGACGAACACGGTGCCGAAGCGGGCGGCCTGCTGTTTGAATCGCTCCATGAGCTCGGGGCCTTGGATCCCCTCGGGGAAGCCGGGGAAGTTCTCCACGTCGGTGGTGAGCATGAGCTGGCCGCCGGGGAGGTCGGTCTTCGAGCCGAGGTCTCCGCCCTCGATGCACACCGGCGCCAGCCCGGCGCGGGCGGAGTAGATGGCCGCCGTCAACCCGGCCGGCCCCGAGCCGATGATCGCGACCTTGTGTACCGTGTCTTCGCTCATGAGGGTCCTCTCGCGGGCCCGCAGGATACCCGCTGAGCGAGCGGGGCGGTCACTCGGCCGCAGCGTGCTCGGCGACGATCGCTTCGAGGCGTGGTTGGAGTTCGAGAAGGAGCTTGCGGGCGTCGCGCCGCCGCGGGTCCTTGGCGCTCCAGAGGGGTTCGAGGCCGCGGTTGAAGACGTCCTTGGCTTCGGCGGCGCCGGGAAAGCGGGGGGAGAAGCGTCCGTAGGCGACGGCGTCGGTGTGCGGTCGCGAGGCCACCGGGTAGCCCAGCGCCGCGAAGGCGCGCGGGGACTCGAACGCGGGCGAAGTCGCGGCGCTGCGGCGGGCGGGAATGGCCTGCGCGCTGTGGGCGACCTCGAGCTGGGCCTGCTTCCCGGTGAGGAACTTGACGAGCTTCCAGGCCGCCTCGGGGCGACGTGTGTCGCGCGCGATGCTGTAGGCGACGGTGAACAGCGTGCTTGCCCGCCGGCGATGGCGGGGAAGCTCTACCACGCCCCAGTCGAAATCCTTGATCTTGCGGAATTCCATGCAGGCCCAGCGCCCGTAGGTGCACATGGCGGCTTGCCCGCGGAGGAAGAGGGCGTTGCCTTGCTGGTCCTTGGTCACCGCGGGACCGGGAGCTACGCGGTGCTTCCAGATCAGGTCCGAGAGAAATTGCAGGGCCTCGGCGCAAGCGTCGATGTGCTCAGGGCGTCCGCTGAGCCAGGCCGGTGGGTCTTCGCTCGCCACTTCGCCCCCGGCCTGCCAGATCCAGGGGAAGAGTTCCTCGTTCCAGGTTTCGAGGAGGAACCCGTAGTCCTGTCCCTGCTCGGTGCGGTGGGTGAGGCGCTTGGCGGTATCGAGGAAGTCTTCCCAGGTCCAACCCGGCTTGGGGTAGGGGACGTCCCACTTGTCGAACAGATCCTTGTTGTAGTAGAGGACGAGACTGGCGAAGTCCTTGGAGATTCCGAAGGTGCCCTGGTCCGTGCGGAAGCGTGCGAAGACGGGCGTATAGAAGTCTTCGGGTTCGACCTCGGCGCGGTCGCGCTCGATGAAGGGATCGAGGTTCAGGAGCCAGCCCTTGCGGGCGAAGGTCGGCAGATCGCTCTCGCCGAGGTACATTACGTCGGGAGGGTTGCCCCCGAGGAAGAGGATCCGCAGTTTCTCCCGGTAGCCCATGCTGGGGGCGTGTTCGACGCGGACCTGGATGTCGGGGTTTTGGCGGCGGAACTCGTCGAGGAAGCCGCCGACCACGGCGATCTCCTCGGGCGAGCCCCAGATCATGAAGCGGAGGGTGTCTCCGGGGTCGCGCGTGCAGCCGGGGCCGAGGGCGATGGCCCCCGCGATCGAGGCGACGCAGGCGGCGAGGACGACGCCGGCGCGCCTCACGCCGGCGACTCCCCAACGAGCATGGGCGCGGGCGTCGGGGCAAGGCGCACCCCGTCGTCGGCGTCGAAGAGGTGCAAGGCCTCGGGGGGGGCTGCGAGCCCGACGGGGTCGCCCGGCCGGGGCCGGGCCTCGGGGCCGGTGCGGGCGACCAGGGGCCCCGCCTCGCTGTCCAGGGTCACCAGGGTCTCCGCACCCAGTGGCTCGACCACGGCCACCCGAGCCGGCAGACCGGAGCCGGCGGCGCCCAGGCGCAGGTCCTCGGGCCGCACGCCGACTTGGACCGGGGCGCCCGGCGGGCGCGCGGCGGCGAGGGCCGGAGGGAGTTCCCAGCGGCCTTCGCCGAGGCGAAGGCCGAGTTCGCCCTCGCGCCGCGCGGGAAGGACGTTCATGGGGGGGCTGCCGATGAACTTGGCCACGAAGACGTTGGCGGGCCGGGCGTAGACCTCGAGGGGAGCACCCACTTGCTGGAGGCGACCGCCCTGGAGGATGGCGATCCGGTCGCCGAGGGTCATGGCTTCCACTTGGTCGTGGGTCACGTAGATCATGGTCGCGCCGAGGCGCTGGTGGAGGCGCTTGAGTTCGACGCGCATGGAGCCGCGCAGCTTGGCGTCGAGGTTGGAGAGGGGTTCGTCGAGGAGGAACACGGCGGGCTCGCGCACGATGGCCCGCCCGAGGGCCACGCGCTGGCGCTGTCCGCCCGAGAGCTGGCGGGGCCTGCGGTCGAGGAGCTCCTCCAGCCCGAGGATGGGCGCCACCTCGCAGACCCGGCGCTCGATTTCGGCGCGCGGGGTGTTGCGCATGCGCAGGCCGAAGGCGAGGTTCTCGCGCACGCTCATGTGCGGGTAGAGGGCGTAGCTTTGGAACACCATGGCGATGTCGCGTTCGCGCGGCGGGAGGCCGTCGACGCGACGGTCGCCGATGAGGACTTCGCCGGCGCTGATCTCTTCGAGGCCGGCGACGCTGCGGAGAAGGGTGGACTTCCCGCAGCCCGAAGGGCCGAGGAGGATGAAGAACTCTCCGTGGGCGACCTCGAGGCTCACGCGGTCGATGGTCGGGGGCAGGTCGGGGGCGTAGCGCTTGGAGACCTCGTGGAGGCGGACGCTGGCCATGGGCACCTCGCGGGTTACCGATGATGAGGAGGAGCCTTCGGAAACCGGACGGCGGCCCGTAAGTGTCCTTGTTGCAGCTCGTTGCGCCGCGCGCGTCCGGGCTTTCGCGCCGCGCGCTCGGTGCGGAGGGCCGCGGGCGGGAAGCCGGGCGCTGGGGTCGGGCGCTGGGCCGCGGCGGGGGAGGCGGTCGAGGGCAGCGA
>RFHU01000127.1 GCA_003695705.1 Planctomycetota bacterium
AGCGTCTCGGGCCTCAGGTCCGCCTCGAAGCGTCTCCGGCCTAGCTCGCGCGGGCGAAGACGCGGCGGGGCAGGGGCAACCGAACTTTTCGAAGCAGACTCGTGGCGACGAGCCGCCCTGCAAGCCCCCAGGGACGCACCCTTCACCGCACCATCGCGAGGCGGACCCTAGCGAGCCGCGCCTCCGGAGGGCAAGGCGCCCGGCTCCTCGATCCGATCCAGCGCAGTGACTTCCACCCCCGCCCGCTCTTCTCGGAGCAGCGGAGGGAAGGTCGGGCGGTCGCCTTCGAGGGCCAGCCATACGCGCCGCTCCCCCTCGGCGAACACGCGCGCCCGCCAGCGACGCCCCGCAAGTTCGAGCTCCACCGGCGGAAGGACCGCTCCGCCGCGCTCGCCCACCGCGGGTGGGCCCGCGCCGGCCGTCCAGGCAATGAGCTGCGGCGCACCGAGGGCTCGCCCATCGCGCAGAAGCTGCGCGGTGTAGTCGACCCGTCCGGGTCCGACTCCGCGAACCTCCCACACCAACTCCAGGGACGTCCCTGCCTCCTCGACGCGGTAGACGTAGCGCTGGCCGACCCGGACGTGCGCCAACGCGGGCAGTGCGGGCACCGCGGAGTCGGCGTCGGAGGAGCCGAGCGCATGCCCTGCGCCGGAGCCTCCGGCCCGGGGGCAACCGAGCGCCAAGACCAGCACGAAGGCGAGGAAGGAGAACGAAGCGCCGCGCATGCGCCGCATCCTACCCCCGTCCCCGCGGGAACCGCCCTCCCTTGGACGGCCGACGGGCGCGTACGAAGAAACGGGCCGAGCCGCCTCGGAACGAGGCGCCGCGGCCCGCTTCGCGCTTGCGAACGGCGGACGTGCCCGCCGCCCGGTCGGAGGACCTACTCCTCGATCTTGGTGAGGATGTTGGTGACCACGTCGCCCTTCATGCTCTTGACGACGGGGGGAAAGGTCGGCAGACCGTTCTTGATCGGCGACCAGCTCTTCACGCCGCTGCTCTCGACGACGTAGCACTCCCACTCCTTGCCGGCCACGGTGATCGTCTCCTTGGCCGGGGGCTTGGCGTTGGGGTCTGCCTTCGCCTCGCCGCTCGTGGGGGCCGGGATGGACCACGAGAGCGGGGTGGCGGGTCCCATGGGCTTGCCGTTCATGATGGTCTGCAGGGTGTACTTCACCTCCGTGTCCGTGACGGCGGTGACTTCCCAGACCTGGTCCATCTCCATCCCAGCGTTGTTCGTGTGGTAGTGGTACTTCTGTCCGACCTTGACGTGGCTCAGGTCCACCTTCTGAGCCTTGGGCTCCTCGCTGGAGGCGTCCATCGCGGGCTTCTTGCCGCCCGCGGCCGCGGCGTCGCCCGCCGGCTGGCTGGAGGCACTGCCCGCATCCGACGCGCCGCCCGTGTCGCTCCCGTTCTTCGTCGCGGCGCCGTCGCTCCCGCTGCCTCCCTGTCCGCTTCCCTGGCCGCTCGGGGGGCACCCAAGGAGGGCGCAGGAGAGGCCGGCCGCGGCCAACACGCTCAAAGTCTTCCTCATGATCCGTCTCCTAGCTCTCGCGCCTCCCACGGCGCGTCGTTTTCTGGCGTTACACTGAACACAGGCCCTCGAGGGCCGAAGGGGCGCGAGTTTGGCCCATCGTCTCTTGGTCTGCAACCCGTGCTCGGCCTGCGTTCTTCCCTGCTGAGCCGCGCGCTCTCCGCGGTGCTCGGCGGCGTGCTGGCCTGCACCGCCGCGCGGGCAGGCGAGCCGCGCCCCTGCCCCGTCGACGGAACCCAGCGCATCGCCGCAGCCCCGCCCGCCGCCTGGAACGTCGCCTGCGGGCGCGACAGCGACGGCGCCCTCTACGGCGTCGACGCCGTGGGCCGGCGCCGCCTGGTGGAAACCGTCGCGCCCTTGCAGTGCCCCCGCTGTCGCGTGTGCTTCCTCCCCCAGCACCTCGACGCCCGCCTGCCCCGCGAGGCGGGCGCCCGCCTCGCGGCCCAGAGCGCCGCGGCCGAGCGCGCAGGAGCCGAACGCTGGGAACTCGTGGCCTTGACCTGCGAGGCCTACAGGGAGCTGCACGCCACCCGGGGGGAAGACCCGGAGCGGCTCCTGGGGGAGGCCTACCTGCGAGCCGCCTGGGCGGCTCGGGGGCGCGCCGTTCTGCTGGGCTCCGATGGCGGCTACCGCCCCCAGGGTCCCGACGAGGCGGCTCGGGCCCTTGCCGAGCTGGAGCGCCGAGCGCGGTGGGACCCGGCGCGGGCGCCCGAAGTCCGGGTGCTCGACGACCTGCTCGCCGAGCTCGAGGAGGCACGCCAGGCCCTGACCCCGCTGCGGCCGAGTCCGCGCGCCCTGCGCCGCCGCCTCGTCGCCGGACTGCGCCTCGCCTCCCTCGAGCGCCGCCTCCAAGAGCGCAAGGCCGAGGCCCTGGAGCGGGCCTCCCGCAGCGCAGGCCGCGATCGCGCAGAGGTCTTCGACGCGCTGGTGAAAGCCTCTGTGCGCTACGGGGGACCGCGGCGCTGGAAGCCCTGGCTCGAACGCCTCTCCCGCATGCCAGGTCGCGCAGCCCGCGCACGCACGATCCGCCGCGCGCTCGGCGACGAGGCGCGCCTGCTCGGCCTCGCCGGCCTCCACTTCCGGGTCGCCGCCCAACGCCCCGGCCTCGACCCCGCCGAGCGAGCCCGCTTGCTCTACCTCGTCGCGGACGGTCTGCGCCGCCGTGGGGAAACGAGCCAGGCCCGCGACCTGCTTCGCGAAGCGCTGCGAGTGTGCGACCAAGGAGAGTGGACGGCCTGGGCGCGTGCCTTCCTGGCGGAGCGCTGAGCGTGCCCTCCCGGTCGCTCACCGTGGTCGCCACGCTCCTCCTGGGGATCTTGGGGCTGGTCTTCGCCTCCATTTACTTGCAGAACCGCCGTGCCGTAGCCGAACGCGCTCGGGATCGCCGCATCGCAGACGTCCGCAGCGCCGCGGCCAGCCTGGCGACGCGCCAACGCAAGGCGGAGGGACTCCTCGAAGCCCTGGAGAGCTCGGACGCCGTGCAATCCCTCGCAGAGCCTCGCCTCGACGCCGAGGCTCGCCTGCGCGCCTTCCGCGGACTCGACGCGCTCATCGAACGCCTGAGCGGCGATCCCCAGGTCCTCGCCCTCTCCGTGCAGCGCGGGGCGAGGCGCCTCGCCGGCTACGGCGCGGCCCTGGGCGCACCCCGCGGTCCCTTGGGCAGCCCCCCCCCACCCCGGCTGGCGGAGCGCGCCCGGGAGGAGAGCGCCGGGCGAACGCTGTTCGACCTCAACGTCCTGCCGCCCGCGGGGACCCTAGGCCTTCTGGCAGCCCGCAAGGCGCCCGGCGGACTGCTCCTCCTGGCTGCGGTCGAGGTCGAGAGCGTCCTGGAGTCCTGCTCGGAGGCCTTGGCCGACGGGACTTGGGCGCTCCTCGACGAGCAGGGCCAAGCGCTCTACCCGCTGGGTGCAAGTCCGCCGCAGGCGCCGACCGGACCGGGAGGACACGGCGCCGCCATCGCGGGCGAGGAGGTCCTGGCCGCTGCGCGGGTCGGGGACTCCCCTTGGGTGCTGCGCCTCCGCGCTCCCGTGGGCGACCGGGGGCGCGTGGGGCTTCCTCTGGCCCTCTCTCTGTTCGCGGCCTTCCTGGTGGTCGTGCTCGGCCTGCGAGGGGTACGCTCCGAGGCCCTCCAACGCGCGCTTCGCGAGAGCGAGCGACAGGAGCGTGCGCACCGCGCCACCTTCGACGCCATTGGCGACGTGCTCCTCGTCCTCGATCCCGACCTGCGCATCGCGCGCTGCAACCGGGTCGCCCGAGAGGTCTACGGGGAAGACTTGGTCGGACGCGCCTACTCCGAGGCGGTCCTCCCGACCCGCACCTCCGCACCGGCGGAGGCGCTCGCCGCGCTCCGCGAAGTCTTCTCCAGTGGCCAGGCCCAGCGCACGGAGACACGGGGTCCCTCCGGCCGTGTGTGGGACGTGGTCCACTACCCGATCTTCGGGGAGGACCTCACGGTGCGCGGAGTGGTCGAATTCGCCCGAGACGTGACCCAGACCCGTTCCCTGGAAGAACAGCTGGTGCAGAGCGAAAAGCTGTCGACCCTGGGGGAGATGGCGGCGGGAATCGCCCACGAGATCAACAACCCGATCGGCGTGGTCAGCATGTACGCCCAACTCCTCGCCGAGGAACTGCGCGCCGACTTGGGCGCCGACGCCTCCGCACTGGAGAAGGTGGCGATCATCGAGGAGCAAGCCAACAGCGTGGGCGAAATCGTGCGCGGTCTGCTGCGCTTCGCGCGCAAGAGCGAAGGCACACGCGCCCCCTACACCCTGCAGTCGGCGGCAGACCGCGCCCTCAAGGTCGTTCGCCACCAGAAACTCCTGCGCGAAATCGATCTCACCCTGGAGGCGCCTCCCGAGCCGCTGTGGGTCCTCGGCGACGAAGGTCAACTGGCCCAGCTCATCCTCAACCTGGTCGTGAACGCCTGCCACGCCATGGACGGGCGCGGGCAGCTCCGCCTGCGCCTCGAAGCCTGCGGGCCCGACGCCCCGCCACCGCCGGGCCGGGCCTTCGGAGAGCACAACGGGACACCGCGCCGGGCGCGCCTGAGCGTCAGCGACACGGGGAAGGGCATTGCCCCCGAAGACCTCGAGCGCATCTTCGAGCCCTTCTTCACCACCAAGCCCGCCGGCCAAGGCACGGGGCTAGGGCTCTCCGTCGGCTTCGGTATCATTCGCGACCACGGCGGCTGCATCTGGGTAGCCTCGACCCCTGGCGAGGGGACGACCTTCACCCTCGACCTGCCGGTTCACGACCTCGAGGCAGAGGAGCAAGCGCCCAATGAGTGAGAGGATCTTGGTGGTCGACGACGAGGCGAGAATGCGCCTCGGGCTGCGCGAGGTCCTCGAGCGAGCGGGCTACGAGGTGGAGACCGCCTCGGACGGGGACGAGGCCATTGCCCGCATCGACCGCGGCGGGTTGGACGTGGTCATCACCGACCTGCGCATGCCCGGTTCCGACGGCCTCGCCGTGCTGACCCACGCCAAGGCGAAGGACCCCACGCTGCTCGTCTACATGATCTCGGCCCACGGCGACATCCAGACCGCGGTCGAGGCCATGAAGCGAGGCGCCGCCGACTTCATCCAGAAGCCCTTCAAGATCGACGAAGTCCGGGCCCGGGTGCGTGCCGGCCTCGACCAGCGCGAGCTGAAATCGACCGCGCCGCGCGGCGACGCTGCCGGCGGGCCGGTCGACGAGGGCATTTGGGAGGACTTCCCCGAAATCGCGGGCCGCTCGCCGGCGCTGGGTCGAGTCCTGCACACGGTGCGCAAGGTCGCCCCGAGCCCCTTGCCGGTGCTCGTCCTCGGCGAAACGGGAACCGGCAAGGAGTTGATCGCCCGTGCGCTGCACCGCCTCAGCGGACGCCAAGGTCCCTTCGTGGCCACGACCGGGCACCTGCCCGCGGGCCTCGTGGAGAGCGAGCTCTTCGGGCACGCGCGGGGCTCGTTCACCGGGGCCCACGCCGACAAGGCCGGCTACTTCGAGTCGGCGAGCGGCGGAACCTTCTTCCTCGACGAAGTCGGCGACCTGCCGCTCGGCGTCCAGGTCAAGCTGCTGAGGGTGATCCAGGAGCGCGAGGTCGTGCGGGTGGGCGAGTCGAAGGCCCGCAAGATCGACGCGCGGCTCGTGGCCGCCACCAACAAGGACCTCGAGGCAGAGGTCGCCGCCAAGCGGTTCCGCGAGGACCTTCTCTACCGGCTGAACGTGATCACGGTGGTCTTGCCCCCCCTCCGCGAACGCGGCGAAGACGTCGTCCTCCTCGCCGAGCGCTTCCTCGCCGAGGCTGGGCGACAGGCTGGGCGCGCCCTGAGCCTGAGCGCCTCGGCGCGAGAAGCCCTCCGCGAGCTCCCCTGGCCGGGGAACGTCCGCCAGCTCCGGCACGCCTGCGAGAGCCTGGCCTACCTAGCGGAGTCCGAGGTGGTCGAAGCCAGCGACGTGCGAGCCGCGGCAAGCTGAGGATCGAACGCTCGGACCGCCCCCCCGGATCGCTCGCCGCTTCGCACATCCATCGGGCTATGGTCAGATCGCTGGGCAAGTGCCATCCTCGACCCATGGCACGCGCTCCGTCGGTCGAAACCCTCTTGGCGCAGGTGCGGGGGACGCGCGCGGCCCTGGCCAAGCTCGACGCCTACGTCGCCGAGCGCCTCGAAGACCTCGCCCAACTCCGCGCCCGCCTCGCGGACGCCGACGCCGACCGCGACGCCCTCCGCGCCCAGGTCCGGCGCCTGGAGGCGCAGCTCGCCGGTCGCCGCGAACTCGAGGCCCGGCTGCGGGAGCTTCAGGCGCGCCTGCACGGCGCCCGCTCGCTCGAACAGGAACTCCGCCGCCAGTTGGCGAGCGAATCCGCGCGGACCGACGAGCTGCGCTCGCAGCTCCAGAGCGCCGAGGACGCAGAGGACCGCTTCGGCGCCGCGGTGGACGAGCTGCGGGAAGAGCTGGCCGCCTCCCGCGAAGAGCGGCGCGGCCTGCAGGAGCGCCTCGGCCGGCTGCAGGCCGAGCGGGACGATCTGCTCCGGCGTGCCGAAGAGCAGGCCCGCCAGGGAGCGGAAGCCCTTCGGGAAGCACGCGGCGCACAAGACGCCCTGCGGGCGGAAGCGCAGGCGCTGGCCGGAGAGCGCGACCGCCTGCGCGACCGTTTGGGCGAGCTCGAAGCGGAGCGCGCCGCTCGAACGGCAGAGCTCCAGACCATCCGCGAGGAGTTCTCGCGCCTCGAAGAAGCCGCCGAGCGCAGCGCGCGCGAACTCGCCGCCTTGCGCGCCGAGCGCGACGCCTTGCGCCGCGAACTGGACGCGCGCCCGCTCGCCGGGAGCGAGGCGGGGCCCGACGAGGCCGAGCTCCGCGCCCGCCTCGAAGCCGTGCGCAGCGAACGCGACGCCGCCCAAGCGCGCGTCGAGGAGCTCGTGGCCCGCGAGCGCGCCCTCGACGAGCGCGCCGCCCGGGCCCGAGAACTCGAAGGACAACTCGCCGGGCTGCGAGAGCTCGCCGAGGAGCTGCGCGCTCGCCTCGACCGGCGCGAAGCCGAACTCGCTCGTGAACGCAGCGAGCGCGAAGCCCTCAGCTCGCGCTCGGCGGCCTTCGCACGCGAGCGCAAGGTCCTCCTCGAACAGCAGCAAGCCCGCGAAGAAGAGCTCGCCCGCGAGCGCGAACAGCTCCAGGCCCGGCTCGCCGAATTCGCCCGCGAGCGCGAACAGTTCCAGCGGCGCTTCGACGCCTTGCAGACCGCCCACGCGGAGCAAAGCGGCCAGCTCCGCGAACAGGTGGCGCGCCTCGCGGGCGCCGAAGCCCTGGAACGAGAGCTTCGCCGCCAGGCGGAGGAACTGCGGCAGGGGGAGGCAATCCTCCGCGAAGAGCTCGAAGCCGCCCGCGCGAGCGCAAGCGAGGCCCAGGAGGAAGCGGACCGCCTGGCGAAAGAAGTGCGCGCGGCGCAGGCCGCGGCGCAGGCCGCCCGCTCCGAGTTCGAAGGCGCCCGCTCCCTCGAGGCGGAACTTCGCGCCCAGCTCGCCGGCGCCGAGGCCCGCGAGCGGGAACTCTCCGGCGAACTCTCCGCACGCGAAGGCGCTCTGGCCTCTGCTCGCGACGAGGTCGCCACCCTTCGCCGCGAACTCGAAGACCTCGAGCGGGCCCTCGCGGACCGCGGCCCGGGCGACGACTCCGAGTTACGCGCCCAACTCGAGCGCTTGCGAGACGAGCGGGCGCGACTTCTCGACCAAGTCGCCGCCCTCGACGAGGGGCTCCGCGGCGCCGCCAAGATCGAGGGCGGTCTGCGCGAGCAGGTCGCCCGCGCAGAGGCGGAGCAGGCGCGACGGCAAGAGGAGCTCGAAGGCCTGCGCGCAGACCTCGCGGCCGCCACGCAGGAACGAGCGTCCGAGCACGCACGCGCGACGGCGCTCGCAGCCCGCCTCGAGGCCCTCGAGTCCGCCACCGCCGAACTCGCCGCGCTCCGCAAGGAGCGCGAGGAACTCCGCGCCGAGGCCGCCGGTGCCCGCGAGCGCCTGGAAGCCGTCGAGGCCCTCGCCGCCGAGCGCGACGCCCGAGTCGCCGCCGCCGCACGCACCGAGGCGGAGCTCCGCGCTCGGAGCGAAGAGCTCGCCGCCGCGCTCGCGCGCGAACGCGCCCGGCGCGAAGAGCTCGAAGGAGAGCTCTCCGCACGCAAACCCCTCCCCGAAGAGGTGGAGGCACTGGAGCAAACGCTCGCCGACCTGCGCGCGGACCTCGCGGCCTCCGAGCGGGAGCGAGAGCGCCTGCTCGCCGACCTCGAGGCGCTTGCGCAGACCGCGGAGGCGTCCACGAGCGACCGCGCGGACGCCGCCCGTGTCGAAGCCCTCGAGCGCAGCCAACGCGAACTCCGCGAGCGCGTCCAGGTGCTGGAACTCGAGCGGGACGCCGCCCGCGAAGAGTTGCGTGAGGCGACGAGCCGCCTCAAACGCGGCGGGCGCGCCGAGAAGGTCCTCCGCGAACGAATCGCCGAGCTCGAGGCCCAGCAGACCGCGAACCAAGAGCGGCTGCGGCAGCGCGCGGCGGAACTCGACCGGGCGCGCAAGCATCAGGAGGGCCTGAAGCGGCGGCTGGCGAGCGCGGACCAAGAGGTGCGAAAACTGAAGGGAAAGCTCGGCCGCTTGGAAGCGGACCGCCGCAGGCACACCCGCCGGATCGCCGAGCTGGAAATGGCCGCGGGGGCCGTCCAAGGAGACGCCCTCAAGGCAGCCGCCCAGCACCGCGAGCAACTCAATGCGTTGATCGCCGAACGGGACCGCCTCCGCGCCAAGCTCCTCGAACTCGAGCGTTCCCGACAGGCCGACCTCGACCGCCTCGGCGAGCTGGAGCGGCGAGCGGCCGAGGAAGAAGACGGCGGGCTCCTCGAATTCCTCGAAGAAGTGAGCGCCTACGACGGGCTCGCCACCGACGCCCCGCAATCGGCCTCCGAGGCCGATGAGGAGCTCGTCGATGGCCAGCAGACCCGCCCCATTCCCCTTGGCCTCCGACCCGGCCCCCACGGACCGCTGCCTCTCCCGGAG
>RFHU01000128.1 GCA_003695705.1 Planctomycetota bacterium
CCCCCGCGGCTTCCTCCCCTTCGACGAGCTGCCCATCCCCGCGCGCGACCACCCCTCCCTCGCCCGCTACCGCGACCGCTACATCAACCCCAAGTACAAGGGCCGCCCGCACGCGCTGGTCCTCACCTCGCGCGGCTGCTCCTTCCGCTGCACCTTCTGCGTCCCCAACGCCATCTCCTTCCAGCGGGAGATGGAGCACATGGAGCGAACCGGGCTCAAGCCCCCCGTCCGCAAGGCCTCCCCGGCACGAGTCCACGCGGAGTTCCGCTGGCTGAAGGAGCACGGCTACCGCTCGGTGCACGTGGCCGACGACCAGTTCCTGTGGGCCAAGAAGCGCACCCTGGAGATCTGCCGTCTTCTGGAGCCCCTGGGTCTGGAGTGGGGCATGCTCTCGCGGGCGGACTTCCTCACGGACGAAGAGGTCGTGCGGGCCCTGGCCCGCGCCGGCTGCGCGTCGGTCGACATCGGGGTGGAGAGCCTGCGCCAAGAGGTGCTCGACCGCATCCACAAGGACCTCGACGTCGAGGACGTCCACGCCGCCCTCCGCCTGCTGCGGCGGCACGGCATCGAGCCCAAGCTGAACATCATGTTCGGCACCACCCCCGAGGAGACCCCCGAGGACATCCTGTGGACCGTGCGCCAGCTCAAGCGCATGGACGTCCACCACGTCATGTTCTCCATCGCCACGCCCTTCAAGGGAACGCCCTTCTACGAGCGAATGAAGGAGCAGGGCTACCTGATCGACGAGAGCGACGCCCTGAACCCCATGGGCAAGGCCATGATCAGCTACCCCCGCCTGAGCGCCGCCCAGCTCGAAGCGCTCGAGCGCGAAGCCTACCGTTCCTTCTACCTGCGGCCGAAGATCGTCGCCGCGCGACTGCGCCGCGTGCGCCGGGTCAAGGACCTCGTGGACGACCTGCGGATCGCTCGGCAGGTCCTCTTCCACTGAGACCGAAGCGCCCGCGCGTTGCGTCGCCGCCCGGTCGAGTCGCGACGCGCAAGGTCAGCTCGCGGCCTGCGGCGAGGCGCCTGCGCCGCCCTCGCGCTCGCGTTCGAGGAGGAGCAAGGCCACGTCCTCGCTGGGGACGCCGTCGGGGAGGAGGCGCAGGGCCCCCTGGGCAACGAGGGCACGCACGCCGTCCTCGTCCGTGCCGAGAAGGGAGGCGGCCTGGGGCAGGGTGAAGAAGAGGGTCACAAGGGCCATGCTACTCCCTGCGGCCGCTCCCGCGCCCGGTCGTCGCGTGGCCCCGTGGAACGACGGCCTCCGCTCGCGGGTCAAGGCAAGGGCACCCCGCGGCCGAGGAGAGGGCAGGGAGGCCCCCATGCTGGTGTGCTTTGCGTCGCAGAAGGGCGGCGCCGGCAAGACGACCCTCGCGGCCCTGCTCGGCGAGCGCCTGGCCGCCGCCGGCGTCCAGGTCTGCCTCGCCGACGGCGATCGGCAGGGCTCGCTCTTCGCCCTGGGCGAGCGGGCCCGCGGCCTCCCTCCGGTGCGGGCGGTCTACCCAATGCAGTTCCCCGCCCTGGCACGCGACGCGGGGCTGACCCTGCTCGACCTGCCGTCGGGCCTGGGGGTGGAGTTCCACGCCGCGCTCGAGGTGGCCGACGCGGCCATCGTCCCCGCCGTGCCCTCGGCCTTCGACCTGCGCACCCTGCCCGCCACGCTGGCGGCGCTGCGCAAGGCGCAGGAACGACGCGACGGCCTCCCGCGCGTGCTCTTGGTGCCCAACAAGGTGGACCTGCGCGAGACCCTCAGCAAGGAGCTCCTCTCCGCCCTGCGCGAGCTGGGCTGGCCGGTCACCCGCTGCTGGTTGAGCGCGCGCTCGGGCTACCGACGCATGGGCGCCGCGGGACTTGCAGGCTTGCCCCAGGCCGCGCGGCGCGCCGCCGAGGCCGAGGCGACGGCCCTCGCCGACGAAGTCCTCGCCTACCTGGTACTCCCCGGCGAGCAGGGAGCCGCCGCGTGACCTCCCCCGTACGCGACCCCGTGCTCCGCGAGGTGCTGGCGCGCGCACCCCGTCCCGCCCCGACCCAACCCGCGCGCACGCTCGCCGCACGAACCGGCCGGACCCGCGGACGGGCCTCGGAACGCCGCAAGTGCACCTACGCCTTGCCGGGCGACCTCGCCGACGCCTTGCGCGCCGTATGCGCCGCGCAGGGAGTCACCCAGCGCGAGGTGGTGGAGGCCGTGCTGCGGAGCTACGTGGAGCAACACCGACCGCTCCTCGCACGGCCGCGCCGACGTCGCGCGAGCGCCTGAACGCGATCGCTGGACGCGCGATCCCGCGCAGGATCGAAGCTGCGGAACCACGCGGTAGGATCCGCGGATGGCCCGCCTTCACCTCGTCGACGCGACCTACGAACTCTTCCGCGCCTACACGGCGCTCCCCTCCATCGCCGCCCCCGACGGCACCGAAGTCGGCGCGACCTACGGACTCGTCGGCACCCTCCTCAAGCTGCTGCGCGACCCCCGCGTGAGCCACGTCGGCTGCGCAACGGACCGCACGGTGGAGTCCTTTCGCAACGCCCTCTTCCCTGCCTACAAGAGCGGCGAAGGCGTCCCCGAAGACCTGCTCGCGCAGTTCTCCATCGCCGAGGAGGCAATCCGCGCTCTGGGGTTGACCCTCTGGCCCATGGAGGACTTCGAAGCCGACGACGCCTTGGCCAGCGCAGCCGCCCGCTACCGCGACGCCTTCGAGCAGGTCGTGATCTGCTCGCCCGACAAGGACCTCGCCCAGTGCGTGGAGGGGAGGACGGTCGTCCTCTGGGACCGACGCAGGGAGAAGGTCTACGACGAAGCGGCGGTGCAAGAGAAGTGGGGGGTGCCCCCCCGGGCGATCCCCGACTACCTGGCCCTGGTGGGCGACGCCGCCGATGGCATCCCCGGCATCCCGCGCTGGGGAGCCAAGTCCTCTGCGGCGGTGCTCTCGGTCTACGGCCGCATCGAAGACATCCCCCTCGACCCCGACGCCTGGACCGTGCGCGTGCGCGGCGCCCGCGCCCTCGCCGAAAGCTTGGCGGCGCACCGCGAGGCCGCCTTGCTCTACAAGCGGCTCGCCACCCTCCGCCTCGACGTGCCCCTGAGCGAGTCTCCCGAGGAGCTCGCCTGGGAGGGCGTCCCGCGGGAGGACTTCGAGGCCTTCTGCGCGCGCTGGGGGTTTCGGCGCTTGGCCGACCGGCCCCACCGCTGGCGCTGAGCGCCCTGCGTACAGACGGAGGAGCGCCCCGAAGGGCGCTCCTCGCAGCGGTTGACAGGTCGAAAGAAGAGACGAAAGGCAAGCCCCGGGGGGCTCAGTTGATCTCGGTGTAGCTGCCGCCGTTCTCCACGGCGACTTGCTGCATGAAGGTGCGGGCGTCGTTGTCCGAGGAAATGCCGATTCCGAAGGTGTTGATGGTGGCGCCCTGGGTGTTCTCGTTGCGAATCATGGCCTTGTGGGTATCGAAGCTGCCCACGTAGTTCATGGCGCAGTCGATGAAGTTGGGCGAGCCGTCGGAGAGGAGCACCACCGTGCGGTTGTCCTTGTCGTAGAGGGCGGTCTGCATGGCGAGCCCGGTGTTGGTCCAACCGTCGGGCTGAATGGCGTCGATCCAGGCGAAGGCGGCCTGCTTGTTGCCCGGGCTGGCCTGCTGCTTCTTCCCCCAGCATCCGCTCACGCACTCGTCGTAGAAGAAGACGTTGAAGTAGAAGCTCTCGGGCAGCGAAGCGATGGAGCGCTTGAGTTCGGCCTTGGCGCGGTCGAGGCGACTGCCGGTGCGGATGCTGCCGTCGAGGTCTTCGAAGGGCTCGGCCGAGAGGCTCATGCTGCCCGAGTGATCGATGACGTAGACGATGCTGTCGGTCTCGGCGTCGATCTCTTCGCCGAAGAAGACCGGAGGCGGGGTGTCGCGGGGGTCCTCGCCGTCCTCGGGTTGCTCCTGGGGAGGCTGCGGCGCCGGGGCCGGGGTGGGGTCGAGGGAGGCGTTCATGGGAGCGCTCCCCAGGCTGGCCGGCGCCATGGGAAGGTCCATGCCCGAGAAGGTCCGGGGTCCGGGGCCCCAGCTCGGCGTCCCCGTGCGCCCCGTGACGACGCGGCCCGGGTTGGCCACGGCGAGGCTCGCGCTGAGCATGAGGGCGCAGGCGAGGATGCAACCCCCGCTCGTCGCCACCAGGCTCGCGATGGACATGCGCTTGACCTTCATCGTTCCCTCCTTCTTCCTGTCGAAGCGGGGGAGAGCACCCTCGGTGCCAAGGACGCGCGCGCTGTTGCCAAAGCACTTACGCCGCCGCACCGTCAACGACCATTGAGGGAGAGGAACCGAGAGCCCCTCAACGAAGGTTGAGGGGCCCGGGAGATCCCCAGGAGACCGGGGGTTGGGCGGAGGAAGGCCTCACCGTCCGTTGAGGTCCGGTGACTTCAAAGGAGTTGCGCAGGGGTCGCCGGGGCTTGCGCGGGCGCCCGGCGCTCCGTCGGGCCCCGCCGGGAGGAGGCGCGGCGTCTTTGCGGGCGAAGCGGTCGCGGCGAAGGCAGCGGACTCCTCAGTTCGGGGCCGACCCTTCCGGATGCGCGGTGGGGAGGCGCACGACGAAGGAGGCACCGCCGAGGGATTCGCTGCTTCCCGCCTCGAGGCTTCCGCCGTGTCCCTCGACGACGCCGAGCGCCACCGAAAGGCCGAGCCCCGTGCCCGGAGCGCGGCCGCCGGCGAAGGAGCCCTTGGTGGTGAAGAAAGGCTCGAAAACGCGCTCGCGGGCCTCGGGCGAAAGACCCGGACCGCTGTCCTCGAAGCGGACCACCACCCCCCCGCCCTCGGAGGCGATCTCGACACGCAGGCGACGCTCCTCTCCTTCCTCCACCGCGTGGACGGCGTTGATGATGAGGTTGATGAACACCTGCTCGAGCTGAACGGCATCGGCTTCGACCGCGGGGGCTTCGGGACGGACCACCACCTCCACCTCGAGGCCGCTGCGTTCGATCTCCGACTTGAGCATGCGCAGCGCCCGCTCGACCACCTCCTCCAGGCGAACGCCGGGACTGGGGTGGAGGGGTGTTCCGCGAGCGAAGCGAAGCAGGTTGTCGACGGTCTCCAGCGCTCGGTCGAGGGTCTCCTCCACCAGGGGCAGGCTCTCGACCGCTTCCTCGGGGGACTCGTCGCGGGCCATGGAGAGCAAGCCGCGCGCACCGCCCAGGATGTTCCCGAACTCGTGGGCAATGCCCGAGACCATCCGTCCCAGGGCGGCCAGCTGCTCCTGGCGGAGCATGCGGTCGGCGTAGTCGCGGATGAGGGTCACGTCTTGGAAGACGAGGATCTGCCCGAGGCGCCGACCGGCGCGGTCTTCGAGGGGGCTGACGGCGTAGCCCACGTAGATCGTGCGTCCGTCCGGTCGACGAAAGCGCAGGTCCGCCCGGGCCGGGTCCCCGGGCTCTTCGTCGCCTGCCCGCGAGGGGCGGGCAAGGAGTTCGGCGAGCGGCTCGAGGCCGGGGACCTCGGCGAGGACGCGCCCCAGGGCCTTGTGCTCGTACACGCCGAGGATCCGCTCGGCGGCGCGGTTGTAGGTGGTGAGCCGGCCCTGGGAGTCGACCACGAGCACCCCGCTGGCCACGCAGGCCAGGACGTTCTGAATCCGCTCGGCCTGCTCGGCCAGTTCCTCGCGCAAGACCTCGGTCTCCTCCCAGGCGCGGTCGGCGGCGCCGGCGAAGCCGCCCACCGCAACGCCGAGGAGGGGAAGGAACAGCGCGGCGGTCAGCGGCGCCGCCACCGCCTCGCCTTCGCCGCGCGCCAGGGAGACGGAGAGGAAGGCCCCCAGGAAACCGACCAGGAGACCGCCGCCGGCGGTGCGCGAGCAAGCAACCGTGGCGGCGAAGAGGAGGAGCTCCGCCCGAGGCGGCGGGGCCTCCCCCACCATGAAGGCGGCGCTGAAGAGGCTGAACAGGCCCGCCCACACGAAGGCGCGCTGGCGCTGCCAACCGGGCCGCCGCTGCAGGAGCACGAGCGTGGGGACGAGGGCCAGGAGGCCGGGAAGGAAGGTCACCGCACGAGCCCAGGCGCCGGGGAGCCCCCACTCGTCGTGGAGAGCGAGGGCGACGACGCCAAGGAGGAGGGCAGCGCGCAAGAGCGAGTCGGAGAGCCGGGTCACGCGGCGGCGCTCCGGCGAAGGACCGAGGTCCGCAGCCCCAGGAGCGCAAGGACGTCCAGCAGCGGGCAGGCGGGGCCGAGGTAGCGCGGCACGGGGTAGAGCAGGGACGGCGCGAGGGCAAAGAAGGCGAGCGTCCCCAGGGCGGTGGCGCGGAGCGCGCGCGGGCCTCGCCCGCCGGCGAGCCAGAGGACCCCGGCGAAGGCGGCGACCAGCCGCGGCCAGTGGAAGGCGAGCAGGCCCCAGCGCACGACGGCGAGGCGAGGGTGCTCCGCCAGGCGGACCGCCCCGGGTACTTCGAGCCAGTACCACAGATTGATCCGCAGCAGACGCCCGAGGCTGCGCAGGGGGTGGTCACGCCAGTTCGCCCAGGCACGGGCGAGCAAGACCCGTTTGGCCTCCTCGACCCCCACGGCCTCGACCAGGCGGCGCTCCTCGGCGAAGGCGAGATGCTGAAAGCCCGTGGCCCGGTCCCCCGAGAGCCACGCGTTGGAATACTCGCTCGTGAGCCAAAGCTCGCGGGCGGGCGCCGCGTTGCTGCTCGCGGTGAGGGAGAAGCGACCCAGGACGCGCTCGTTCCGTCGCGCCCAGAGGAACAAGGCGCTCGCGCACACGAGCAGGACCGCGCCCCAGCGGAGGGCTTCCCCGGCGAGTCGGCGCCGATGCGCGCGGCGCAGGTTCCAGAGCTCCGCAGCGCATAGGGAGGGCGCCAAGAGTAGGTAGAGCTGGTGGGTGAGCACCAGGGCCGCCCCCAGGGAGCACGTGGCCAGGAACCGCGCGCGGGCACCAAGGCGGACGCGCGCCCACAAGAGCGCGGCCACCAGGAAGAGGAGGAGGGCTTCGCGGAGGAGGAAGGGCGCTTGCCCGATCGCCACCGGGTCCAAGGCGCTGAGCAATCCGCCGGCGAGGCTCCAACGCGGACCGCAGCCGCGCAGGGTCGCCGCGACGGCCACGGCCGCCAAGGCGCCCAACAGGGCCTGCGCAATCCGCAGCCCGAGATCGCTGGGACCCCCGCAAACCAGGTAGACCGCGGCCGCGAAGGCGGGGTACCCGGGGGGGCGCACGGCGCTCGGACGACCATCGCGAGCGCGGAAGCCCTGCCCGGCGGCGAGGCTCTCCGCCGGCTCCAAGTAGCTGGGAGTGTCCGGGCCTCGGAAGTCGAAGGGGAGCGCGAGCGGGGCGATCCTCAGAACGAAGGCGAAGGCAAAGACGAGGGCGGCCCGCAGGGCCCAGGGGCGCATGCCGCTACCGTAACTCCAAAGAGTTGCGCAGGACAAGGGCACCCCCGGCCGCCTCCGGGCGACGCCAGCGCGCTTCCCAGATTCGGGAACCCGGGATCGGAGGTGCGTCCTTGCCGCGTCGCGCAGCGCGTCAAAACGGCTACAGCGTGGACGTATCCAACAATACTGCAATGCGTTGACGAAAAATGACACTGCGTGTTCCCGCCTTGGTCTCGGGTCTGCTAAGCCGCCCGGCGCAGAGCACCACAGGACCGTCCGGCGCCCTTCGGCCGCGCCGGCGCACAGGCATTGGGAGCGACCGACATGCTGAGCAGCGCACGGCAGCGCCTGACGACCCCTCTGGTCGTCGGTACCGCCCTCCTCACCTTCGGATTGACCGGCTGCGGCGGGCACAAGAGCAAGCGGCCTGCAGCCGCCGGCACCACCTCCGGCGCGGCCACCGCCGGCGACGACCACGGCGACGACGCGGCGAGCGCGACGGCGCTCAGCGCCGGGGCGCCGCTGGCCGGTCGCATCGACTCGGCGGGCGACGCCGACTGGTTCGTCGTAACCCTCTCCGCCGGCCAGTCGTACGACTTCCGCACCGACGCCCTCGCCGGGGGCATGGACACGGTGCTGCGGCTCATCGACGTCGACGGCACCACCGTCCTCGCCGAGAACGACGACGGGGCGAACAACGCGCCGGCCTCCGAACTCCTCGGCTTCGCGGCGCCCGCCGACGGAGACTACTACCTCGCCGTCTTCCACAAGGATCCGACCGCAGCGTCCGGAAGCTACGAAGTCGGCTTCGACGCGGCGGCCGCCGGCGGCGGCACCCAGCCTCCGGGCGGCGGCGGCACCCAGCCTCCGGGCGGCGGCGGCACCCAGCCTCCGGG
>RFHU01000129.1 GCA_003695705.1 Planctomycetota bacterium
CCGGGAAGTCTTCTTCGCCGCGCTCTTCTTCCGGGAAGTCTTCTTCGCCGCGCTCTTCTTCCGGGCGGCCTTCTTCGCCGCGCTCTTCTTCCGGGAAGTCTTCTTCGCCGCGCTCTTCTTCCGGGAAGTCTTCTTCGCCGCGCTCTTCTTCCGGGCGGCCTTCTTCGCCGCAGCGGCGCGTCCGCCAGCGGTCGCTTCGGCAGGGACCGCGTCCCGCGCCGAGGGAGCCTCGTCCGGCGGGGCCTCCGCGCGGGGGGCCGCGGGGTCCGCGGCGGGGACGGCCGGCGCGGGCTTGGTCCGAGGCGGGATGAAGAAGTCCAGGGCGGTGGGGGTTCCCGGGGCGAAGGCGCCCGCGAGCCCCGTCGGGTCAAGCGGCTTGGGCATGCCGGGCTCCTTGGGCCATGAGCCCGCGCACTTCTTCGGCGAGGGCGGTGTAGGCGACGGCCGCGCGGCTGCGCGGGGCGAAAACGCACAGGGGCGTCCCGCGCGCTTGCGATTCGCGCACCCGCGTGTCGACCCCCACCACCACCTCGCTGACTTCGCTGGGGAAGGTCTTGCGCAACTCGGCGAGCACCGCGCGGCAGATGTTGTTCCGCTTGTCGTAGAGCGAGGGGACCAGCCGCAGGGCGAGGGCTGGATTGCGCCGTTCGCGGACCGTGCGGACGAGCTCGACGAGCTTGACGACGCCGCGGGCCGCGAAGAACTCGCACTGAACGGGGGCCAGGACGAGGTCGGCCGCCCCGAGGCCGTTGATGGTCAACGCGCCGAGCGAAGGCGGGCAGTCGACGACGACCAGGTCGTAGTCGTCGCGCACTCGGGCCAGGCGGTGCTTGAGGAGCTCGTCGAAGGCCACTTGCCCCGGCAGTTCGCTCTCGGCACGAGCCAGGCGAGGGCCCGCCGGGAGGAGGCGCAGCGTTTCCAGGGCGGGATGCGGGGTGCACTTCGCAGCGCGCTCGATGGGCGTCCCCCGGGCGAGCACTTCGTAGAGGCTGGCTTCCTCGCTTCCGCAGGCGACGCCGAGCCCCGCGCCGCAGTTGCCCTGGGGGTCCATGTCCACCAGGAGGACGCGCAGGTCCTTCTTGGCCAAGCTCGCGGCGAGGGAGATGGAAGCGGTGGTCTTGCCCACCCCGCCCTTCTGGTTGGCAACGGCGACGACGTGCATGCAGCCCTCCTCCCCACCTGTCGGCAAGGAAGGGCCGCGCCCTTGAGCGCGACTTGGCGCGACGCGTCAGGGGTCAGAAGCGCAGGGTCACCGCCGCGGTGAAACCGGAGAATTCCAGGTCGAAGTCCCAGTTCTGGGTCGGATCGTCGGTGCGCGAGCTGATGTCGTAGAGGAGGAAGCGGTAGCCGACCTCGATGCCGAGGATCGGGATCGGGTAGAGGCGCACGAAGAGCTCGGCGCGGTAGGTGCCGCCCTCCATGTCGAGGTACTGCACGTACGAGGCCGACACGCGCCCGCCGACCTCGAAGATGTCCCGATACCCGACCCGCACGTCGAGCCCCAGCTCCGGCGTGGGGAAGATCTCGAAGTCTTCCCAGGAGAAGGGGGAGTCGATGTCCGAGGTGTCCGCCTTCAGTCCGCCGGTGGTCTCTTCGAGCTCCCAGTCGATGAGCAAGAAGCGAATCCCGGCCAGGGGCGCGAGCTTGAAGTAGCGGTTGTCGAAGATGTTGAAGGTCGCGTCCAGGCTGACCAGCATTTGCTCGAAGACCGATTTCACGTTGGTCGAGGCGTTGAAGACCTGTCCGCCGAACTCGATCTGCTCGGTGAGGGTCTTGGTGCCGTGGTACTCGTAGGGTGGCACCAGGGTTACGTAGACGCTGAACAAGTCGGTATCGACGAAGAACTCGAGTTCCCAGAGGGCGTTCTGGTTGAGGTCCGGCGTGTATTCGGAGTGGATGTTCTGCTCGACGCCCAGGGTGCGCTCGATGTCGAAGTCCGTTCCGCCGATGAGCCCGAGCAGGCCCCCTTGGTTGCCGCCCACGTCCGCCCGCATGTGGATCTCGGGGCGGTACCAGATCCCGAGCCGCGCCCCGATCCAGTTCGACTCGTACTCGTCGTCGTCGTCGTCGTCCGCGTAGGCGGGAGCGGGCGCCAGGGTCGCACAGGCGGCGGGCGCGGAGAGGGCGAGCGAGAGGATCCAAAGTGAGGACCGCATGGAAGCTCCTTTCCTCGTGGCGAGGTGAGTCTAGCAGTCTCCCTGGGCGGGGTTGCGGAGGGCGTCGCCCGCCGGTTCGCGGTCGGGCCGGAAGGGCTGCCGGGCGCTTCGTCCGTTCCTGTCGGGGAGGCTCCCGCCAGCCTAGCGGCCTGCCCCGACGGGCGGGAGTGACGAATCTTTGGCACCTGCGGGCGAAGCGGCGGGAGGTGGCCGCGAGGCCCGGGGCGGTCAGGCGTAGAGCTCTTGGAGGGGCCTCCGCCAGGCGGCCTCGAGGTCGGGGAGCGGGGCGTCGAGCACCCAGCCCTCCGGGCCGCGGGCGCGCAGGCGAGGGTCGGCGACCGTGCGGCCGATGCGCGTCCAGGGGAAGTCGCCGAGGGCCTCCTCCACCGCCTGGAGCTGCCGCGGCTCGACTTCGAGGAGGAAGCGGGTGGGCGCCTCGTTGAACAAGACCGCGAGCGGATCCAGGCCGTCGGCGAGGAGGGGCGCGAGGTCGAGCTCGAGGCCCACGCCTCCGGCAAAGGCCATTTCGGCCGCGGCAACCGCCAGGCCGCCTTCGGAGAGGTCGTGGCAGGCGAGCACGCCGCCGCCGCGCAAGGCGGCGTGGACCGCCCCCAGCACGCGGGGGGCGCGCGCGAGGTCGACGCGGGGTCCTTCGCCTCCCGAGCATCCGAGCACCTCGGCGGCCAGCGACCCTCGCAGGGCGGGCTGGCTCTCGCCCACGAGCAGCACGGGATGGTCTGCCCCCTTGAAGTCCATGCTGGTGAGCGCGCGCACGTCCTCACACACCGCCACCGCCGTGACCAGGAGGGTGTGCGGAATGGCCACGCGCTCGCCCGTGGGGAGTTCGTACTCGTTGTTGAGGGAGTCCTTGCCGGAGATGAACGGCACGCCGTAGGCCAGGGCGGCGTCGCGGCACCCTTCGCAGGCGAGGACCATGGCCCCCAGGCGGTCGGGGAGGCGGCAGTCGCCCCAGGAGAAGTTGTCGAGCACCGCCGCCTCCGCAGGGTCGGCGCCCACGGCGACCAGGTTGCGCAAGGCCTCGTCCACCGCGCCGAGGGCCATTTGGTAGGGATCGGCGTCGCCGTGGCGCGGGTTCAGGCCCAGGCCGACGACCACGCCCCGGGTCGAGCCCGGCAGGGGCGCGACCGCCGCGGCGTCGCCGGGGCCTGCGGCGCGCACCCCGACGAGTGCCTTGAGGGCGCTCGTGCCCTGCACTTCGTGGTCGTACTGCCGCAGGATCCACTCCTTCGAGCAGACCGTGGGGGTGGCCAGGATCGCCTCGAGGAGCGCCTGCGCGTCGGCGCCCTCGGGCCAGGCGAAGGGCTCCGCCGCCGGGGCCTGCCACTCCGCGTCGCGGACGCGCCGGGGGAGGCCGTCGTGGAGGAACTCGAGATCGAGCTCGCCCACCAGGGTCTCGCCCCAGAACACCCGCAGCAGGCCGGAGTCGTCGAAGGTCCCAAGGCGGGTGGCCTCCACGTCCTCGGCGGCGAAGGCTTGCAGCAGCGCCGGTCCGTGCGCTGGCGGAACGGCGAGGACCATTCGCTCCTGGGCCTCGGAGATCCACACCTCCCAGGGCTCCAGCCCGGCGTACTTCAGGGGAGCGCGCGCGAGGTCCACCCGCGCCCCGAGGCCCTCCGCCATTTCGCCGATGGCGCTCGAGAAGCCGCCCGCGCCGCAGTCGGTCACCGCGCTCAGCCAGCCGCGGTCGCGGACTTCGAGGAGGACGTCGGCGAGCATTTTCTCCGCAATGGGGTTGCCGATCTGCACCGCACCGCCGCTCTGCGTCTCGCTCTCGCTGTGCAGGGCGTCGGAGGAGAAGGTTGCGCCGTGGATGCCGTCGCGGCCCGTGCGGCCGCCGACGCACACGATCCAGTCCCCAGGGCGCGGGCGTCCCCCCACGTGGCGGGTCGGGATCAGCCCCACGGTTCCCGCGTAGACGAGCGGGTTCCCCACGTAGCGCGGTTCGCTGACCAGCGCGCCCGCGATGGTCGGTATGCCCATGCGGTTGCCGTAGTCGCGGACCCCGTCGACGACCCCGGCCAGGAGCTCGCGGGGATGGATGGTGCCCGGAGGCTGTCCCTCGGCCCAGGGGTCGCCGATGCAGAACACGTCGATGTTGAACAGGGGGCGCGCGCCGAGCCCGGTGCCGAGGATGTCGCGGATCACTCCGCCGATCCCCGTGCCCGCGCCACCGTAGGGCTCGATGGCCGAGGGGTGGTTGTGGGTCTCCACCTTGACCGCGACGCCCCACTCCTCGTCGAAGCGGACGACGCCGGCGTTGTCGACGAACACCGACAGGCAGCGCGCGCAGTTCAGGCGTTCGGTGGCGGCGAAGATCGTTTCGCGGAGGAGGTTCTCGTAGCGGCGCTCCGCGATCACCTCGCCGCCGGCAGCGCGCTGGCGGAAACGCACCGGGCCGGTGAGGGTCTTGTGCTTGCAGTGCTCCGACCAGGTCTGGGCGATGGTCTCCAGCTCGAGCTCGCTGGGAGCGCGCCCGAGCCGCGCGTAGTGCTCCTGGATGCAGCGCATTTCCTGCGCGTCCAGCGCCAGGGTGCGCTCCCGGGAGAGCGCCGCGAGCGCCTCCGCGTCGAGGCCCGCGATGGGGACCTCTCGGCGCAGCGTGGGGTCCGAGCTTGGGCGAACCGGGGGCGGGAGCGCGTCGGGTCCGAGGACCACGCGGTCGACCACGGGATTGTGCAAGGCGGAGGCGAGGCGGGCCAGGGCCTCGGACGTAGGCGCTCGGTCCTCTCCTCGCAGGTAGTAGCGGCGCGCCGTGCGCACGCGCTGGAGCTCGAGGCCCAGTTCGCGGGCCGCGACGACCGCCGAGAGCGCGACCGGATCCATGACGCCGTCGCGGCGGAGCACGGTGAGGACGGCTTCCCCCTCGCGCGCGCCGGTCCCGGGCGCCTCGGCGGCGCTCACCCGCGCTTCGTCGAGGACCGGGTCGACGAGGAGTTCGTGCGCGATGCGCTCGGCGTCTTCGCGCCGGACCGGACCGAACTCGTAGAGTTCGGCGACGCGTGCGGCGGAGGCCGCGCAACCCGCTGCGCGGGCCAGACGGAGGAGGCGCTGCCCGGCAGGGTCCGCCTCGGGGGCCTTGCGCGAGACTTCGACCAGGTAGGAGCCGCTCATGGCGGCCCATGCTACATGCGCGGCCGTCCGGCGCTACACGCGCCGCCGTTCGGCCGGGATGAAGCTGTGGGCCCGAGCGCGGTCGTGGATGCCCGCGATCTCATCGATGGTCAGGCGTTCGAGGAGGAGCCGGTTCTCCCGCAGCTGGGAGGTGTTCGACACGGTGGTGTTGTCGGTGCAGATGGACACGGGCACGCCGTGCTGCAAGAAGGTGAACACCGGATGCTCTTCGCCCCGGGCGACGGCGCCGGTGTGGTAGTTGGAGGTCAGGCAGGCCTCGATGCAGATCTGGTCGCGGGCGAGGCGCCGCAGCAGTTCCTTGTCCTGCACGGCCGAGCAGCCGTGGCCGATCCGCCGCACCCCGAGGTCGTCCACGGCTTGCCACACGAACTCAGGGCCTTCGTCCTCGCCGGCGTGCGCGGTCAGGCCAAGCCCGCCGCGGCGGGCGATCTCGTAGGCCTCGCGGAACAGCTTGGGGGGGTTGCCCCGCTCCGCCCCGGCGATGTCGAAGCCGATGACGCCCACGCGGTCGTGCAGGCCTTGGCCTTCGGCCACCGCCTGGCGGGCGATGATCTTGGCGATGTGCGGCCCCTGGTGGCGCATGGCGATGATGATGACGCCGCAGGTGAGGCCCTCCAGCTCCGCCTCGGCACGGTTGAGGCCTTCGAGGAGGCTGACGATGGCCTGCCGGGGGGTGAGTCCGGCGTAGACGTGAATGATGGGGGCGTAGCGGATTTCGAGGAGTCGCACGCCCTGGGCATACGCTTCGCGGGCGATGGCGTAGGCCACCTCGGCGATGTTCTCGTAGAACTGCGTGACCCAGAGCGGGTAGTGGAACTTGTCGAGGTACTTGAGCAGGCCCGCGCCCTCCTCCTCGGGCTGAAGGACCAACAGGCGCTTCATTTCTTCCATGGTCTCGACGGGCGCGAGCCCGTGCTGCCGCATGAGGCTCCAGGTGACCTCCACCGGAATGGAACCGTCCACGTGCTGGTGGAGCTCGACCTTCGCGATCGCCTCGAGCTGTTCGAGCTGTTGGTCCGAAGCCACGGGCATCCTCCCGGTTACGTTCTACATGCTCTGGGGGACGGGCGCCGAGTCCGGTGGTAGACTCCGCGCCCTTCTCAGCCCTGGCGGAGGCAGGATGTGGGCAAGCAGCGCGTCGTTGTCGCCATCGGGGGCAACTCGATCATCGACGGCCCGGAGCACGTCTCGGTCCTCGACCAGTACCGCGCCATCTGTCGTACCGCGGAGCGCCTGGCCGACCTCGTGCAGGCAGGCTGGGAGCTCGCCTGCACCCACGGCAACGGCCCGCAGGTGGGCTTCATGCTGCGGCGCAGCGAACTCGCGCGCGACCACGTGCACGAGATCCCGCTCGATTCCATCGACGCCGACACCCAAGGCGCGCTCGGCTACCACATCCAGCAGGCCCTAGGGAACGCACTGCGCATCCGCGACCTCGACGACCGGGTGGCCGCGGTGGTCACGCAGGTCGTGGTCGACCCGCACGATCCGGCCTTCAAGCGCCCCACCAAGCCCATCGGGCGCTTCTTCTCCGAGGTGGAGGCCCGCGCCAAGATCGCCGAGCAGGGCTGGAACATGGTCCACGAGAAGGGGCGCGGCTGGCGGCGGGTCGTGCCCTCTCCCCGACCGGGGCGGATCGTCGAAGAGTGGGCGATCCGCACCCTCCTCGACGCCGGCGCCGTGGTGGTGGGCTGCGGGGGCGGAGGCATTCCGGTGGTGCCCACGGAGATGGGCCTGCGCGGGGTGCCCGCCGTAATCGACAAGGACCTGGCCTCCGCGCAGCTCGCCCTGCAGATCGGCGCCAGCCACCTCGTGTTCAGCACCGGCGTCGACCGGGTGTGCGTCGACTTCGGGGGTCCCAACGAGCGACCCCTCGAAGGGCTGACCGTCGACGAGGCGAAGCGCCTCCTGGCCGCGGGCGAGTTCCCCGCGGGCAGCATGGGCCCAAAGATCCAAGGGGCGATCGAGTTCCTCGAAGGCGGAGGGAAGCTGGCGGTGGTCACCAGCCCGCGCCATTTGCTGGCGGCCTTGCGCGGGGAAGCAGGAACGCGCATCGTCCCCTGACGGGGCCTCGTCGCGCGCGGCGGCTTCGCCCCGTCGCCGCCCGCGAGCCGGAGGTTGCTCGGTCTCCTCCGACCCCACGGGGAAGTGGCAGGGAACCCGCCGGAGAGGACCTCGACCGTGGTGCAAGTCGCTCACGACCCGCAAGGGGTTGGATCTCCTCGCCTTGGCTTGGGGCTCCTTCGGCCGGGCCGCCCTTCGCTGGGGCCGTGCCCGGAACGCGCCCCGAGGGTTTTCGCCCCCGGGCTCCGGGGGGGCGCCCCGCGCCGGGAGCCGGACCACCGCGGCCCGGGTTCGTTCCGGGAAGCTGAGCCCGTTCGGCGACAGGGGGTGGGCGCTCGGCGGTTCGAATCGTCGCAGTTTCACCCGCTTGCGTTTCTCCCGCCGACCGTGAAAAGAAGACTTGGGCAAATTGGAAAAGGACTTATGAGTTACAAGCGTTCGGTCGGACCCTTGCTAACGGGTGGCCGGTGGGCTCTCCGGGCCACGGAAGGGAACAGGATTCATGATTCGTAAGTCGCTGTGGTGCGTTGTCGCCCTGTCTGCTTTCGCCGTGCCGGCCTTTGGGCAGGGCTCCGAGGACGTAGACCGCATCCGCGAGGCGGGGCAGCGCGAAGCCGCGATCTACGAGCAGCTCGCCCAGGACAAGCTGAAGGAGGCCCAGGCGGAGCGGGCCCAGGCCGACCGGGCGACCGACCCCGCCGTGCGCAGCCTGCACCTGCGGAACGCCGAGCAAGCGCTCCTCAAGGCGGCCGAGTACCAGCGCATGGCCCAGCGGACCAACGCGGAGACCGCCGGCATGGTCGGGCGCCTCGGAGAAGTGCAGGCCCGCATCGAGTCCGAGCAGGAGGCCAACAAGAAGCCCGGCTTCTGGGACAAGCTCGCCGACAAGGGCGTGGACATCCTCGGGGAACTGATCAGCACGCTCCTCCAGCGGTGGCTCGCCGGCGGCGGGCAAGACGACGACTTGCTCGATCAGATCAACCAGCTCCGCGAAGAGCGGGACCGCCTCCTCAACGGCGGCGACGGGACCGGCGACGGAGTGGGGCGGATCATCACCGACCCCAACGGGACGTACGGATACGACCGCGACGGGGATGGCTACGTCGACATTCCGCTCAATCCCGACGGGACCATCGCCGGCCCCTACGACCCCACCGACCCCGGTGCCTACGGTGGCAACGGAGGCCTGGACCTCTCGACCGACGCCGCCGACGCCGACGGCCTCGAGGAAGGCCTCGACGGCCTGCCCGGCCTGAGCGTCCCCGGCGGGGGCGCGAGCTTTGCGGGCGGCGCCAACGGACCCGGTTTCGGCCTGGGCGGCGCCTCGGGCGGCGTGGGCGGCGCCACCGGCGGCAGCCCGCTGCCCAGCGGGGAAGAAGTGGGCGGGGGCCTGCCCGGCGCGACGGCGGCCGCCGAAGCCAAGGACATGGACGGCGACGGCGACATCGACGCCGACGACCTGGCCGCCGCGCGCAAGGCTCGCGACCGGAACGGCGACGGCATCCCCGACGAGGAACAGCTCGAGACCATTCTCGGCCGTGTGGTCCTCCTCCCCAAGGTGGAGAAGAAGGAAAAGGCCGCCGAACTCTCCGGGGACAGGGAGGAAGACGGCAACTGGAGCGGCGGCTTCGAGGAGTGGGGCGACGAGGTCTGGGACGACAGCGCGGACAACGGCGACCGCGGCGGCGACTCGTGGAGCGAGGAGGACTGGGCGGCCGAGGACCCCAAGAAGAAGGGGAAAGTCGGCGACGCGGAGGCCGAGGCGCGCCTCGTCGAGGAGCTGATCCGCGTGGAGACCGTCCTCAAGGAGTGGCGCGAGGAGGCCGAGAAGGCCGTCGCGGACGGTGCGGCCGAGGACCCCTACTTCCCCGAGGACGAGCGCAGCGGCTTCCGGGCCGCGGGCGCCGACGGGAAGGAGCCCGAGGACCCCTTCAAGGACGTGCGCGACGAGGACGGCAAGATCGACCTGGAGAAGGTCGACATGTGGGTGATCGAGCGCGACACGTGGAAGAAGGGCAAGAAGCCCGTTCGCTACAAGGTCGACCTCAGCGACATCGAGGAACTCAAGGACTTCGAGCCGGTCCACGGCGGGGTCATCGTGGCCCGCGGGCTCGTGGAAGAGATCGACGTGGAGGAGAGTGTCCTCGAGACCATCGAGGGCAAGGTCAAGAAGGCGATCCTGCACGAAGTCGTGCTCAGCGCCGAGAAGCCCCCCGAGGACATGGACTCCCTCGATCCCTCCAAGCTCGACGACGGCGACGTGGGCGGCCTCGACCGCAGGGAAGAGCGCGACGCCCGCGGCGAAGACGGCTTCGACGACTTCGACGGCTGGGACGACTGATCGGTCCCGCGCGGTCCGGCCCGGCCGGACCGCGCGCCCGGACGACGCCCTCCTGCTCGCGAGGCCGGTGCACGCCCCCGGGGCCCACCGGCTCTTCGTCTCCAGACCGGCGGAAGGGGTTGCCGTAGATGCGAATCCACTACCTCGAGATCGTCACGCCGGACGTGGACGCCATTTGCGTCGCGTACGAGAAGCTCCACGGAGTGCGCTTCGGGCCTCCGGAGCCCGGCCTGGGGAACGCGCGCACGGCCCCGCTCGAAGGCGGCGGTCTCCTCGGCGTACGCGCCCCCTTGCGCGAGGACGAGGCGCCGGGGGTGCGGCCCTACCTCGGGGTGGACGACGCGGAGGCCGCGGTCCGGGAGGCCGCGGCGGCGGGCGGCCAGGTCGCCCTCCCGCCCATGGAGCTGCCGGGCTTCGGCAAGTGCGCGATCTACCTCCAGGGAGGCGTCGACCACGGCTTGTGGCAGCCCTGAGGCCTCCTCCCCCTGGTGGCGTCTGCAGGAAGGACGGTCCCCCCGAGGGCTGTTAGTTGAACAGTTTGGGGTTGGTCGCGACCGTGCGGGCGTATTCCTTGCTGAGCTTGCCTTCCTGAACGAGGCGCTTGAGCGACTCGTCCATCATGACCATGCCCAGCTTCTTGCCGGTCTGGAGCACCGAGGTGAGCTTGTAGGTGGTCCCTTCGCGGATCAGGTTGGCCACCGCGGGGGTCCACACCAGCACCTCGTAGGCGCAGTTGCGGCCCTTGCCGTCGGGGGTGGGCACGAGCATCTGGGAGATGATCCCCTTGAGGGACTCGGAAACCATCGCGCGGATCTGGGACTGCTCTCCGGGAGGGAACACGTCGAGCAAGCGGTCGATGGTTCGGGTGGCGCTCGTGGTGTGGAGGGTGCCGTAGACCAGGTGGCCGGTCTCGGCCGCGGTGATGGCGAGCTGGACCGTGTCGAGGTCGCGCATCTCCCCGATCATGATCACGTCCGGGTCTTCGCGCAGGGCGGCGCGGAGGGCGTTTCCCCAGGAAAGGGTGTGCACGTCGATCTGCCGCTGGGTGACGTTGCACTGCTTGCCCTCGAAGACGTACTCGATCGGGTCCTCCATCGTGATGATGTGATCCTTGCGGTTCTGGTTCACCAGCTCGATGAGGGCGGCCAGGGTGGAGGACTTGCCCGATCCCGCGGCTCCGGTCACCAAGACCAAGCCCTGGTGGAAGGTCGTGAAGCGCTCGAAGGACTCGGGGAGGCCTAGCTCCGCGAGGGTCGGGATCTTGTTGTTGATCACCCGGTAGACCGCCGAAATCCCGCGCCGCTGCCGGAGCAGGTTGGCGCGGAAGCGGCCCAAGGATCCGAGGTCGATGGAACCGTCCCAGTCGTTGCGCTCGCGGAACAGGGACCACTCCTCGTCCGACACCAAGGCCGCCGCGTAGAGTTCGCCTTGCTTGGGCGTGATCGGCTGCATGTTGAGGAACTGGATCTGCCCGTGGAGGCGGAAAAAGGGTTTGGCGCCGCAGGACATGTGCAAGTCCGAGGCTCCCGACTCGCGCGCCTTCTTGAGCAAGGCGGTCATGGTCTTGCGCGCCGTGGGGTCGACGGGCCTCCGATGCCGCTTGGGCTGCTTTGGCTCCGCCGCGACGGCCGCCACCGGTTCGGGCGCTGGTCTTTCGGCGGGTTCGATGGCATCGGGCTCGAAGGGCTCGGGCTCCGGAACGGGTTCGGGGGCCGGCGGCGGCGCGGGCTCGGGAGCCTGCGCCGTCGGGGAGGCCGCGCCCGGGGCCGAGCCGTCGGCGTTCATGCCGCGGGCCAGGTATTTGGCGGCCTGCGGAGGATGCCCCTTGGAGACGAGGGCCTTCTCCTGGGCCCGACGGACGCTGCGGTACTGCTTGTCGTCCAAGAAGCCCTGCGCCTTGATGATCCGACCGAGGTCTTGGTTGACGTCGTCGGTCTGGCGGCGCAGGGCGACGGCCTTCTGCAGCTGCTCGGAGGTAATGAGCTTGTTGTGGACGGCGATCCTGCCGAAGAGGAGTTCTTCCTTGGTGGGCTCCAACGCGTTCCTCGAGTCCGGTCGTTGCGAGGCCGCTAGGTGGCTGCGGCCTCCATGTTGTCGACGGCGCGCTCGATCTTACGCCGCACGCCGGCATCCATCGCCTGGAAGCGGAGCTGGGCGCGGGCCCCTTCGCAGCTGCTCTTCCCCGAGATCCCGCGGATGTCCTCCAGCAGGCCGCGCACCAGGATCGGCTCGAGGAAGGCGGGAATCTCCAGGCGAACGAAGAGTTCGTCGCCCTCCTGCAAGGTGCCGCAGGCCTCGTCGTCGGGGTTGAGCAGGAAGGTCAGTCCCCCTGGATCGAGGCGAACCAGCGCGTGCACGGGACCCGTCTCGTCGGGAAAGCCGCCGCGTCCCCAGCGCAGCGCGCACTCCTCGGCGGTGAAGCGGGCGGAGACGCGACGCGAAACGGGGAGCTCGCCCCCCTGGTCGGAGGAGGCCTCGGAGGCCTCGCCCGAGTCGGTGGGCTTGGGCCCCGCCAGGTAGGCCTCCTCGTAGGCGAAGGGGTCGGGCTCGGCGGGGGCTTCGGCGCGCTCGCCGCGACCCGCACCGCCGGGGAGATCGCCGGAGGCAACCGAGACGACTTCCGAACCGACCCGGATGTCCGAGCCGAAGCTGGGCCCCTCCCAGGAAGGGGGACGGGCGGGGGCGGTCGAGGCGAGTCCTGCGTGCGCTTCGCTGGGTTGGCCTTCGAGCTTCTGTGCCCGGGTCCGTGGCTCGCCCAGCTCGATGCCTTCGAGCTCCTCGGGCAGGTCCGCAGAGGACGGCTCGGGTGGCTCGGCGTCGGCGTCGTCGACCGAGTCCTCGAGGTCTTCCGAGTCGAGGGTGGGCAGCTCCATGACCGACGGCTTGAGGCGCCGGCGACCGGGGAGGGGCGCCCCGAGCGGAGCCGCCGCGGGGAGCGCCGCGGCGCGTTCTCCGCGGCGCTGGGCGCTCCGCGGCACGAGGGTCTTGGCCTCGCAGAGGGGGCAGGTCACGCGGCGTCCGCGGAGGGACTCCTCGAAGAAGACGAGCTCGTTGCAGGTCTCGCAAGAGATTTGCACCAGGCGTTCTTCGTCCTCGCCGCTCCCGCGAAAGGCGGCGCGGGCGACGCGCGCCATGATCCGCGCGCAGACGAAGCAGGACTCGCACACGGTCTTGATGCCGCGCGTGGGGAGGGCGAGGAGCACCTTGGCCAGGCGCTTGGTCTCGGCGTTCTTGGCCCCCAGCCCGGCAACGATGAGGATGCGCACCCGGCGCGCCCGGGCCCGCTCGAGGACCATGCGCGTCTCGCGGTCGTCGGCCTCGTGCAGGAAGGCGACCAGGCAGTCGCCGCGGTGGAAGTGGCGTGCGGCTTGCCGCGCGGCGGCCTCGCGCACGGTGGCGGGCGGCTCCGATTCGTCGTCCACCGAGTCCGGGCGAGGCCGGTCCAGCCGCAAGGGGAGCGCGGGCAAGAAGGCGAAGTACTCCTCGGCCACGACGGTCGCGATGCCGTCGAGGGGAGGCTCGCCAATGACGAACACCCGACCGCCGCCCAGGCGCACGTTCGCGAGCACTTCGCCCATGCGCTTGAAGTGCAGGGCGTGGGAGCGGAGGAACTTGCGCATCCTCCGCTGGTCTTCCTGGAGCTTCTCCAAGAACTCGCGCACGGGCTCAGCCTACTGTCCGAACCCGCGTCTCAACAAGCCTTGGTCGCCCGCCGACGCGGCCTGCGGACCGCGCGGGCACAACCAGCCGAGGGAGGGGTCCAGTCGGCGCGCGCGGGCCGCCTCCGCGGCGAGTCGGGCCGGATTGCGCGGCGGCGGCAGGGGCTGGATCCAGCCGCCGTCCGGCGCACGCTCGCGCCGCCCTGGCCAGAAGGTGCCCACGAAGCGCAGTTCCTCGTACCCTTCGCGGGCGAGGAGCGCGTCGTTTCCGGCCCCGAGGCGCAAATAGACCTTGCCCCCCGCGGAGACGTGCACCAGGCGGTAGTGCTCCCGAAAGGTCGGCTCGGCTTCGAAGCGGTGGGCCTCGAAAGGGCCGTGGAGGAAGTCCACGACCACGATCTCCGGCCTCCAGCGGCGTTCGACGAGGGCGAAGCCTTCTCGGGCCTCGCGCAGCGCTTCGCGGAACATGGGCATGCGGCCGTCCGTGTGGACTTGCCAGCCGGGTCCGCCGGCTCGGCGCGGCGCCAGGCGGTAGACGAGGTAGCTGCCCGCGCCGCTCGTGTTGTAGATCCGTCCCCGCGGGCGATGGCGCTCGATCCAGTCGGCCGCGCCCACCGGGTAGCGTCCGGGGCGCAGGCCCACCCGCAAGAGCCCCCGGTCCCGTTCCAGCCGCCAGGCGGTCTGGAGGACGGGGAGGATCGCGAGGGACCCGAGGGCCAGGACCGCGCCGCCGCCGGCGCGGCGGCGAAGGGCACGGGTGGCGGCTCCCACGTGGGGCGCCACGGTCAGCGCCCCCACGATGAGCGCCAGGGGGAGTTCGCGGGCGACCGCGAGCGCGAGGCCGAGGAAGGACAGGCTGCCGAGGGAAAGCGTGAGGTCGAGACGCCGCCAGCGGCGCAGCGCCAGGGCCAGGCCGCCCGCCAGGAGCGCGAGGCCCAGGGCCTGCCCTGGGCTGTAGGGGGGGAGGAGCGCGTGCAGCTCCTGGTTGTGGAGCTCGCGCTGCAGGCGGGCGTGGTTCAGCAGGTAGGGGACGAGGCCCGGTCCCAGCGGCCCCGCGTTCAAGCAGAGGAGCGCCGCCAGCCCCCAGCCGACCAGGCGGCGCAGGCGGCGCCCGCTCGGTGCACGGGGCGAGGCGAGCAGCCAGCGAGCAAGCTCCACGCCGACGAAGCCGAGCAGCGCGAGCCCGCCGTAGACCGCAGCGGGATGCGCGTAGGTCCAGGCGAGGAAGAGGGGGACCAGCCAGGCGAGGCGGTCCGTTCGCCCGTCGCGGTAGGCAAGGAGACCGCTGAGGAGGAGGGGCAGGAAGATCCACGTGAAGAGGTGGGGGCGCACCATGACGCGGTGCTCGCTGGCCGCGACGACGAGAAGGGCGAGAAGAGCGGAGGGGCCGGCCCCCGCCCCGCGGCGACGAAGGCTTGCGTGGAGGACAACGCCCAACGCCGCCCCTGCCAGCCAGCGGAAGGAGCTCAGGCCGAGCTCGAGCCCCAGGGCGCGCACGAGTCCGCCGAGGAGGAGCTGGAAGAGCAAGTGGACGGGCTCGTAGGGGTGGTTGCTCGCGTAGCTGAAGATGTCGTCGGTCGGAATGCGGCCCTCGGCCAGCAGGCGTTCCACGGTGGCGAGGTGCCAGCCCCAGTCGAGGCTCCACACGGGCTGAGAGCAGAGGAGGAGCGAGACGAGCGCCACGAACGCGCCGGCAAGCGCGCTCCGGGCGCGCGGCGTCATCGGGTGCGCTCCACGGCTTCGCGCAGGGCGCCGAGGTGCGCCCCGAGTTGGGCGCGGCGGCCTTCGAGGCGCCCCAGCACGGCGCCGCGCAGACGGGGCTCGCGCCGCACGGCGCGCGCGAGGAGCGCTCGGGCGCGAAGGAAGGCCCCTTCGTCGCCCGACTCGAGCCCTCGACCGATCTCCAGCTCTCCGGCGGCGAGGAGCAGGCGCGGAAGGGTCGGCCCGAGTTCGAGGGCCAGGGCCGCGCGAGCCCAGCCCTCGGCGCGCTCGGTTTCGGAGCGCGCCGGGCGGCGGGGATCGAGCAGAAGCCAGGCGAGCTGCATGTGGGCGGTGGCACGACCGGGGGCGCGCGCGATCGCCTCGCGGGCGCTGGCCACGGCGCCGGGGAAGTCGGGGCGGGGGAGGAGCGCGAGCG
>RFHU01000130.1 GCA_003695705.1 Planctomycetota bacterium
CGCCGCGCCCTGCCCGTCGCCCCCGCGCTCGCCCCCTCGCCCGCAGCCCCAGGGACCGTGCTCAGCACCTCCTTCGGCTTCGGCGGCAACAACGCCGCCTTGGTCCTCGCCTCCCCCGAGCGCGCCACCGCGGCGCTCCCGGTGGGGCCGCCCGCGCCCCTCGAGGTCACGAGCTACGCCGTTGCTGGGGCGGCCGTCGCGTTGCCGTGCGCGCGCACCGCTCCGCTCCCGCCTCCCGGTCCGCACCGCCGGCGCGCGCGACTCCCCTCCCTCGCCCTCGCCCTCGCTCGCGCGGCCACCGGCGAGCGCGCGCTCGACCCGCACGCGGGGGTCTATCTGGGGACCGCCTGGGGCAGCCTCACCGAGACCGAGGCCTTCCTCGCCCCGCTCCTCGGGCCGGAGGCTGCCCCGCCCAGCCCTCGCGCCTTCACCTCCTCGGTGCACAACGCCGCCGCCGGGGAAGTCGCCCGCGCCCTCGGGCTCCACGGAGAGAACCAGACCTTCGTGCAGGGCGAGCTCTCGTTCGCCTGCTGCGTCCTGGCCGCCGGGCGACGACGCGCTCGAGGCGAGGATGCGCCCTCCCTCCTCGGCGCCCTCGACGAGCGCACCCCCACCGCGCGCGACGCCGCGGCGGCCCTCTGCCCGGGCCGTGGCCTCGACGAGGGCGGGGCCGTGTTGGTGGTCGGCGGCTCCGCCCCGCCCCTCGCGCGGCTGCGCTTGCTCGCCCTGGGCTCCTCCCTGCCCGGGCCGGCAGACGACCACGCCGACCTGCGCTGGACCCTCGCGCCCGGCGCGCGCGGCGCGCCTCTCGGCTGGACCGGGGAGCACCCCTCGGCCGCGGCCAGCGCCGCCGCCCTCGCCGTGGCGCTCGTCTCGGGCGAGCTCGCTCCTGCCGCCGTGGGCTGCGCCGCGCGACCGCGCAGCGTGCTCCTCGAGCTCTCTTCGCGCTGGGGCGAGCGCGCCCTCCTGCGCGTCGAGGCCCCGTGAGTCGCGCTCGCGCGGTTGCGTTCGGGCTCACGGCCCTCGCCCTAGGCGGAGCCTTCTTCCCCATGCCCGCGGCGCGGGCTCCCGCGCTCCTCGCCTTCGCGTGCGTGGCGCTCGGCCTGGGGGTGTGGGGGACGACCTCCCTCCGCTCGGGCCTCTTCGTCCGCGCCCGCTGTGGGGGCCGAGCCGACGGCGGTCGCGTGGCCCTGACCTACGACGACGGTCCGGATCCGCGCGCCACCCCCGCCCTCCTCGAGCTCCTCGCGGCGCGCGGCGTCCGCGCGACCTTCTTCTGCGTGGGCGAACGGGCGGCGGCGCATCCCGAACTCGTGCGCCGCCTCGCCGCCGAAGGGCACCAGGTCGAGAACCACTCCCAGCGCCACTCGCCGTGGACCAACTTCTACGGGCGCGCGCGCATGCGCGCCGAGATCGAGGCCTGCCAGCGCACCCTCGGCGCCCTCCTCGGGCGCCCCCCGCGCTTCTACCGACCCCCCATGGGGCTCGCCAACCACGCCCTCGCCGCCGCCGCCCGCGACGCCGGCGTGGAGGTCGTCGGTTGGCAGGCGCGCGGCCTGGACACCGGCGTCCGCCCCCCGGAGCGGGTCGTGCGGCGCATCGTCGCCCGGCTCCGCCCCGGCGGCATCGCCTTGCTGCACGACGGGGGCGTGGACCCGGAGCGCGTGCGGGCCATCACCGCGCGCCTCCTCGATGAGCTCTCCGCGCGCGGGCTCCGCCCCGTGCTCCTCAGCGAGCTCCTCGGCGAGGACTGACGGGGAACCCGGCCCCCGGAGACCGCCCGCCGCTACTCGGCCGCGCCCCCGCTCCCCGCGAGCGCCGAGCGCTGCGCGCGGTCGCGCGGCTCGACGAGCCCCTCGGCGCGGAGCCAGCGAAGGAGCTCCTCGGCCGCCGCCGCGTGGCCCGCCGCCGTCCAGTGGGTCTCCCAGGGGTAGTAGAGCCGCCCGGACCGCGCACGAAGCGCGGGCAGAAGGTCCAAGCAAAGGATTCCTGCGGCGCGCAGCTCGGCGAAGAGCCTCCGCTGGGGCTCCTCCCGCACCAGGCCGCGCGCCGCCTCCCCCTCCGCCGTGCGGAGGGCGCGCCAGGCGGTGTCCTCGACTTGCCAGCGCGTGGGGACGAGGACCACCCCGCAGCGTGCGCCCACCCGGCGGACCCGGGCGACGAAGCGCCGCGCCAGGGCCACGGTGACCCGCAGCGCCTCCTCCTCCGGCGAGGCGAGGACCTTCCGGCAGTAGCGCAGTTCCGCCGGCGGGCCGGAGCGTCGGGCCGCGGCGGCGTCGCCGCGATCGGCTCCGAGGGTTCCGAGGAGCCGGGCCGTGCAAGACAGCATCCCGAGCACCTCGGCGAGCTGGCCGAGCCGCGGGCGCGGACGCGTCACCGGGCCCTCGTCCCAGCGCAGGCGCCCCTGGGCGTCCAGGCGCGCTCGAGGGCGCGGGACGCTCCGGGCGGCGTCGAAGGTGCCGACGTTGTCATCGAGGTCGTTGCGCACGTAGAGGAAGAGGAGCACCAGGTCGGGGCGGTCTCGCGGGAGGAGCTCTTCGAGGAGGAGGAGTTCCTGCAACTGGCCGTAGCCGGGGACGCCGTAGTTGCCGACCGAGACCCCCTCACCCAGGGCCGCGGCGAGGCGGGACGAGACGAGCTCGTCGTCGCGCACGCCGAGCCCGGCCAAGAAGGAATCGCCCACCAGCGCCACGCGCAGGGGTGCCCGCGGATCGCACGCGGCCCCCCGGAAGCCTCGCGCGTTGACGCGGATCCGGTGCCGGTATTCCCCGGGGCTGGAAACGGTGGCCTCGAGCCCAGGGCGCAGGCGCCAGCCGAGCCGCTCGTCGAAGCGGAACAGCCGGTACTCCTCGGTCGGCAGGTGGTCGCCCGGGACGAAGCGCAGGCCGACCTCGAGGGCCGCGAGCAGGGCGAGCGCTCCCAGCCCGACGCCCAGGATCCACCGCGCCCACTGCCGCAGCAGCCCCCGCCGCATCGGAGGTCAGCCCTCGAGCGCCGCCCGCTGGGCCTCGCGGATGGCCCGGATGCCCTGTCTGGCGGCGGCGAGCAAGGCGTCGAGCTGTGCGCTCGTGAAGGTGCCCTTCTCGCCGGTCCCCTGGATCTCGACGAATTCTTCGCCGAGCATCACCACGTTCATGTCGACCTCCGCGCGGGCGTCGGCGGCGTGGTCGAGGTCGCAAACGACCTCGCCGTCCACGATCCCCACGCTGACCGCGGCGAGCGGACCGCGCAGGAGCTCTCCGGGGCCTGCCAGGCCAGCCTCTGCGGCGACGCGCGCCAGCGCCCCGTGGAGGGCGACCCAGGCTCCGCTGATGGCGGCGGTGCGGGTGCCGCCGTCGGCCTGGAGCACGTCGCAGTCGCAGGTCACCGTTCTGGGGCCCAACAGGTCGAGGCGGACCGCGGCCCGCAAGCTCCGTCCGATCAGGCGCTGGATCTCCACGCTCCGTCCGTCCGGCTTGCCCCGTTCGCGCTTCTTGCGCCCTTGGCCCACCGAGCCCGGCAGCATGGAGTATTCGGCGGTCACCCAGCCGCCTGCGCCCTCGCCCAGCCAACGGGGGACCCCCTGCTCGACCACTGCGGTGCAGAGCACCCGGGTCTTCCCGTAGCAGACCAGGCACGAGCCGTCCGGGTGGTCGAGGAAGCCGGGCTCGAAGCGAAGCTCGCGCATGAAGGATCTTCTACCACGAGCGAGAGCCCCGTCCGAAGGCCGGCGGAGGGCTGCGCGCAGAGGTGGGCCTCGCCTCGGGAGAGCGGATAGACTTCGGCCCGTGGACACCGTCGCCGAAACCAGAGACCTCGTGAAGTCCTACGGGGCCACCCGCGCGGTGGACGGCCTCGACCTTCGGGTCCCCCGGGGGTCGGTGTTCGGACTGCTCGGGCAGAACGGGGCCGGGAAGTCGACCACCCTCCGCTGCCTCCTCGGGTTGGTGAAGCCGAGCGCCGGGAAGGTCCTGCTCCTCGGCGAGGCCATGCCCACGCGCCGCCTGTCGGTGCTCTCGCGGGTGGGGGCGCTCATCGAAGGGCCAGCCTTCTACCCCTACCTCTCCGGTGCCCGGAACCTCCTCCTCCTGGGTCGGCTCGCCCGCCCGGCAGGTGTCGACGAGGCGGCGGTACGGCGCGCCTTGGAGCGGGTCGGCCTCGCAGATCGCGGGGGCGATCCCTACCGCGGCTACTCCACCGGCATGCGCCAGCGCTTGGGCATCGCCGCCGCCATCCTTCACGATCCCGAGCTGGTGGTGCTCGACGAACCCATGAGCGGTCTCGACCCGCCGGCGGTCGTCCGCATCCGCCAGCTCATCGCCGAACTCAGGGCCGAGGGGAAGACCGTCCTCCTCTCCAGCCACATGCTCCACGAGGTGGAGCTCGCTTGCGACGAGGTGGCCATCATCGAGGGCGGCCGGGTCGTCGCGGCGGGGAGCGTGGCCGAGCTCCTCCACCCCGAGGCCGCTCGCGTGGAGGTCGACACCACGGAATCCGAGCGCGCGCTCGAACTTGCCCGCGCCCTCCCCCAGGTCTCCCGTGCCGAACTCCGACCGGGGGGCATCGTCGTCGAACTGCCCGCGGAGGAATCCGCCCAGCTCAACCGCGCCCTCGTGGGCGGCGGAGTCCCCGTATCGGCCTTGCGGCCCCGCGCGAAGACCCTCGAGGAGCTCTACCACGAGCTGGCGGGGTCTTCGTGAGGCGCGTGGTGCGGCTGCTGCGTTGCGAAGGGGAGAAGCTCCTCGCCCGACGCCTCCCCCTGTTCGCCTTCTTCCTCGTGGTCGGCGTGGCGCTCCTCGCTCCGCGCGTCGGGCGCGCGGTCGACACCGCGACCGCTTTGGCGAGTTCGGGGCGCCCCCACGCCCCCGATCCCTTCGAGAACGGCTGGACTGCCCTCGCGGGGGCGGTCGCTGCCGCGCGCGCCTTCTTGGTCATCGTGGTCCTCATCCTCTCGGCCAGCGCCGTCGCCGAGGAGAGCAGCCAGCGGACGCTCAAGACCCTCTTCTTGCGCCCGGTCCGCCGCGGGGAGGTCCTCTTCGCCAAGGCGCTCTCGGTCTGGGCCTACGGCGCGCTCCTCTTGCTCGCCGTCGTCGGAGCGGCGGCGCTTAGCGCCGAGCTCGACCGCGGTCTCTACGACGTGGTCGACCCCGACTACCCCGACCGGCTGACCCACGCCTTTGGAGACATGTGCGCCTATGTCTACGCGGCCACGGCCCTGACCTTGCTCCCCCTGGCCGCGCTGACCTGCCTCGGCCTCCTCGCCGGAGTGCTCTTCGAGCACCCCGGCCACGCCACCGGGGTGGCCATCGGGGGGCTGTTCGTTGCCTCCGCGGCCAGCGGGCTGAGCGATGGCCTCGGGGACTGCCTGTTCGTCGATTCCCTCGCCGCTCCCTTTGCCACCGTCTCGGACCTCGCGGGGCAGTACGCGACCGCCCGACGCGGTTTTGCCGCGCCGGCGGTGCTTCGCGCGATCCTCGTCCCTGCGTTGTGGAGCGTCGGCCTCTTCGCGGCGGCCGCCCTCCTCCTCGCGCGCCGCGACATCGACCGCTGAGCGGCCCGGCGCGGCAGGCGGTATAGTCCCGCCCATGAAGCGGAGCATCGCGGTGTTCGCCTGCGGCGTCGTCCTCGCCTTCTGCTGGCGGTGCACGCGGGCGGACGACCGCCCCGTCCCGCTGCGGCTCTGGGTCCTGCGCCTGCCCGGGACCGAACTCGGCCTCGACGTCTGCGACGCCGACGGCGACGGCGACGCCGACCTGTGGGCCGCGCACCTGCGCGCTCCGGGCGCGGGAGGCCTCGACCGGCAGGTCTCCCTCTACCTGCGGGGTCCGGCCGGGCAGCGCTTTCCCAACGAGCCTTCGCGGGGCCTCCCCGTCCCTCCGGACGCTTGCGCCTTCGCGGCGGGGGACTTCGACCCCGCGCCCGGGGCGGAGCTGGCCTTTCTCTGTCCCGGGCGCCTCGTTCTCGCCCGCGGCGACGGCGAGCTGCGCACCGTGGCGGCCCTGCGCGGCTTCTTCGACTACCCCGAGGACTTCGCCCTTCCGGTGTGGACGATGCGCTGGGACCTGGATGGCGACGGCCTTCCCGAGCTCCTCGTCCCCGTCCGCGAGGGCTACGCCCTCTTCAAGCGCAGCGGGCCGAAAGCCTCCCTCGCCCGGGTGTCCACGTTGCGGGTGGAGCCGCAGGTCAAGTTCGGTCCGGCCTTCGAAACGGACCTCCTCGGGCGTTTCCTCTCCTCGACCTCGCGGCTCCGCCGGCTGGTGGCGGCGGACGTGAACGCGGACGGCCGCCTGGACCTCGTCGCCTACCGCGGCAAGGGCTTGGCTCGCTTCCTTCAGCGCAGCGACGGGAGCTTCCCCCAGCAGCCGGACCGCGAAGAACCGCTGGCCGTGGTCGCCGACGCCCAGGCGCAGGGGAAGCGCGGGGAGGGGACCGAAGCCTTTGCCAACGTGCGCCTCGGGCTCGCTGACGTGAACGGCGACGGACGTGCCGATCTCTTGGCCACCAAGACCGTGGGCGAGCTGGGCCTGTTCGAGACCTTGCGTACCCAGCAGCTCGTCTTCCTGGCCGATGAGGAGGGCGAGTGGGACGAGGAGCATCCGGATGCGGTGATCCACCTCAAGGGGGTCTCCGACGATCCCGTTCTCCTCGACTGGGACGGGGACGGAAAGCTCGACCTCGTGCTCTCCTCCTACCGCATGGACATGTTCAGCAACGTGCGGCGCGCAGTCACCGAGACCATGACCATCAGCTACATGATCTTCCGCCAGGGGAGCACCTCCGGGCTCTTGCCCGCCGAGCCGAGCCTCGCCCTCGACGCCGAGGTGCCCCTCTCGCAGCTCGAGCGGCGCGGCGGGATCCGCGCCATGATCTTTGCCGCCGACGTCGACGGGGACGGCGTTCGCGATCGCGTTGCCCGACGCGCCGACGGCGGTCTGGAGGTGGTGCGCGGCCGCCTCGAGGACGGGGAGCCGGGCTTCGACGAGGAGCACCCCGTGCTCCTCTCGGTGGGCCGCGCCAATCCGCCGCGCGTGCGCGACCTCGACGGCGATGGCGCCGACGAGTTGATCTTCGAGCCTTTCGCCGACGCGGGCCCTTCCGCGCGCGTGCTCCACGTGATCGGGGTCGCCCGGTGAGGGGCCGGCGGAGGGGCCTTGGCCCGCGCCTCGCCCTGCTCGGGCTCCTGGGTGCCCTGCTGGCGCCTGGGGCATCCTCCCCCGGGCAAGAGGCGGCGCGCTCCTTCCTCCGTGTCGACCTAGACGTCGGCGGGCGGATCACCGAGGTCGCGGCCACCGACCTCGACGGGGATGGCCGGCGCGATCTGCTCGTCGTCCGCGGGCGCGAGGCGCTGATCTTCCGCCAGCGCGGCGACGGGACCTGGCCCACCTCGCCCCTGCAGCGCTTCCGCTTCCACCCGCGCACGGTGCTCTTCGACGTGGGCGACCTCGACGGCGACGGGCGGGCGGAGATCGCCCTGCTCATGGCCGACGGGGTCTACGCCTACGCCCTCCGCGAGCGCAAGGGCCGCTGGCTCTACGGTCTCCGTCCCCGCCGCCTGGCGACCTGCTCGACCTTTTGCGACCGGCCCATCCGCGAGGAGGTGCGCCGCAAGCGGTTCCTCCGCGACGTCGACGGAGACGGAGACCTCGACCTGCTCGTGCCGCAGCGCGACGGCTTTGCGATCCTCGCCGCCGATGGGCGCGGAGGCTTCGCCGCGCCCGCGCGGCTCCCCGCGCCCCCAAGCGCCGTCCTGAACCTGGGCCGGGACCGCCTCTCCAGCCAGCTCTTCGCCTCCTACTGGTTTCCCGACCCGCAGGTACAGCAGTTCGACGCCGTGGGTGCGCCCGAATTGGTGCTCGCGCGCGAGGGGCAGGTCCTGGTGTTCGGGGCGGAGGGTCCCGGCGCCCTGCCGCGAACGCCGCGCGGGCGCTACGTCATTCCCGAACAGCGGCAGTTCAGTCTGCAGGTCGAGAAGCCCCTCGAGTTGGACTTCACCACTCCGCTGCGCATTCGAGACCTCGATCGCGACGGACGCGCCGACGTCTGCACGACCCACGTCGGCAAAGGGACCACGCGCATCTACTTCAACCGACCCCCGGTGGCCGAGGCCTTTTCCCGACCGGCCGCCTCGGTGCGCGCGAAGGGGGTCACGTTCCTCTCCTACACCTGCGACATGGACGGCGACGGACTCGAAGACCTCGTGCTTCCGCGCATGGACCGCATCAGCGCGTGGTCCGTGATCAAGGTGTTCCTCACCCGCACGGTTCCCATCGAAATGATGGTCTTCTACCAGCGGCCCGGTCGACGCTTTCCCGCAGAGCCCGACGACACCCGCGAACTCGAGATCCCCATTTCGGTCGACACGGGAGGGGAGCGGGTCAAGCTCGGCTCGACGGTGGTCGCGACCGTGGACGGCGACTACGATGGCGACGGCGTGAAGGACCTCCTCTACCGGAGCGACGAAGACCGGCTCAGCGTCTACCGGGGCGTTCCCCGTGCCGGCGTGGCCGAGGAGGCCAGCCTGGAGGTTCCGGTGCGCGACGTGGAGGACTACCGCTTCGCCATGCCCACGGTGGTGGACCTCGACGGCGACGGACGCGACGACGTGGTCCTGCGCTACTGGTCCTGGGACCGCTCGCGCGACGCGCTCACGCTGCTGCTTTCTCGCTGGAGCCCGGGGCGCTGAGGGCGTGTGAGCGGCGCAGCGGGTCCCACGGTCGACGCGTTTGCGTCCCAGCCTGGCGCCGGTCGGGCCCACCCGGCCATGCCCTGGGCGGTGCGCCTCGTCTTCCTCTTCCTGCTCGTGGACGCAGGCGAAAGGGTTTACGAGTTGATCGCCCTCGCCCGCGCGGGCGGCGCGTCCGTCCTCGCCGGGGCGCACTCCTACGGGCCCAGCGTCCCCAACCTGCTGATCTGGGTCCTGGTCGAGCCCCTGCTCGCGGTCCTGCTTTGGTTTCGCACCACCTGGGGCCGCGTCTGGACGCAGGTGGTCCTGGCCATCCACGCGGGCTTCCTCGTCGTTCAGCTTTCGCTAAGTCACCCGGAAATATGGCTTTATTTGGAAGACACCGCTCGCCTGCGCCTGGCGCTGAGTCCCCTCGTCGACGCGCTGCTCATTGCCCTCTTGTTCACTGCGGCGGCGCGGCGCTGGCTCGACCAATGAACGGCAGCGGTTTTGCTTAGCGTGCGTCTTCGCCCGTCCGGTTGAAACCGAAGGGAAGGGAGCGGTTTGCCGAGGCCTGCGGACAAGATCTTCCTCCGGCTGGCGACCCAGCAGGGTGCCTTGCGCGAAGAAGACGCCGACGACATCTGGGAGGAGCTCCTCCGCCTCGAGCGCGTGGGCGAGCCAAGCAAGGCGCGCAAGCTGGCGGTGGAGTTCGGCTTCTTGGACGCCGACTTGGCGCGGCGGATCAAGCGCAAGGTCCGCGAGTACCTGACCGAGAAGGTCCGCGAGGAGACCCGGCAGTCGCGCGCGCAGCGGCGCATCGCGGGCTACGAACTGCTCGAGCGCCTCGGCTCCGGCGCCATGGGCACCGTTTACAAGGCCCGGCACCGCAAGCTCGACAAGCTCGTCGCCCTCAAGCTGCTCAATCCCAGCTTTGCCCAGGACGAGAAGTACGTGGCGCGGTTCGTTCTCGAGGCCCAGGCGGCGGCGCGCCTCAACCACCCCAACGTGGTCGCCGCCTACGACGTGGGCCAGTCCGGCGACGTGCACTACATCGCCATGGAGTACGTCGACGGCAAGACGGTCAAGGAGCTGATCCAGCGCCGCGGACGCCTCGAGGAGAGCGCGAGCATCGAGATCGTGCTGCAGATCCTCGGGGCCTTGCAACACGCCCATCGCTCGAGCCTCGTGCACCGCGACGTCAAGCCGGCGAACATCATGATCACCGGCGACGGGGTGGCCAAGTTGCTCGACCTCGGCCTCGCGCGCCGCACCGACGTCGAGTGCGGGTTGACCGGGGAAGGAAAGGCCATCGGCACTCCCTACTTCATGGCCCCCGAGCAGGCCCTCGACAAGGGCGCCGACTACCGCGCCGACATCTATTCCCTGGGCGCCACCCTGTTCAACATGGTGACCGGCGACAAGCCCTACAAGGCCGGGAGCCCGGTCGCGGTGATGAACATGCACATCAGCGCGCCCATCCCCGACGCGCACGAACTCGTCCCCGAGGTGTCCGCTGGGCTCTCGCGCGTCATCCAGAAGATGCTCGCCAAGCGGCCCGCGGATCGCTACCAGTCCCACGACGCCCTCGCCCGCGACCTCGAGGCCGTCCTCTCCGGCTTCATGCCCGAACTCGACGGCGGCGATGCGCCGGTCGGCGTGAGCACCATCCGTCCGCGCCGACCCGGAGCCCGCGAGGGCGCCAGCCGACCCCAGCGCTCCGCCGACACCGGCAGCCTGCGGGGTCTGCAGGTGGGTGCGCTCGCAGCGGGCGTGCTCCTCGTCCTCGGGGCCTTCGTCTTTGCGCGTTCTCCGGCCCGTCCCGATCCGGTCGGGGAGCTGCCCGGGGAGGTGGTTGCCGGGCGCGAGGGTCCCCGCGCAGAGGCCCCCCGCGCTGACCTTCCTGCCGCCGAGGCGGGCGACGGGCGCGGGGACGTGCGCGAGCGTGCGGCACGCCAGCTCCTCGCCGAACTCGACCCCGAACGGAGCTGGCGGAGGGTGGAGCAGCTCGAAGAACTCGTGCGCAGCTATCCCGGGACCCGCGCGGCGCGGGATGCCCGCTTGGAGGCCACCCGCCTCCGCGGCGAGCTCGCCGCGAACGAGCAGCAGGGCTTCGGAGAGCAGGCCCAGCGCTTCGACCGCCTCGAAGAAGAAGGGGACTTGCGCGGCGCGCTCGAGGGCTACGCCGCGCTCGCTCGACAGCTCGCGGACCCGACCCTGCGCAAGAAAGCCGAGGCCCGCGCGAACGGCTTGGGGCGAAGGCTCGACGAGCGACTCGCGACCCTCCTCGCCGAGGGAAAGCGCCTCGAGGACGCCCACCGGTCGCGGGAGGCCGCGCGCGTGTGGCGAGACTACGCCGCCCTGCTCCCGGCGGCCCGTCGCGCCGAATGGCTGCGGCGCGCCGAGCAACTCGAGGAGCGGGCGCGTGCCCGGGTGGCGACCGCCCGCGTCGAAGCCGGGGAGGCCCGGCGCGAGGAGGGTGTTCAGGAGGCGAAGGCCGCGGCGGCCTTGCCCGGTCGCCTCGCCGAGTTGGTCCGCCAAGGGCGGGTGCTGGAGGCGTACGAGTTGGCCACCAGCGCCGTGAGCGAGTTCTCCGCTGCGGAGCACAAGGAGCTGGCCCGCCGGCATGCGGTCGCCCTGCGCGCGATCCTCGATGTGGATTCGCTGGCGGTGGAGGCCTTCGCTGCCCGCAAGGGAGAGCGGGTGCGCCTCAAGCGCCGCAAGGGCGGGCTTCTCCGCGGCAAGCTCGTCAACGCGGCGGACGGAAAGCTCTCCGTGTCCCTGGCGGTCGGGGGAGCTTCGGAGGCGGTCATCGCGGTCAAGATCGAAGACCTCGCCGAGGAGGAGCGCTGGAGCGCCGTCCGCCGCATGCTCGGCAAGAACCGCGGCCCCTATCTGCGGGCGAAGGCCGCGCTCGAACTCTACCGCGGCGAGGCCAAGGCCGAAGAGACCCTCGCGGCGGCTGCCGAGGCGGGCGTCGACCTCGCCGCCTTGGCCGAGGACCTGCGGGCTGCCTCTCCGGCCGGACCCGCGGGCGCCGGGGGAGAAGGCCCTGCCATCGCCATGGCGCCGAACCGCCCACAGGCCGGCCCGCGCCGCCCGGACGCCGCAGAGATCGAGCGGCGCCGGCTGAAGGCGCTGCAGCGGAACCGCTTCGAGCGCTGGCTGATCAAGCACCGCCTCGAGCTCTTCCCCGAGGCGGACGTGGTCGGCTACGCCGACGGCCAGCTCGAGCCGCGCTACACCTTTCAGGAGAACCAGAACTTCGGCAAGGACTGGCGCCGCGTGCGGGGCCGAAGTCGCCCGGTGCCGCCGGGGACCTTCGAGCGTTCCGGCCTCATTCTCGAGGGCAACGGCCGTGCTGAGTTCGTTGCGCCGCTCGTGGGAGACCTCGCCATCAAGGTCCACTTCGTCGCCCAGATGTTCGACCGGAAGCTCGGCCGATTCGCCATCACCCTCGACGGCGAGGACCGGCGCCGTCTCAGCTGCGAGCTCGGGCGTCTGGTCTACTGGAAGGGCCGCAAGCGCCTGGCCATCGCCGGAGAGGACCAGGGGAAGGCCTTGCGCAGCCGGACCGTGACGACCCTCGAACTCCTCAAGACCGGTCGGCAGGTGGTCGCCCGCTTCAACGGCGTGGTGAGCGCCGAATGGGAGTTGCCCGAAGAGCTCGGTGTCTACCGCCTGGGCCTGGAGTGGAACCGCGCCTCCCTGGACCTGCATTGGCTGCGGGCGATGCTCTCGCCCGAGATTCGCTGGGTGGAGCGCAAGCTGGGGAAGGTCCCGGGCAAATCCTGATAGGATCTCGGCCCTCCGGCGGCGCCGCGCCGCCGGATTGCGTTTTCGGCCACCCCTCAGCGGATCCCCCGAGAGGGCTCCGACGGCATTTCCCCACCACCCGCCGGGTCGCGGGCGCGGGGCGTGCGGTCGCGAGGCTTCGCGAGCGGTTCGCTGGCCTCGCTCCTGGAGGATCCGTGACCCGCGGGCAAGACCCCGACCTCGTCAAGCACCTCGACCTCGCCGGCGACTTCGTTCGCCTCCGCCTCGGCGACCGGCCTCTGCCACACCTGGCGGTCGTGCTCGGCTCCGGCCTCGGCGCGCTGGCCGAGGCGGTGGAAGACGCGATCTGCATTCCCTACGCCGAGGTGCCCTACTTCCCCGTTTCGACGGTGGAAGGGCATGCGGGCCAGCTGGTCGTGGGGAGCCTCGACGGCACGCCGGTCACCGCCTTGCAGGGCCGCTTCCACCTCTACGAAGGATACGACGCCAGCCAAGTGGTCTTCCCCATACGCACCCTGGCGCGCCTAGGCATGCGGGCCATCGTGATCACGAACGCGGCCGGTGGCATCAACCCCGACTTGGCGCCCGGCGACCTCATGTGCATCACCGACCACATCAACCTCACCGGGACGAACCCGCTCGTGGGCTCCCACGACGACCGCCTCGGGCCGCGGTTCCCCGACACGCAAGACGCCTACGACCCGCGCCTGCGCGCGCTGCTCGCCGAGGTCGCTCGGGAGCAAGGCCTTGCCCTGCGGGAAGGCGTCTACTCGGTCCTTTCGGGGCCGAGCTACGAGACCCCCGCCGAGGTGCGCATGCTGTCTCGGCTCGGCTGCGACGCCTGCGGCATGTCGACCATTCCCGAGGTGGTGGCGTGCCGCCAGATGGGCGTTCGCGTGCTCGGCATTTCGCTCATCTCGAACCATGCCGCGGGCATCGCCGAACAGCCCTTGACCCACCAGGAAGTCATCGAGACCGCCGCCCGCGTGGCGGACGACTTCGCCCGCCTCGTTCGCGGCGTCCTCCCGCGCATCCACGCCGCTCTGGGCGCCTGATCCCCTTTGGCGCCCCGCGCGCGCACGCCGCGCGCGCGCCTGCGCACGCTCGGCCCGGCCGCGCGGAGCGGGCCATGCTCTTGGGTCCCGAGCGCTTGCAAAATGTGCACGGCCGAGCAGATCTTGCAACCCAAGGACACGCGGCGGCCCGTCGAGGAAGCGGCGCAGGGGCCGCCCGCACCGCATGGTGGCCTTGCGGCCCCGCCCGTTGGCACGCCCCCGGGGTCTCGCTCGAGGCCTGGGGGCCGCCGGCGCCGACCCCGCCGCGCCTCGGGACGTGGTAGGAGGTTCCGTGGAACGGCGTTTGTTTCGCCGCTCCCGACCGCTCCGACCGCGATCCCCTCCGAGAGCGATCCCTGGTGACCCCTCTCCCTTCCCGCGCCTCCGTTGCCATCGCTCATCCCGGCTGGACCCTTGCGTTGGGCATCGTGGTCACCGCCGCCTCCCTGGCGGCCGCCGCCCGCTGGCTCGAGTTCCAGCCAGGTCGAGACCGTCTCATCGGAGCCGACCAGGACTACCACCGAGCCTTCCTCCGCTTGCGGGAGGAGTTCGGGAACCGAGACTGGCTGGTGGTCGTCCTCCGCGGACCGCCGGCAGCCCGCGACGCTTGCGCGGGCGCGCTCCGCGCGAAGTTGCGCGCCCGCTCGACCCTTTTCGGGCGCAGCTTCTACCGCATCGACCCCAGCGCGCTCGGTGGGCGCCTCCTCTGGTTGGCGCCGCCGGCAGCCCTCGACGGGCTGGAGCGCGCGCTGCGCGAGCACCGGCCGCTGCTGGAGGCCTGCGCAGAAGGCGATCCCGCGCGCGCCCTGGAGGCTCTGGCCGACGCGCTCGCGCGCCGTGCCCAAGAGCCGCTTGCCGAGGCTCCCCCCGAGGGGTCCGCGGCCCTGGCGGGGCTCGCCGACGTGCTCTCGGGAGCGGCCGAAGCCGCCCGAGGGGTCGACGTTCCTCCGCCGCTTCCCGCCGACCCCCTCGCCGCCGCCGTCGCCGAGCGCCCTCGCGACCCGGAATGCGGCTGGTTGCTCGTCGAACCCCTCGCGCGCCCTGGCGACCTGGCCGCGACCGGCGCCGCGGTGGCGGAACTGCGGCGGTTGCTCGCCGAGCTCGCCCCCCGGTTTCCCAAACTGTCCCTCGGCCTGACCGGCAAGCCGGCCCTGACCGTGGACGAGATGGCCACCTACCGCAGCGACGCCCAGCGCGCGACCCTCCTCTCCCTGGGCGGAGTGATCCTCCTCTACGCGCTCGCCTTTGGCCGCCTGCAGGCGCCCCTGCTCGCCGCGGGCGCCCTTGTCGCAGCCCTCGCCTGGACCTTCGGCTTCGCTGCCCTGGCCCTGGGTCGGCTGAACCTCCTCTCCATCGTTTTCGCGGTGGTGCTCGTGGGCTTGGGCATCGACTCGGGCATTCACTTGATCGCTCGCTGCGAGGAAGAGCGCGACAAGGAAGGCGCGGACTGGCCCGGCGCAGTGGAGCGCTCCCTGCGGGGTACCCGCCGCGCGGTCTGGACGGCGGCCATCACCACCGGACTCGCCTTCCTTTCCGCCTGGTTCACCGACTTCCAGGGAATGCGCGAACTCGGGCTCATCGCCGGCGTAGGCGTCTTGCTCTGCGCCCTCGCCGCGACCACCCTCCTCCCGGCAGCCCTCGTGCTCCTCGGCCCCAGCTCCTTGGGCCGCGCCCGCCCTCGCTCCCTCGCTTCGCCCCCCGGGGCAGCGCCCCCTCGCCCACGCCCGCGCGCCTTCCTCCTCGTCTCCCTTGTCGCCCTCGGGCTCGCCGGCGGGCTTGCGGGCCGCGGACTTCGCTTCGAGTTCGATTTGCTCAGCCTCCAAGCCGAGGGCACGCCTTCGGTCGAGTGGGAGCGCCGCCTCCTGCGCCAGGAAGGAAGCCCTGCCTTGAGCGTGCAGGTGCTCGCCGAAGACCTCGACGACGCCCGCCGTGTGGCCGCGCGGTTGCGGGCTCTCCCCTGCGTGGCGGAGGTGTACAGCCCAGCGGACCTGGTCCCCGCCGACCCGCGACAGCGGGGAGAGCGCCTCGCCGCTCTGCGCGCGCTCTTGCCTCCTCCGGCGCCGTCCGCGGCGCCCCGATCCCCCGCGTCGCTCGTCCTCGCCCTAGGGCGTCTCCGCGATGCGCTCGAAGAACTCGAGGAGCTTGCGCTGGCGGGCGGTCGTGACCGCGACGCGGACGCCCTCGACGCCTGCGTGGAGGCCTGCGACCAAGCGCTGCTCGCCGCCCAAGACCCGAAGGGTTCGGCGGCCCTCGCTCGCTACGCGGTGCGCTGCGTTGCACGCCTCCGCGGCTGGATCGAGGCCCTGCACCGTGAGACGTCTTCGCCGCCGCCCACCCTGGAGAACCTTGCGCCCGAGCTGCGCCGCCTCTTCGTCGGCAAGAGCGGCAAACTGCTCGTCAGCGCGCGCCCGCGCGGGGTGGGCTGGGACGAGGACTCCCTGCGCGGCCTGCGCGATGCGATCCGCGGCGCGGTCGGTCTGCGCGCCGCAGGATTTCCCATTCAGGTCTACGAGACGCTGACCCGCCTGCGCGATGGCTACCTGCGCGCGGGCGCCTACGCTCTGGCGGCCGTGTTCGTGGTCTTGCTGGTGGACCTGCGCAGCCTGCGCTCCGCCGGGCTCGCCCTCGGGCCGACGCTCCTTGGAGCCGGCTGGCTCCTCGGCGCCATGCGCCTCCTTGGCCTCGACTTCAACGCCGCCAACCTCATGGCGCTGCCCGTGGTCTTCGGTGCGGGCGTCGATGCGGCCGTCCACGTCCTGCACCGCATGGGCGCGTCGGAGGCGGTCGCGGACGTGCCGCCCGCGACCCGCAAGGCCGTCGTCGTCTCCGGGCTGACCACGGCCATTGGCTTCGGAGCGCTGGCCTCCGCGCAGCACCGAGGGCTCGCCAGCCTGGGGACGGTCATGGCGCTCGGCATCCTCGCGGCCCTCCTCGCCGCGCTCGTCACCCTTCCTCCCCTCGTCGGCTGGCTCGGGGGAGGTCGTCTCGCAAAAGGGAGGAGCGACCCGTGAGAGCGCTCGTCACCGGTGGTGCAGGGTTCATCGGTGCTTGGCTCGTGCGCTGTTTGCACGAGCAAGGCGCCGAGGTGCGTGTCTTGGAGCGTCCCGGCGCCGATCCCCGCGCCATCGAAGGATTGCCGGTCGAGTGGGTCGAAGGAGACGTTCGCGACCGAGACGCCGTGCGGCGTGCGCTCGCCGATCGAGATCATCTCTTCCACCTGGCCGGGAACCCGAACCTGTGGACCTACCCCCGCACGGAGTTCGAGAGCGTCAACCACCAGGGCACCCGCCGAGTCCTCGACGAGGCCGCCCGGCGGCCGCTCGCGCGCATCGTGTTCACCAGCACCGAGTCCATTCTCGTCGGCCGCCGGCCGGGCGGACCCATCGACGAGAACGCGGCGCCCGAGCTCGAGGACATGGTGGGCCCCTACTGCCGCAGCAAGCTCCTCGCCGAGCGGGCCGCGTTCGCCGCGGCCCGCGAAGGGCAGCCGGTGGTCATCGTCAATCCGACCCTCCCCGTCGGTCCGGGGGACCGGAACCGGACGCCGCCGGGACGCATGATCGAAGCTTTCCTCGCCGGTCGAATCCGTGGCTACGTCGAGGCGACCCTCAACTTCGTCGACGTGCGCGACGTCGCCGAGGGGCACGTGCTCGCCTGCCTGCGCGGGAGTCCCGGTCGGCGGGTCATCCTGGGCGGAGAGGACCTCGCCCTCAGCGCCTTCTTCGCCCTTCTCTCGGCGGAGAGCGGGATCCCCGCCCCGGCCTACCGCGTTCCCTACGCCGTCGCGCTCGCCTACGCGTTCTGCGCCGAGCGGGTGGCGGACTGGATCACCCACCGCCCTCCCCTCGCCAGCGTCACGGGCCTGCGCCTCGCCCGACGGGGCATGCGCTTCGACTGCGCCCGGGCCCGCGAGGAGCTTGGCTTTGCTCCTCGCCCCGTGCGGGAGAGCATTCGCGACGCCGTCCGCTGGTACCGTGAACGGGCGGGCGCCGGCACGAACTCCGCCCGGGGCGCGCTGGCCTGTCCCTGAAGAGGAGACGGGATCGCGGCGGAGTGCCGCCCTGCCGGCCGCGTAGGCTCAGATGCTCCCGTCGGCGAGGGCCTCGCGGACCCAGGGAATGACCTCGTCGAGGATGGCGTCGAGGGGCGTCTCGGCGCGGAAACCAAGCAGTCGTTCGGCCTTCCCTACGTCGGGGATCCGCCGCTGCACGTCGTAGGGGAAGGGCGGGTCGTGGACGACGCGAAAGGGGCGCTCGTCGCCGTGGACCTTCTTCCAGATCCGTTCGGCGAGCTCGAGCACGGTGGTGGCCGTGGCGGTGGAGAGGTTGAAGTCCTCGTTGCGGGCCGCGGGGTGCTCGAGGCTGATCCGAATCCCGCGCGCGATGTCTCCCCCGTAGGTGTAGCAGCGGACCTGCTGCCCGTCGCCGAGGACGTGCAGGGGGTCCTGCCCCTTGAGCACCTTCTGCACGAGGTCGGGCACGACGTGGCTCATGGCGAGCTTCACGTTGCCCGAGGCGATCTCCACGTCGCCCAGCGCCCGTCGCTCGCCGATGCCGACGCAATTGAAGGGGCGAATGATGGTGTAGGGGAGGCGGTACTGCTCCCAGGCGCCGCGGGCGAAGTACTCGGTGGCGAGCTTCTGGAAGCCGTAGGTCGAGGCCGGCGGGGGGCAGCGGTGCTGCTCGCCCTCCGGAGTGGGGTAGCGCTCGGTCCGCTCGAAGACCATGGACGAGGAGACGACCGTGCTCTTCTCCAGGCGGTGGTCGCGGTGGGCTTGGATGGCGGCGTCGAAGGTCGAGGCCGTGATGCGCTCGTTCTCGGCCAACAGGTCGTAGGCGTAGGTGTGGAAGTAGGAGATGCCTCCGATCATGGCGGCGCCGGCGACGAGGTGCTCGCAGTCCTCGAGCAGCTCGAGGAGCAGGCCGGTGTCCTTGGCGTCGCCCTCCACGAGCCGATAGGAGGGGTGGTCTTCGTAGGACTTGCGCACGCGACCGTACTTGCGGAAGTCGTCGAGGCCGACGACTTCCCAGCCGGCGTCGAGGAGTTCTTGCACCAGGTAGCCGGCAATGAAGCCGTTGGCGCCCGTGACGAGGACCTTGGGCACGTCAGATCACCTCGAGCCGTCCGGGGACGACGTTCCAGGGGTCGATGACCGGAGTGGCGCCGACGTCGAGACCGGCGTAGGCGCTGTGGGGCGCTCCCACGAAGATCAAGTCGGCGGCCAGGGCCTCCTCGAGGTCGACCAGCCACGGCGCGTCGAGGAAGGGATCGTGGCAGAGGACCTCGCGGGCGTGGGCGACGAGCAAACGCCGGAGCTTGAAGCTGAGCGAATCGCGCGAATCGTCGGAGTCCTTCTTGAAGGTCATGCCGAGCACGGCGACGCGCATGTCGGCGAGGGGAAAGCGCAGGCGGGCGCGTTCGACCAGATAGCTGGGGAGTCCTTCGTTGACGAGCATGGCCGAGTGGCCCAGGAAGAAGTGGTTCTGGTCGAAGGCCGACAGCTGCATGGTGTCCTTGAACAAGCAAGGCCCCGCCGCGAAGCCGGCGCGCGGAAAGTGCGCCGCGCGCGGGTAGCCGTCGGTCATGGCGTGGTGGACGCGGTAGAAGTCGACCCCGTAGTTGTTCGCCATGGTGAAGAACTGGTTGGCGACCGCGAACTGGACGTAACGCCAGGCGTTGGTGAACAGCTTGGCGAGTTCGGCCTCCAGTGGACGCAGGGGGACGATCCGAGGAGCCAGCTCTCCGAAGAGGGCTTCGGCGCGGGCCTGGGCGCGCGGCGTGCAGCCAGCAACCAGCTGGGGGAGGGAGGTGATCTCCTCGAGCGCCACGCCTTCGGCGACGCGCTCGGGGCAGAAGGCCACGTCGAGGTCGAGTCCCCAGGCGCGCAGGCGCGCGTGCACTTGCTCGGTGGTTCCCGGGTAGACGGTGCTGCGAACGACGAGCAGTTGGCCGTCGCGAAGGCGTTCGCGGTGCTCCGAGAGGACCTCGAAGAGGAGTTCGAGGCGGGGGTTGAGGTGTTCGTCGACGGGGGTGCCCGTCACGGTAATGATGGTCTCCGCCGTGGCCAGGCAGTCGGGCGCTGTTTCGCAGCGCAGGCGGCCGCTGGCGAGCATCTCGGGGAGGAGCGCGTCGGCTCCGCGGTCGAGGAAGGGCATCCGCCCGGCGTTCACCTGCGCGACCTTCGCCGCGTCGATGTCGTAGGCCACCACCGAGCGCCCCGCCTTGGCAAAGGCGAGGGCCAGGGGGAGCCCGACGTGGCCGCAGCCGCCCAGGACGACGATGTCCGCCATGGGCGGCGATTGTAGCCCGCGGACCCAGCGCCGCGGAACGACCCGCGCTACGGCGCGACGCGTCGGCGACCTCCCGCGAGGGCGCGCGCGCGCCCTCGCTTCACTCGAAGTCGCCGAGCGCCGGACGCGCGAAGCCGTCGACGGTGCGCAGGGTCGCGGGGCGAGAGAGGTCGTAGCGGCGCCTGCGCACGGCGTGGCCTGCGTTCCCTTCGATGGTCGTGAGGACCGTGCCGCGGTAGGACGCGACCAGGCCGAGGTGCCCGCGCCCGCGCGAGGCGCCGGGGCGCCAGAACACAACGATGTCGCCGGCGCGGAGGGGAAGCAGCGTCGGGTCGGCGAAGACCTCGTGGGGCAGGCTGCGGCGGGTCGCCCAGCGGTCGCCGTAGCTGCCTTGCAAGGCGAGGTAGCGACGCGGGCTGCCCTGGCGTTCGTGGCGCAGGCGGAGGCTCGCCGCGCGGGCGAGGCGGCCGGGGTCGTCCGGCCGGGTGAAGGAGCGGTAGAGGAAGAAGCTGCGCACCTTCCCCGCCGAGTGCAGGCGCCGCCGACCGGCGAAGCGGAGCCCGCGACGCCGAGCGGCCTCCGCGTAGCAGTAGGCGACGAAGTGGCCGCACCAAGCCCCGCCCACGGGCATGCCCGCGCTGCGGGCGTAGCGATCGATGCGCGGGCCACGGTTCGAGCCGCGCGGTCGCTCACGCACGCCGCGGGCGAGCTCCTCGCGCGCCACCTGCACCGCCTGCCGCTGCAGCGCGGCGAGGCGCGCGTCGGCTTCGAGGGGCAGCGGCGACGCGGCCCGCGCGCAGCGCGCCTCCCCCGGCGTGCGGCGCGCGCCGGCGGGGAGGGACGGCGCGGGCGCGGCGCCGCCCGCTTCGCAGGCCGCCGGGCCGAAGGCGAGGAGCCCTGCGAGCGCCCAGGCGGGAGCACGAAGCGCAGTCGGAGTCACGGTTCACCTCCGAAAGCCGCCCTTCGCAAGGAACGCGCCGGGGACGTCGGGCGAGGCTTGCGAAGGAGATCCATTGCGGATTCCTTTCGCCAGGGGCGAAGGAGGTCAGGGCCCGAGACGGCGCGCCGGCGTGCGGTCACCGCACGCCGGCGCGCGCGCGGACCTACTGCTTGAGCTCGGCCCGAAGCGCGTCCCAGAGCGAGGGGCCGCCGTAGCCGAGAGCCCACACGGCGACGCCGCCGCAGCCGTAGCGCTTGGCCACCGCGGCCTTGGCCGCCACCGCGCGCGCGTCGCTGAACCAGACCTCGTGTCGGACGCCGTTCTCCTCGTAGGAGAAGTGCGACTC
>RFHU01000131.1 GCA_003695705.1 Planctomycetota bacterium
CCCCGACCCCCTTCTACAACACCTTCCACGACTGCTGGGCCTTCGCCGAGGTCCTGCGCCAGGCCGCCGCCGCCCACGGCGGCGCTTGACAGCCCGGCGACGGAGCGGCGTACTCGGGCCATGAATTACGACCGCGCCGCCGAGGTCGACCGCAAGTTCGTCGCCTTTCTCGAGGGAGGGCTGGAAGACGCCTCCCCCCTCCGGCGTCCGGCGGATCTGCCCCTCGAGAAGCTCGTGGAGCTGCTCGACTCGCAGATGCTCTGCCGGCACCTCGACTTCGCCGCGCGCAAGCTGCGGGCCGAGGACGCGGCCTACTACACCATCGGCAGCGCGGGGCACGAGGGGAACGTGGTCCTCGGCGAGCTGTGCCGCGCCACGGACCCGGCCTTCCTCCACTACCGCAGCGGGGCGCTCATGGCCCAACGCAGCCGGAAGGTCCCCGGCATCGACTTCGTGCGCGATGTGCTCTTGGGCCTGGTCGTCTCCTCCGAGGACCCCACCTCCGGCGGGCGGCACAAGGTGTGGGGCAGCCGGCCCCTGTGGGTCCCGCCGCAGACGAGCACCATCGGCTCCCACCTGCCCAAGGCCGTGGGCGCCGCGCTGGCCATCGAGCGCGCCCGCCGGCTGGGCCTCCCCTCGCCGGTTCCCGAAGACGCCATCGTCCTCTGCACCTTCGGCGACGCCTCGCTCAACCACAGCACCGCGCAGGGGGCCTTCAACTCGGCTTCTTGGCTGGCGCACCAGCGGATCCCCCTCCCCCTCCTCTTCGTATGCGAGGACAACGGGCTGGGCATCAGCGTGAAGACCCCGCCCGAGTGGATCCAGGTCAGCCTCGGCCGTCGGCCCGGCTTCACCTACGTCAAGGGCGACGGGCTGGACCTGCTCGACGCCTACGAGGCCGCGCGCCAGGCGGTGGAGCTCTGCCGCAGCCTACGCCGCCCGGTCATTCTCCACCTCGAGGTCACCCGGCTCATGGGCCACGCGGGCAGCGACGTGGAGCAGCTCTACCACAGCCTCGAAGAGATCGAGGCCAACGAGGCGCGCGATCCGCTCATCGCCAGCGCGCGCATCGTCGCCCGCGCGGGCGCCATGAGTCCCGAGGAGATCCTCGCCCGCTACGAGGCGATCCGCGAGCAGGTGCGCGAGACGGCGCGCGAGGTCGTGGGCCGCGCCAAGCTCTCCAGTCCGAGGGAGGTCATGCGGCCCCTCGCTCCCTACGACCCGGTTGCGGTGCAGGCCGAGGTCGCGCGCCCGCCCGCGCGGCCCTGCGAGCTCAAGCCCCTGCGCGGGCGCCAGCGCCACATGGCGGCGCTCATCAACCGCGCCCTCCACGAGGCGCTGGCGAAGTACCCCGAGGCGCTCGTCTTCGGCGAGGACGTGGCCAAGAAGGGCGGGGTCTACCACGTGACCGCAGGCCTCTGGAAGACCTACGGCGGCGGGCGGGTGTTCAACACGCTCCTCGACGAGCAGGCCATCCTCGGTCTGGCCATCGGGGCGGCGCACCTCGGCTTCTTGCCCATTCCCGAGATCCAGTACCTCGCCTACCTGCACAACGCCATCGACCAGCTCCGCGGCGAGGCGTGTTCCTTGCAGTTCTTTTCCCGGGGTCAGTTCTCGAATCCCATGGTGGTGCGGATCGCCTCCTTCGCCTACCAGAAGGGCTTCGGCGGGCACTTCCACAACGACAACAGCGTCGGCTCGCTGCGGGAGATCCCAGGGCTGGTCCTCGCCGCCCCGTCCCGGGGCGACGACGCGGTGAAGATGCTCCGCACCTGCCTCGCGCTGGCACGTTCCTGCGGGCGGGTGGTGGCCTTTCTCGAGCCCATCGCCCTCTACATGACCAAGGATCTCCACGAGGAGGGCGACGGACTCTGGCTGAACGACTTCCCTCCCGCGGGGGAGGGGATCCCCCTCGGCGAGGGGAGGGTCTACGCCCCCGAGGCCCGGGACCTGACCATCGTCAGCTACGCCAACGGCCTCTACCTTTCGCTCAAGGCCGCGCGCCGACTCTCCGAGGAGGGCATCGCGGCGCGGGTCGTGGACCTGCGCTGGCTCGCCCCCCTGAACCTCGACTTCGTGATCGAGCAGGCGCGCGCGAGCGGTCGGCTGCTCGTGGTCGACGAGTGCCGCCGCTCGGGCGGCGTCGGTGAGGCCATCGTGGCGGGGGTTGCCCTGCGGGCGCCCGAGGTGCGCGCCGGCCTCGTCGCGGGGGACGACACCTACCTCCCCCTCGGCCCCGCCATGGAGGTCGTCCTCCCTTCGGTGGAGAGCATCGCGGCCGGCGCGCGCGCTCTGGTGGCCGCCGGCGCCGACCTCGCCTCCCCCTGAGCGAAGGGAGAAGCGGGGGCGAGCCGCTGCTCTGCGCTCCCGGATTCGCGGCGTCCCGCTCCCGCGCTTTCAAGGGGCGCGGGGATCCGAGAGGGTGGTCGCGTCCTTCCTTCGCGGGCTTCGCATTGCTTCTGCGGAGGCCTCCGGGGCGTTCGGCTGCCAAGAGCGTCTCCCGGAGGAGCGCAGCGCGCGGAGCGAGCGGGGGCACGCTCGGGCAGTCCTTGCGGGCCGGGACGGACGCCCGGGAGGGGGCGGTCGCTCGGGGCGGGGGCCATTGGGTGCGAAGGGTTTACGCCCGTTTCCCACCGGGGAGATGCAAGGGCGGAGGCGTGGTGTCCGTAGCGACGAACCCACAGCTCCGAAAGGAATTCCCATGCCCTCTCCTGCCCTGCGCGCGCGCCGGCGCATGCGCGGAGCGCGCCGCGCGCGCCGTGCTCCGCTATCTTCGTGCGAGCACTCCATGACCCCCGACCCCTCCGACGAAGACCTGCTGGCGCGCTTCGCCGCGCGGCGGGATCCCCGCGCCTACGAGGAGCTTCTCCGCCGCCACTGGGCGCGCGCGGCGCTGCTCGCCTGGCGCTGCCTCGGCGACCGGTCCTTGGGAGAGGACGTAGCCCAGAGCGTGTTCTTGAACATCGCGCGCGCTCGCCCCGAGGCCCTCCGCCTGCGCGGTGCCTTCGCGCCGTGGTTCCGCAGCCTGGTCCTGAACGCCGTGCGCAACGCTGCGCGCGGCCGCGAGCGCCGTCGTCGGCGCGAACGGATGGCGGGCGCCGCCCGTCCGGCCATCGACGAAGGCGGCCCCGAGCGGGACCTGCTCGCCGGCGAGGTGCGCGAACACCTCGAAGCCTTGCCCTTCGAGCTCCGCGCGCCCCTGGCCCTGCACTACCTCGAGGGGTGCACGCATCGCGAAGTCGCCGAGCTCCTCGGCTGGCGGCCGGGCACGGCGAGCACGCGCATTCGGCGCGGGCTGGAGCGCTTGCGCGAGGCCTTGTCCGTGCCCGCCGCCGCCCTCACCCCCGCGCTGCTCGCCGCTGCCTTGCGCGCCGACGCGGGCGAACTCCCTCCGCCCTCCGCCGCTTCCTTCCTGCGGCGCGCGGGCGCCGGCGAGGCGCCGGCCCGGGGCCAGGGCGTCGCGACCCTGCGACGCCTGCGCGGCGGCGCGGCCCTCGGGTTCCTCGCTACGGCGCTCCTCGGCGTGGGCGCGGTGACCGCCGTGTTGCCCGAGTCCCCGCGCGAGCGTTCGAGGGGGGACGCGGCCGGCGCCGAGGCGAGCTCCCCTCGCGCGTTGGCCGATGGCCGGAGGGACGCCTCTCGCGACGGCCTGTTCCCGGGCGGCCTCGCCGGCGGCCCGGCAACGCCGGGCGGAGCGGACGGCGCCGACGAGGACCCTGCGCCCTCGGGGGACCCGGAGCGCGCGCCCGGGGGGCGCGCGGCGGCGGGCGCCGCGAACGCCCCGGAGGCGGTCCTCCGGGCCCGCGTCCTCGACGCCAGCAGCGGTCAGCCCGTCGAGGGCGCGCTGCTCGCGGTTTTCGCCCGCCCCGAGCCCGGGGAAGTCCTCAGCGAGGTCCGCAGCGACGCCCACGGCCAGGCGCAGGTCTCCCTCGAACGCGTCCGAAGCCTCGACGCCGCGGGGCGGGCGGTGGAGGCGCTCGACCAGACGCCCCGCCCGGCGGTGACCGTGTTCGTGCGCGCCCCGGGCTACGCTCCCCTCCTGCGGCGCCTTTCCCGTGAGGTTGCCCTCGCCGGGCCCACCTTCCTCCTCTCCCCCCGCGCGGAGACCTGGCACACCCTGCGCTTCGTCGACGCCCAGGGCCGGTCCGTCCCCGAGCTCGCCGTGCGGGTCGTCGAGTGGGTCGAGGGCCCCGCGGCCGGCGGTGTGGAGGGGCAGCCCGAGCCCGCGGGAGAGATCCTGCGCGCGGGGCGCGCGGTCTACCCTGCGCGCGGCGACGGCGAAGGCCGCCTCCGGCTCCCCGCCGGAGGGGCGCGGGCGCTCGAGGTGCGCGTCGTGCCCGGCCAAGGCTACGCGGCCACCCGCTTCCGGCTGCCCGCGGACCCGGGCGGAGAGCAGGTGCTCCGCCTGCAGGCCGCGGCGGAGCTCGAGGTCACGCTTCGCGGCGAGGCGCCGCCCACGCTCTCGCTTCCCGAGGAAGAACTCTCCGGCCTTCCGCCCGAGGCGCGGCGCGCGGTGGAGGCCGAGCGCGCGCAGGCGGCGGCGGAGCTGACGGAGCTCTACGGACCCTCTCTGCGGCTCGTCCCGCTGAGCCCGGGCGTCGGCGCCGAGCGCCGGGAGGTGCTCCCCCGAGGTCGCGCGCTCCTCGCAGGGCTCGTGCCGGGGCGCTACCGTCTCCTGCTGCGGTTCGGGCGCACCGCCCAGGCCCCGGATCCCACGAGTGGTGGGATCGACGAGCCGCCTCCTCCCCTGGACGCACTGCGCGAGGGCCGGGTCCCCGACTACGCCCTGGAGCTTTCCCTCGCCGCCGGAGAGCGCCGGCGCGTGGTGGTCGACGCTCCCGGACCCGACGGGTGGCGGCGGCTGCGCTGTCGAATTCGTGACGCCGCCGGGCGTCCGTGCGCGGGCTACGTCCTCAGCCTCCGCGCCTCGGGCGTTCCCGAATGGGGCTACGGCGCGTCACGCAGCGCGCGCACCGACGCGCGGGGCGACGCGTCCTTCGAGGGGCTGGCCCCGGGCCGCTACGAGCTCGGGCTTGGCGAGCGGCCTTCGTCCGTCTGGCGCACCGTCGAGGTCGGCGTGGACGAACTCGTGACCCTCGAGGTCGGAGGGCGCGCCTTCTCCGGGCAAGTGGTCGATCCCAGCGGGCGAGGCCTCGCCGGCGCGGAGGTGCGCGTGCGCGGCCAGGGCGCGGTGCGCTGCGACGCGGAGGGGCGCTTCCGCCTCTCGAACGTCGTCCCGGAGAGCGCGAAGGGCTTCTGGGTCTCGGCCCCCGGCCACTGCGCGCGCTGGTTCGCCTTCGAGGGCGCCCCCGGCCGCCTGACCCTCGACCCCGCGCGCGCCCTGGAGATCGAGGGGCGCCTGGAGCCCGCGCCGAAAGGCCGCACGCGCGTGCACGGCGTGTTCCTCCCCCTCGGCGCGCCCGGGGTGCAGAGCGTCCACGCGAAGGGGCACGCCGACGCGGCGGGCCTGCGCCTAAGCTTCGCCGAGGTGCCCGCCCGCAGGGGGCGAGCGATCGTGTGGGTCGGGGACGCGCCGCCCCTCGACCTCCCCGTGGACGCGACGTCGACGGCCTTGGACCTCGGGACCGTGCGCCTCGGCGAGCCGCGGCGTCGGCGCGGGCGGCTCGTGCTGCCCGAGGGCGTCGCCCTCGAAGAGGAGTCGGTCTACGTCGCCTGCAGCGCTTGGACCGAAGGGGACCGTGGCACGGTGCTCGTGCCGGTGAACGTCGAGCCCGACGGCGACTTCGTGGCGCGGGGGCTCCCGGACCGCGCGTGCGACCTCACGCTGATCGCCTTCCTCTCCGCTTCGTCCGGGGAGAAGGCCTGCGCCGTGCGCACGTTGCCCTACGACCCCGCGGGGCCCGAGGAGCTCGGCGTCGTGCGGCTCGAACGCGCGAAGGCGCCCCGGATCACCGCCGCCCTCGCCGAGCTCCCGCGGACTTCGGCAGGGCCCACGGCGGCGAAGGAGGAGGGCCCGCGCCTGAACCTCGACTGCTCCGAGTCGCCCCTCGGCGACATGCTCGAGCTCGTCTCCTTGCAGGCCGGGAAGCGCATCGAGGTGGACCCGGCGGCTGCGGGGCGCCCTTGCACGGGGAGCTTCCAAGACGCCCCCTGGCGACTCGTCGTCGAGGGGCTCGCGGAGCGGGCCGGCTGCGCGGTGGAGGAGCGCCCCGACGGGAGCCTCTTCGTGCGCCCGCGGCGCTGAAGGCGAGCGCGCGTCGAACTCCGCGCTTGAACGCGGTGAGCATCACGGTATCTCAGCGCAGGCGGACGCGCACGGTGAAGCGGCCGTCGCGTTCGGCGAGGTCGCTGAGGACCACCTCTCCCCAGGCGGAGGGCACCACGAG
>RFHU01000132.1 GCA_003695705.1 Planctomycetota bacterium
CGCCCGGGATCGAGGGAGGGGAACCCGGTCGCGGCCAGCGTAGGATCCAGGCATCGGGGCCCGGACGCGCGGATCGGAAGGTGGCCGGGATCCCGAGGGAGGGGGCTCGTGCGAGACTCCGGAGTCTCCCGCAGGGGTGTTCCGGGGGGTGGGAGGAAAGGAGCGCGGCTTGGTGTCGGAGCGCTACACGGTCAAGGGGAGTTCGCTGGCGGCCCTCAAGGAGGCCCGCGAGCGCCTGCGCGCGCGCCTCGGGAGCCAGCGCATCGGAGAGGCCCTCGCTGGGCTGTCCCCGGAGGAGGCGGGCGATCTCGCCAACGACTTGCTCGCCCTCCTCGACGCCATCGACGCGGTCACCCGCCGGGCGCGGCCCGCTTGAACGCAGGGTCCTCGGGCGCCGCCTTCGCCTGCGCCGGGGCGGTCCTCGCCGGTGGGCGCAGCCGGCGGATGGGTCGGCCCAAGGCCTGGCTGCTGGGTCCCTCGGGGCGACCGCTGGTCGCGCAGGCGCTGGCGACGCTCCGGGCGGCCGGCGCGGACCCCCTGCTCCTCGGCTGCGGAGCGGACCCGGCCCCCTTCGCTGCGCTCGCCCGCGCCGAGGGGGCGCGGCCGGTGCCGGACCGTTTTCCGGGGGAGGGTCCGCTGGCGGGGCTCGAGGCGGTCTTGGACGCTTCGCCGCGGGAGTGGCTGCTCCTGGTCGCCTGCGACATGCCCTTCCTCGACGCGGAGGCGCTCGCCGGCCTGGTGGCCCGGGCGGGGCGCAGTCCCTGCGCGGCGGTGGTGCCCGAGGCGAAGGGGAGGCTGCAACCCTTGCACGCGGTCTACCATCGCCGCGCCCTCGCGCCGCTGCGCGCAGCCCTCGAGGCGGGAGAGCGGCGCCTGACCGCGGCGGTCGAGGCCCTCGAGCTCGAACGGGTTCCGCTCGAAGGCCCCAGCCCGGTCGACGTGGACACCCCTGCTGAGGCCCGCCGAGCGGGCCTTCGCCCCCCACGGACGTCGTGAGGGGCGAAGGCCGCGGGGCAGGCCCTACGGGCGACCGGCGGGGAGGGACGCGGCGGGGAGGGACGCGGCGGGGAGGAGGCCGGTGAGGAGCGAGGCGCCGCGACCGTCGCCCGGGGAGTCCGAGTCGTCCGCGCGCCGCCGCCGTCGCCGTCGCCTTGCCTGCGCCGTTTTCCTGGGCGGCCTCTTGGTGGCGTTCGCGGGCGCCGAGGCCGTTGCGCGCTGGCGCGGCCTGCGCCCCTGGCGCGAGCACCCGCAGCATCCCGAGCGGGCCTACCACGAGCGCGACGCGGAGCGCGGCTGGCGCTTGCGTCCGGGGCGCTACGAGGTCCCGCCCTTCTCGGAGCGCGGGCGTCCCTATCGGGTCACCGTCTTGCCCGGCGGCCGTCGCTGGACGGGCGAGCCCACGGGCCGGCGACGCCCGCGCCTGGCCGTGCTCGGCGGCTCGTACACCTTCGGCGCCGGCGTCGACGACGGGGAGAGCTACCCCGCGCGGCTGCAGCAACTGCTTCCGTCGGTGGAAGTCGACAACTACGGCGTCAACGGCTACGGGACCGTGCAGTGTCTGGCGACCCTGCGGCGGGTCTTGCGCGGGGCGCGCCCGCCGCGCTGGGTGCTCTACGGTTTCCTCGCCTGGCACGAGGAGCGCAACGTGGGGAGCGCCCGCTGGCTGGCCATGCTTGCCTGGAACGGACCCGGCGTCTCCACCCCCTACGCCACCCTTGGCCCCGAGGGGCTTCGCCTGCACCCGCCGGAGGCGTATCGCCTCTGGCCGCTGCAGCGCGCCTCGGCCTTGGTCAACGCCGTCCAGCAGACCGTCGCCGCCCGGCAGACGGCCCAGCGGGTGGCCCAGGCGGCCGCGGTCACGGTCGAACTCGTGCTGCAGATGAACGCACTCTGCCGGGCGCAGGGCGTGGACTTCCGCGTCGTCTTCCTCTTGGTCCCCCCCGAGCGCCAGCGGGCCTACCGGAGCACCTTCGAGGCGCAGGGGCTTCGTTGCATCGACGCCAACCACCCCCTGGGTCCTGCGTGGAGCCTGCCCGGGGACCCCCATCCCAACGCTCGCCTGCACGCCTGGTACGCCGAGCGCATTGCGGACGCCCTGCGGGACGACCTCTCGCGGCCGACCGCCGGCGCTTCGTCCGCTCCGGATCGCCGTGCGCCCCCGCAGGAGGAGGATCGCCCGCGCTGATGTTCGCCTCCTCCGGTGCGCGGCGGGCAGCTCGGGCGGCACGACCGCCCGGTCCGCGGCCTTAGGCCTCGCCGTCTTCGAGGGCCGGGCGGGGCTCGTAGAGGTCGGAGAGGAAGCGGCGGAAGGTCGCCTGCCGGTCGGCGGGGGTGCCGGGCAGGCAGAGATACGACCAGGCGAGGGTCTCGCCGTACCAAGTGTGTCCGGGGCTGGGGAGCTCGTCGAGGAGGGTCCAGAAGCGCTCGCTGACCTCGCCGAGGGCGGCGGGTTCGTCGAGGGCCAGCTCCCGCAGGGCGAGAATGGCCGCGTCGGTGGTCCAGTCCACCACTCCGTCCACGAGGGAGAGCAGGGCTTCCCGGCGGCGGGAGCCTTCCCAGCCTTCGTCGACGTGGGCGAGCAGGAGCGCGGCGGCGCACTGGTGGCGAAAGATCCACTCCACCGCGTCGGTGTCGTCGGGCGGAGGGACGGGCGGATGCACCATGGCGCCGAGGAGCTCCTCCGCCAGGCGCGGGCCGAGGCCGGGGCCGGCCGACTTGGCCGCATCCCACCAGCGGGGGAGGTAGTAGGGGCTGGTGGCGATGGCGGTGACCAGGCGCTGCACGCGCTCGCTGGGGGGCGCCACTGCCTGCACCACTTCGCGCCGCCCCTCGCCCGTGTAGATCCACACCACGTCGCGCACGGGACGGCGGGGGCGACGGGGGTCGGGGTCGGGCAGTTCCCCGAAGGAGTAGTCGGCCCGGCGGGTGTCCGTGGTTCCTTGGAAGCCGACCACCAGGGCCAGCCGGCAGCTGGGCGGCTCGAGGTGGGTCACCGAGACGCGCAGCCGTCCCTGGACGCTGTGGCCGTGTTCGGCGAAGACCTGGCGGACGGCGTTGGCGGTGGCGTCGTTGGGCAAGGCGAGGGCAGTGGCCGCGGGGACGGTGATGCGGCGGAAGTCGTCGGCGCGCGCGCGCGGGCCAAGAATGCGAACGACCGCCTCTCCGCTCGGCCGGCCCTCGACCGCGTGACCTAGGTAGTCGTGCATGGCGCTGAGTTCGGGGTCTTCTTCGCGGCCCTCGACCGAGGAGAGTTCGCGCCAGGCCTCCTCGGGCCGTCCGGCGTCGAGGAGGACCCGCGCCCGCTCGGCGGCGAAGGTGGTGTCGGGGTCCTGTTCCTGGGCGGCGCGAAAGGCTTCGAGCGCCTCCTCGTAGCGGCCGGCGGCGCGCAAGGCGAGGCCGAGGGCCGTCGAGGCCATGCCCGAAGGCTCGAGGGCCATGGCGCGGCGCGCGGCGTCTTCGGCCGCGGCGAAGCGGCCGAGGCGGCGCAGGAGGCCGCTGGCGACCAGGAGCGCGCCGGGCCAGAACAGGTCGCTCCCGTCGCGCTCGAGGATCGCCTCCGCCAGGGGGAGCCAGCCGGAGAGCACCGCGCGCTCGCTGGCGCGCAGCTCCATGAAGCCGATGGTGTCCCTTCCGAGGTGGGCGAGGAGCGCCGCGGTGCCGCCGAGGTGGAGGCGCGCGCGGCAGGTCCGCAGCCAGTCCGCCGCCCAGGTCCCGTAGGGGACCGCGGGCATGTGGCGCCCGACCTGGGCGAGCAGGTCCAGCCCCTCTTGCACGCGTCCCTGGTGGGCGAGCAGGTAGGCGTGGCCGGCCACGTGCCCGAAGTAGGCCCCCTGCTCGATGTCGATGAGCTCCTTGGGGTCGCCGCCGGCCTCGGCGATCTCCTCGAGGAGCGCGCGCCAGGCGGGCACCGAGGGATCGACCGCCAGCGCGTTGGAGACGTGGCGGGCGGCGTGGGCCATCTCGCCTGCCTCGAAGGCGGCCCGCGCGAGGGCGAAGTCTTCGTCTGGCCCGGGCAGCGACTCCATGGACTCTAGGATAGCCGGGCCTCCCTCGCCGCTCACCGGGCCGCGGGAGAGGCAGCGTCCCAGGGGGTGCTGCGGGCAACCCAGGGCACCGCTCGGCTCCGAGCGCGAGCTCCGGGGTGGCGGGTGCTCGCCGCCGCCCGAAGAGCGCTCGCAGTCCCGCCCGGGCGGGACGAGGCGTCCTGCGCCGTGCAACATGTCGCTCTTCGGAGTACCTTGGTCTCCATGCGGAGGTCCCCTGAAGCCAGCCTTGCTCCGAGGAGGACGTGAGCGGAGCCGGCGCGACATCGCCCGTCATCACCCTGCTGACGGACTTCGGGACCCGCGATGTCTACGCGGGCGTCATGCGGGGAGTCATTGCGAACCTCGCCCCTCGGGCGCGGGTGATCGACCTGACCCACGAGGTCCGGCCCCAGGCCGTGGCGGACGCGGCCTTCTTGCTCGAGGCGGCGGCGCCCTACTTCCCCTGGGGTACCGTGCACGTGGCGGTGGTCGACCCCGGCGTCGGGAGCGAGCGGCGCATCCTGTGCGCACGCACCTCGCGGGCCACCTACCTGGCCCCCGACAACGGACTCCTCTCCCGGGTGCTCGAGCGGGACCCGCCGGCCCGAGTGGTCTCCGTAGAGAACCGCGTCTACTTTCTTCCCGAGGTCTCCCACACCTTCCACGGGCGGGACATCTTCGCGCCGGTGGCGGCGCATCTGGCCCAAGGCCTCGACCCGTGCCGGCTCGGCCCCGAGGTGGATGCCATCGTCCCCTTGGAGCTGCCGCGCGCGCGCGAACGAGAGCCCGGGGTGATCGAGGCGCACATCATTTACGCGGACCGTTTCGGCAACTTGGTGAGCGACGTAGCGGTCGGCGACGTGCCCGCCATTGCGGAGGCCGAGCTGGGCGGGGTTCGCATCGCCGGTCCGCTCTGCAAGCGATACGTGGACCGAGACCCGGGCCAGCTCCTCCTCCTCGAGGGGTCGACGGGGCTCCTCGAGGTCTCGGTCAACCAAGGCAGCGCGCAGGAGGCCCTGGGCGCGGCCGTTGGAGATGAGTTGATCCTGCGGCTCCATTCCACGGAGCGGAGCGAGGTGTCATGAGACTGAGGAGAATGCCCAGCCATCCCCTCCTGCCCCTCGAAGGACGTTCGAAGCACTTCCAGTCCTTCTGGGAACTCGAACTCGACCCGGGCGAGGAAACGAGCAAGCACCAGCACTACGACAGCGAGGAGGTGATCTACCTCGTCAGCGGCGACGGCCGCATCCTGGTCCGCGACGACGAGCACGAGCTCACCGCCGGCGAGGTGGTCTTCGTGCCGCCGCGCACGGACCACCTCATCGCCAACCGCTCGGAGGCCCTCCTGCGCGCCATCACCGTCGAGAGCCGCTTCGGCGTCGCGGCGGAAGAGGCACCGGCCGACGAGATCGCGACCCCCGACGAGGTGCAGAAGACCGTGCGCGCCCAGGAAGAGGCTCGCCAGTGCTCGCGGACCATCGAGGAACTCGTGGCGGCCCTGCCCACGGACGTCGACGAGGCGGTGGCCATCAAGACCATCGTCGAGCTCTTCGACATCGGCGGTCGCCTTTCGGAGACCATCGAGAACGAGATCGGCCTCGACAACCGAGAGGGGCTCGCCGCCCTCGAGCGCGTCGAGCGCCAGATCATGCTCGCCGTCGTCCAGATCACCGGGCGCTACCAGCGCCGCGGGCGCGGCTGGCTCTTCGGCTAGCGGCCGGTCGCGGGACGCCCGGACCTCCGCGGTCCGCCAGGATGGCGCCGGGGTTCGCCGGGGGTCCGCTGCCCTCTGGCGGGCGGCTGGACCGTAGGCGATCCTGGAGCCTTCGAAGTACCGCGTACGCGGCGCACTTCGGTTCGGCCGCTCGCTCGGTGGGTCCTGACGCGGTCGCCCCAGCCGAAACGGCGACCGCGCGCCGAGAGAAGGAGAGGAGAGGGCCCCAGTGGCGAAGTGCGACCTACTCATCGTGATCGATCAGGGCAAGGACACCTTCCGCGTCGGCGAGACGGTCAGCGGTCGGGTGCAGGTGTCCGTCGACTCCGACTGCCGCTGCAACGGGCTGAGCATCGAGCGGCTCTGGGCAACCCATGGCCGAGGCAACCGGACCAGCGGGGGAAAGGAGGAGCAGGTCCTCTTCCAGGGGGAGTGGCGCGCCGGCGAGCAGCACTCGTATCCCTTCTCCTTCGCGATCCCCCCGGGCCCGGTGACCTACCACGGGCACTACCTCAACGTGGACTTCTACCTGCGGGCGCAGGCGGACATTCCGTGGGCCTTCGACCCCAAGGCGGAGCGCGAGCTCGTGGTCCTTCCGCCCGAAGACCCCGGAGCGCTCGCGGTGCCCTCGCCGGAGCCGACCGAGGGCTTCGACCAGGTCCTGCAGACCGTGAACGCGTTTGGAGGCAACCTCGTCTTGATCTTCGGAGGGGTGTTCTTCCTCGTGGGACTGGGCGTCCTCATCCCCGGTGCGCTGCTCGTCGGAAGCAAGGGCACAATAGGCCTCCCACCGCTGCTGTTCGGTGTCGTGTTCTCCCTCGTAGGAGGCTTCATTGGCTACATGGCCATTCGCAACCGGCTCGCCGAGAAGAAACTCGGGCCGGTGCTCCTGAAGGCCGAGCCCGTGCGGCTCGGCCCAGGGGAGTCCGTCGCCCTTTCGCTGCGCTTCACGCCCCGAGCCCGGGCGAACCTGAACCGCATCACGGCCACGCTCCAGGGCAAAGAAGTCGTCGTCAGCGGGAGCGGAACGAACCGCACCACCCATACGCACACGCTGCACACCGAAACGCGGGAACTCCACTCGGGTGGGGACCTCTTCCCGGGCGAAGAACAGGACCTCGCCGAAACCCTCTCCCTCCCCGCCGACGCCCCCTTTTCCTTCTCCGCCCCCAGCAACCAGCTCGTGTGGTCGCTGACCGCGCACATCGACGTCGCGGGTTGGCCCGACTGGTCCCAATCCGTCCCCCTCGTCGTGACCCCCTACAGGGCGTCCAGCGCCTCGCTCGGCGGCTGAGCCCGCTCCGTCCCGGCGCGCACCGCGGCCCACGGCCGACCGAAGGCCTTGCAATAGAGGTGATTAGGGCCACTTAGCAAGCCGGGGAGCAATGTCTGCGCATTTCCCCTTCCACACGGAGAAGCGGGCGCTAATATGTGCCCCTTCACGGCCTTGGGTACGGCCCAAGCGACCGGGCGAAGCTCCCCCCAACTCCTCGAGAACGCGAAGGTTCGATCGCCATGAAGGTGAGAGCGTCCGTCAAGCGGATCTGCGAGAACTGCAAGGTCGTCCGCCGCAAGGGCGTCGTGCGCGTGATCTGCAGCAACCCCAAGCACAAGCAAAGGCAGGGATAGCATGCCCCGCGTCTCTGGCGTCGACATCCCGAACGACAAGAAGATCCATATCTCCCTGACCTACATCTACGGGATCGGCCCCGCCACCGCGCGGAAGATCCTCAAGGCGACGCGCGTCGACCCCGAGGTCCGGACCAAGGACCTGAGCGAAGACGAGCTCAAGCGCATCGCCACCGAGATCGAGCAGAAGTACACCGTGGAGGGCAGCCTGCGCCGCTTGGTGCAGAGCAACGTGCAGCGACTCAAGGACATTGGTTGCTGGCGGGGCCTCCGGCACCGGCGCGGCCTGCCCGTGCGCGGTCAGCGGACCAAGACCAACGCGCGCACGCGCAAGGGCAAGGCGAAGACGGTGGCCACCAAGAAGTCCATCAAGGCGATGCGGTAGACCATGAGCGAAGACACCAGCCAGAGCACCACCTCCGAGGCCCCCGAAGCCGGCGCGGACGAAGTCGTCCGCAAGGGGCGCAAGGGCAAGAAGTACGTCGTCAAGGGCGTCTGCCACATCAAGGCGAGCTTCAACAACACGATCATCACGATCACGGACAAGACCGGCGCCGCCCTCTGCTGGGCGTCGGCCGGGACGATCGGCTACAAGGGGAGCCGCAAGTCGACGCCCTTCGCCGCGCAGCGCGCGGCGGAGGAAGTCGCGCAGAAGGCCCGCAAGATGGGCATGCGCGAGGTGGACGTGCGGGTCAACGGTCCCGGATCGGGGCGGGAGGCTGCCGTGCGTGCCCTCAAGGCCGCCGGGCTCGAGATCCGCACCATCGAAGACGTCACTCCCCTGCCCCACAACGGCTGCCGGCCGCGGAAGAAGCGGAGGGTCTAGGCATGTCTCGTTACACCGGACCGAAGTGCAAGCTCTGCCGTCGCGAGGGCATGAAGCTCTTCCTCAAGGGCGCTCGCTGCGAGACCTCGGCCAAGTGCGCCATCGCGCGCCGCGCCCACCCGCCCGGCGAGCACCCTTGGACCCGCAAGAAGCGGAGCGAATACGGCCTTCAGCTGCGCGAGAAGCAGAAGGCCAAGCGGATCTACGGGGTCTACGAGAAGCCCTTCCGCAACCTCTTCAAGACCGCCGCAGCGATGAAGGGGAACACGGGCGAGAACCTCGTCCAACTCCTCGAGCGGCGGCTCGACAACGTGATCTACTTGGCCGGCTTCGCCCACTCGCGGGCCCACGCGCGCCAGCAGATCGTCCACGGCCACATCGACGTGAACGGGAAGCGCTGCAAGAGCCCCGCCCGTCGGCTTCGCCCGGGCGACACCTTCCGCATCGCGGACCGGGAGAAGTCGCGCAAGGCGGCCGAGGTGACCCTCGAGTACACCAAGAGCCGCAGCATTCCGGCCTGGCTCGAGGTCGAGGCGTCCGAGTTCCGCGGCAAGGTCAGCGAGCTGCCCAAGAAGGAAGAGGCATCCATCGACCTACAGGAGCAGCTCATCGTCGAGTTCTGCTCCAAGTAGCAGCTCGTCCTTGGCGAAGAGGCGGCTTCGCGTCGAGGCCGTCGGGAGTTCACGGTAGAAACAGACTTTTCGCGGCGCCTGGAGTCCCGGCGCCGCGCTCCGTAGCAGCAGTGCTCGAGAGGTTTTGAGTATGGCGATGCGCGTTCGCTGGCGTGGGTTCGAGCTTCCGACGAAGATCCAGGTCGAGAGCGAGACCCGGACCGACACCTACGCTAAGTTCATCACCGAGCCGTTCCAACGCGGCTTCGGCGTCACCGTTGGCAACGGGCTCCGCCGCGTGCTCCTTTCCTCTCTCGAGGGCGCGGCCGTTACCCACGTCCGCTTCGACGGGGTGGACCACGAATACACTGCGATCCCGGGCATCTACGAGGACGTCACGGACATCATCCTCAACTTGAAGGGCCTGCTCGTTCGCCTGTCCCCCGGCGTGAACGAGGCCACCCTCCGCCTCGACACCAACAAGCAGGGCGAGATCACGGCCAGCGACATCGAGCACGACCACACCGTCGAGATCATCAACCCCGGCCTGCACATCGCGCGGATCACCGAGGAGGCGCGCCTGAAGTGCGAGATCCACGTCCAGCGCGGTCGCGGCTACCGCACGGCGGAAGAGAACCAGCCGGGCATCGAGCAGGAGATCGGGGTCATTCCCGTGGCCTCCTTCTTCTCGCCCGTCACGCGCGTTCGCTACAAGACCGAGGACACCCGCGTCGGTCAGCTCACCAACTACGACAAGCTGATCCTCGAGGTGTGGACCAACGGCACCGTGACCCCCGAGAGCGCGCTCGTGGAGGCCGCCAAGGTGCTGCGCAAGCACATCAACCCCTTCATCCATTTCTTCGAGCTGGGCTCGGAACTCAAGCCCCAGTTCGGAGAGGACGCGGTGGCCAGCACTGCGGGCGTCGAGGAAGGCCCGGACCGCGAGGCCCTCGAGGCGCAGCTCAGCTTGCCGACCTCGGAGCTCGACCTGTCGGTCCGCGCGGCGAACTGCCTCGAGTCGGAGAACATCAAGACCATCGGAGAACTGGTGCGCATGCGCGAATCCGACCTGGTCAAGCTGCGCAACTTCGGACGCGTGACCCTCAAGGAGATCGAGAAGAAGCTCGCCGAGCGTGGTCTCTCCCTCGGCATGGAAATCGACGGCATCAAGGCCGGCACCTGAGCCGGCGGGATCTGGAGGTCCGACGTGAGGCACAAGAAGGCAGGAAAGCGCCTGGGCCGGCGCAAGGAAGAGCGCGTCGCCCTGCAGCGAAACCTGACGGCCGCCCTCTTCGACCAGTTCGGTGAAGAGAAGGAGTTCATCTTCACCACCGTGACCAAGGCCAAGTGGGTCAAGCCCTTCGCCGAGCGTTGCATCACCTTGGGGGTGAAGGGCTACCGTGAGTTGCAGAAGGCGGCGGACGCCAACGGAACGACCGTGGCCGAGCTGCGTCGCCAGCAGACCGAGGAGAAGAAGAAGTTCAAGGACTTCTCGCCCAAGGTCCGCGAGCACCTGAGCCGCTCCATCCACCTGCGCCGTCAGGCCGTGAGCAAGTTGCGCAACCCCAACACGGTGCGGCAGCTCTTCGAGAAGATCGCGCCCCGCTACCTCGACCGACCCGGCGGGTACCTGCGGGTCCTCAAGACCAACCGCAGCCATCTGGGCGACGCGGCCGACGTGGCCCTGCTGGGCTTCGTCGAGGCCGCCGAGTCCCAAGAGGGCTGAGGGGTTGCCGCGGGTCCGTCGAGCTCGGGGGGGGCTCGCCGGCGCCCGTGGATCCGCAGCCCGGAGCCGGAGTTCGCACGGCCTGCGGAGGGTGAACCGGCGAGGCGCGAGGAGCGTCTGGAACTCGCCGGCGCGGGCCTCCGTGCAAGGCGCGTGGGGCTCTGCGCGCGGGTCCGTGGTGGGGCGGGGCTTGCGAGCATTGCTCGGGGGTCCCGCCTGCCCACGTACGAGCTCGGGACGACCGGCAGGGACCGCCGCGGCGGACGAGCCTCGAAGGCCGCGGAGGAGAGCGCGGTGAGGGCTCTGGTGGTGGGCGCCTCCGGTCAGCTCGGAGGGCACCTGCTGGCGGAGTTGCGGCGGGCCGGGCATTTGGCGGTGGGGACCTTTCAGCGGCATCCCCGGCCGGGTCTGTGCGCTCTCGATCTCGAGGAGGAAGAAGCCCTCGCGGCGGCGCTGAGGGACGTGGAGCCCGACGTCGTCTTCCTGCCCGCGGGGTGGACGTGGGTCGACGGCAACGAGACCGACCCCGAGCGCGCCGACCGGCTCAACGCCGCGCTCCCCCTCCGTCTCGCCGCGCGTGCGGTTGCCCGCGGCGCTCGCTTCGTCGCCTTCTCGAGCGACTACGTCTTCGACGGGGCCGCAGGACCCTACCGGGAAGACGACCCTCCCGGGCCACTCAACGCGTACGGGCGCGCCAAGCGGCGTCTGGAGGAGGGGGTGCTCGCCCTGGGCGAGGCCGGCTTGGTGCTCCGCACCTCCACGGTCTACGGGCCCGAGCTGCAGGGGAAGAACTTCGTCTACCAGCTCGTCCGCCGCCTCCGCGCCGGCGAGGCGGTGCAGGTGCCCTCGGATCAGGTCGCCAGCCCAACCTACGGGCCCGACCTGGCCGTGGCCACCTTGGGCCTGGTGGAGCGGGGAGCGAGCGGGCTTTGGCACGCGGCCGGACCCGAGGCCATGGACCGCGCGTCCTTCGCCCGCGCGGTGTGCGCGGAGTTCGAGCTCGACGCGGGCTTGCTCCGTCCGCTTCCCACCGCGGCCCTCGGCCAGAAGGCCCGCCGACCGCTGTCCGCTGCCCTGGACTCGTCGCGTCTGCGTGCCCTGGGGCTGCGCATCCGGGGCGTTCGCGAGGGCCTCAGCGCCATGCGCCGCGCTCTCGTGGAGGGGAGCTGGGCCTGCCCTTGAGGCGAGACCTCGGCCTCGGGCTTCCGTCGGTGCCGAAGCAGGCTCTAATGGGGGCATGGAACCAGAGCCCGACCTGAAGGACATCCTCAGCCGGCAGGAGTTCGAGCGCCTGCGCAGCGATCATCCGGAGGCGCTCTACCGCTACCTGTGCGAGATCGCACGAGACTTCGTCTTCGGCGTACACGACCTGCGCGGGGAAGAGTGGGGCGGCGACGCGCGGCTGCTGTTGAACCGCAACTTGGCCGTGCACCTCGTTTCGCACTTCGCCGAGGGCATGTCGAGCAAGGAGGAACTCCCGCAGTTCACGGTCTTCCCCGACGCAGAGCGCGCGGAGCTCGTCGAGGTCACCCGTGCTGTCCTCGACGACGACGGCGAGGAGATCGAGGGCGCGATTTTCTACGTGGACCCCGAGGACTACGACATCTACCTCCGCGAGGCCTTGGACGTGGCCGAACGCTACGGAGCGTGGGAGGCCGTTCCCGACAGCTACTACTTCCACACCGAACTGGTGCGCTTCCTGAACCGCGTCGTCCTCGAGCACCCGCTGGTGGAGAAGGAGCGCGAACTGGACTTCCGCCTCCCCTTCGCTGCCGGGACCGCGGACCCGCCGGTCGACGAGGAGGACTATCCCGTCGAGGACTTGGTCACGCCCGAGCGCGAAGACTCCGGATCGGAGCCGGACGAGGAGGGGCCGACCCGCTACGTGGAGGCTCGCTGGGGCTGAGGCGGCCTTCGGCCGACCAGGTCGGCCCTCCGGCTGGGAGGGGCCGCGCACCGCCACGAGGGGACGCCTCTCGTTCGGGGCCGCCCGGCCTCGCCGCCCCGGGCGGCGCCGGTCGTGCGACGGTCGGACGGGGAGGAGACTCCGCGTCGGCGCCTGCGTGCGGGCTCGGACGCCGGCCCTCGAAGGCCCCGCGTCAGTCGTCCTCTGCCCCGCCGGGGAGGAGGGCGCGGCGAATCCAGTCGGGGGAGAGGAAGGAGGGCAGCGTCCGCCAGCGGTAGTCGTCGAGGGTCCCGGTGAAGTGGTAGCCGGTTCCCGGGATCCACTGGAGGATGTCGTAGCCGATCCCCTCCGTATCGAAGGGGACGAGGCGCAGGTCCAAACGCCCGTTGAACTTGACGTATCCGCCGCGGGCCAGCACGGCCAGGTACTTGCCTGAGAGGCGCAGGCGATCGATGGCGATGCGATCAGGTTCGATGTCGAACTCGAGTTCCATGTTCTCGAGCGCTCGCGAGGAAGTCACCTGGCCGCGCGCTGCGGTGACGAGGGTCTTCACGATGCGCAGCGCGGGGACGTCGAGGAGGTTCGCGCGCTCGAGCAGGACCGAGCCCCTGCCGTGGAGGGGAATGGGGCGGCCTTTGAGGTCGGTTCCGCCTCCGGCGAAGCGGACGGCGGCGTGGAGTTCGCCCTGGTAGGGAATGCGCTGTCCGGCGGACTGACCGTCGAGGGCGCGCAGCTCCTCTTGGAGACGCGCCACCCGCTCGGGGTCGGCGGCGGCGCGCGCGCGGTCGATTCGAGTCAGCAGTTGCTTGCGCTTGGCGAGCAGGCGATCGAGTTCTTTCTCCAGGCGACGCACCAGGGCGTCGTCTCCGGTGGTGCGCGCCTCGAGCAGCTCGTTGCGGACCGTGGGCAGATCGCGCCCGCGCCGGGCCGCGCGCCACTCGTCGAGGTCGCGCATGAGAGCGGCGAGCGAACCCTTGGCGAGGGAGAGGACTCCTCGGTACCTGCGCTCTCGCGCTGCGTACTCGATGACGCCCTTGAAGACGCCGCTCCCCGGCGAGCCGTCGCTGTAGAGCCGTCCGACGAAGGGTGCGCCCGCTCGTCCGAGGTGCAGCACACCGTCGGTGAGGTCGAAGGAGCCGTCGAGGTCGCGGAAGGTTTGTCCTTGCCACTTGAGGGTCTCGAGGCGGAGCCGTCCGTTGGCCGAAGCCCGCTCGAATTCCGCAACGCGGCCGTCGGCTTGCACGATCCCGCGGATCTTCTCGAAGCGCAGCCCTGCGGTGAAGCCGAACTCCTTGAGCTCGATCTCCGCAACCCAGCGAATCGGCGCTCGGGGAGCATGGGGTTGGTAGATCCAGGCCTCGAGGTCCAGGCGCCCCGTGGGGTTGAGCGCGGAGAGCGTGCTCAGCCATTCGGGTGGCAACTCGCGCTCGAAGGCGGCGCGTCGTCGCGGGTCTTCGGGGCGCTGGAAGTCCTCGATGGAGACGTAGAAGACGCGCCCCGCCGATCCCCGGTCCGGGAAGCGACGCTCCCCGCTCGCGTCGCGTCGGACGCGGAGGCGCGCGGGGGCCGAGGGGAGTTCCTCGAGGTCCGGTGCGAGGAGGCCGTGGACGTCGAGGAACACCGGCTCGCCGTCCTCCAGGCGCACCTCGCCGCGGACTCCCACCACCGGAACGGGGACCAGTGCGCGGGGCACCACGCGCATGCCGAGGGGATGGGCCAGGAAGGAGAGGTGCGCCTCTTCGCCCGGCCCCGCGGCGCGAAAGGCATGGAGCTCCAGCTCGAGCGGACCCTCGACGGGGAAGCCGCGGAAGAACTCCGCGGCGCGCGGACCCGCCATCTCGCGAATCCTGGCGTCCACCGGCAGGTGTTCGAGCTGCGCGCGGACTTCGTATCCAAGGGTGCCTTGGGGCGCTTGCGGGCCGGGCAGGTCGAGGGAGCCTTCCACTTCGATCGGAGAGCCGAGGAAGGTTCCTCGGAGCGACTCGATCCGGATCTGGCGCGGCTCCACGCGCACCGTGCCTTGCAGACCTTGGACGGCTTCGGCGGAGAGTGCCGCGAGGTCGGGGTGGATCTGGTCCACGTAGCCATCGACCCCTTCGAGGAGGAGGCTGCCCTGGAGGACGGGTGGTTGGCCGGGGCGGAGGAGGAGCCGCAGACTCTTCCCCGGCGGTGTGGAGACCGGACCGTGGGGGCGGAGCCGGACGAGGGGTCCCCGGACTTCGGCGGGCAGGGCGGCCATGAGGTCGGCGTCGACGAGCAGGTGCTCGGCGCCCACGCGCAGGTCGAGGTCGGCCGCTGCGTCGGGACGCTCGAAGTCGAGCCCGACCCGGCCTCGTGCCTCGAAGCGGCCCCTTGTCGGGGCGCGACCGGCGACGCGGCGGAGGTCGAGCTCCGTGCCGGCGAGGCGGACGTCGAATTCGTCGATGGAGACGCGGTAGGGGAAGGCGGAGAGCTTCACGCTCAGGCCTCGTCCGCGACCGCGCGCCCGGACGGCGGTGGGACCGCCGACCCAAGCGGAGACGCTGCGGGCGATCCCCCGCGACCCGATGTCGGCCAGGAAGGAGAGGGGTCCCACGGCCACCTGGCGGGTGTCGAGGGACGGAACCTCGAGGTCGATGTCGCTGGTGAAGCGGATTCCGTCGTCTGGTTGCTCCGCGGGGATGACCAGGGTCCCGCGGGCAGAGCTCCGCTGGAGGCCTTCCCCCGCCACTTCGAGGTCGAGGGTCGCCTCGATGCGCTCGAGCTCTTCGCTTGCGTCGAGCCGGGGGACGAGGTCTAGGCGTCCGTCGAGGGTGAGCAGCTTGGGGAACTCGGGGTGCTTCATCGACACCCCTCGCAGGGTGAGGTCGATGGAGGGCTGGGCGGGGCGATCCGGCGCGGGCTTTTCGACCCGCACGCGCACGTCGAGATCTCCGCCGTGGAGGCCGAACGGAGCGACCCGAGCGCGGGCCGCCGGGGGGAGGGCGGCGACCAGCCGCTGGCCGTCGCCCACGGGGACGCCTTCGGCGCGCGCGTCGACGTGGATCAGTTCGCCTCGGTAGACCGTCGCGACGGCGTGCAGCGTGCCACCGCCTTCGAGTCGGCCCTCGGCCAGGGCTTCGACCGCTGGCCCTTCGCGAAGGGTGAAGTGGCCCTGAAGGTCGTGCACCCGAATGGGGACGTCCTGGAACTCCGCGCTCAAGCTGCCGCCGAGCTGGGGAACCCAGATGGAGATGGCCGGCGCGTCGTAGTGGTCGACTTCTTCGACCTCGCTGCGATGGATCCCGACGAGCTCCCCGCGGTGGTCCCGCAGGAGGAGCACCTCGTGGGAGTCGGTTGGCTGGAGCTCTCCAATGAGGACGCTGCCGTCCTTCTTCACGATGCGGTCGCGCTCGTAGGGGCCCTTGAACAGCTGGACCCGAGCCTGGGGAAGGACGCCGCGCGGGGAGAAGCGTTGGTAGACCTCGCGGATTTCCGCGGGAAAGGCCTGCGCGAGGGACTCGCTGAGCGGAAGCTCGCGAACCTCGGCCGCCACGTAGATGGTGACGGGTTCCCCTTCGCGCCCCGGGAACACCGCTCCTCGGCCGAGGATGCGTCCCCGCTCGTAAGGAGCGTCCGCGTCTTCGAGGCGGGCGCGGATACCCTCCCAGGTGACCGCGAGCAGCTCCGGGTCGCCTTCTCGGGGGACCACCGCCGAGACCTCGAAGCGACCTCCATTGATCTCCGTGATGGGCACGGGGAAGCCTTCGAGGACGATGGCGGCATCGCGGGGGGTCAGGGTCACGTCGACGTGCGCTCCGGATTCTTCGAGGCGAGCGCGCGCCTTCGCTTCGATTCGTCCGTCGCGGGGGCCGAGGACCTTCCACACCTTTTCCTGGAAGAGCGGAGGGAGGAGGGTGCGAATGCCTTCGCCGATCCATACGGTGCCGTGGGCGCCGACGTCGACGGCGCCGCCCTGCTCCTGGCGCAACGCGAAGTCGAGGTGCGGGGCGACGGAGAGCACGCGCCGGTCGGGGATGGCGGGGCTGGGCTTGGCGCCTGCGGCGAGGGGATGCTCGGGCGGGACCAGGGCCGACACGGTCAACGCGCCCTGTCCCTGGAAGCTCGCGTCGGGGGCGATGTCCAAATCCAGCGAGAGGTCGTCGACGAGCAGGTCGCCTTCTCCCGGTGCGACGTCGGGCAGGCGGTTGAGGAAGCGGAGTCGTCCTTTGCGCAGGCGAACGTGGACGTCGATCAGGGGCTCGGCGGCCTCGCCTCCGCCTCCCAGGTCGAGGTTGATTCCGCGCTCGTCGAGGCGGAGGAGCACCGTCGGCTCGATGGCGACCAAGCTCAAGTCGTGCAAGAGGGGAAAGCCGTCACCTTCGACTTCGAGGCGCGGGATCTCGACCAGTCGACGCTCGGGGTGGTCCTCTTCGTGCAGGACGACGTCGTAGAGGATCAGCTTCCCGCTGAGGAATTCGACCTCGCTGCGCCCGACCTGCGGGGAGTAGTTGGGGAGCAGGATGGTCAGCACCCGCTGCAGCTGCGCTTCCTGCTCTTCGGGGTTGCGGAGCAGGAGCTGGTAGTCGACCCACAGGTTGGTGAGGGCGACTCCGACGATGATCAGCAGGCTGAGGCGGTGCCGGGGCACGGCGAGTCGGGCCGGTTCGAGGGGAGGGAGCCGGGGCGTGCGCTCCGGCGGGGTGGACGAGCTCCGTCGGGGCCCGAGCGAGTCGCCGCTGGGAAGCGAGGCCGCGGAGTGGTGGGCGGACCCGAAGGAGTCCAGGGAGGGGGCTTCACGAGGGAGCGCTCAACGCCAAGGGGGAGCGATGGTCCCGGCGGTCGGCGGGAGGGTGTCCGCGAGCGCCGGCCGGGGCTCGGTCCTATTCGTCGCCCAGCCCAGGGAGTTCCTGATCCCCTTCTTCGAGGTCTTCGTCCTCCACGGGGGGCTGGTCGCCCAAGTCGTCGATGGGGGGCTCGTCTCCGAACTCTTCTTCGGGGGGGAGGTCTCCGCTGCCGGGCTCTTCCGCCTCCGGCCCTTCGAGGGCCGGAGGGGCCTCGGGGCCGGTTTCGTCTACGAAGTCCTCCTCGAGCTCGGGGAACTCCTCGAGCACCCCTTCCTCGGGGAGGCCGACCTCGGGAAGGTCCGCTTCGGGGTAGTCCGGCTCGACTTCTCCTTCGCCGGCGGCCGCCGCCTCGGCTTCTTCGCGGGCCCGCTCGGCCTCGCGCCGCCGGCGCTCCATTTCCTCCTTGACTTCGGGGGGAATTTCGGCGCGTCGCACGCGCGCGCGCTCGCGTTCGGCCTTGGCCCGCTCCTCGAGCCACTTCTCCGCTCCCTTGGGGAAGTGCCAGTAGCTGTACCAGTCGCCCTCGGTCTCGTAGAGGCGGTCGGCGGAGAGGGACTGCTCCACCGCGAGCTTCCGACGCAACTCGGCGAGGTCGGAGGTTTCCTCGAGGATGCGGGCGACCTCGGCAGGGGGAGGGCCTACCTTGGCCGCACGGAGCACGTAGGCGGACGCCTTCTCGTGGCTCAGTCCCAGGTCCAGCATTTGGAAGTAGACGGGCTGCCAGCCAAGCGGATTGGCGAAGTAGGGGGAGTGTTCGAGCCGGTGGGCGAGTTCTCGCCAGAGCTTGGTGCGCTCGTCGACGTAGATCCGTTCGTGGGGGTAGCCGTGGGTCGGCAGGGGGGAGAGCCCCCGATCGGCGAGGCGCAGTTCCTCGCGGCTCCGCCGGGCGACGTCGTCGAGGGCCAGGGCAAGCTCCTCGGGGCTCTGGGCCTTGCGGAGGAGCTGGATGAAGTTGGGGAGCTGGGGACCGTAGCGGGCGGCCTTGCGGATGCGGCGAGCCGCCTCGCGGGGGTGGAAGCCCAGCTCGATCATGTCGTTGTAGACCGGGCGCCATCCGATGGCGTTCTGCCACAGGTGGGGCCCTTCGAGCTGGAGCTCGAGCCGGCGCCAGATCGCTTCCTTGCTCTCGGGCGCCGAGCAGCCGACCCCCAGGCACAGAACCGCCGCGGTCCCTGCCAGCAACCAGGCACGCTTCACCCAGTCCCTCCTTGCCGGAGCGTAGCTTAGCACTTCCTCACCCCTGCGGCGACCGCTCCTCGGGCTCGGTCGGCGACCGCCGTCGTCGGCTCAGGAACAGAGCGTAGGCCGAGGGAACGACGAACAGGGTGAGGAGGGTGGACACGCTGAGTCCCCCGACGAGGGTCACGGCGAGGGGGGCGCGGAGTTCCGCCCCTTCGCCGCCCGCCACCGCCAGGGGGAGGAGGCCGAGCACCGTGGTCGCGGTGGTCATGACGATGGGCCGCAGCCGCTCGAAGGCGGCGCTGCGGGCGGCCTCGGCGGGCGCACGCCCTTCGCGGCGCGTGAGCTGGTTTGCGCGATCCACGAGCAGGATGGCGTTGTTGACGACGATGCCGGCGAGGACCACGGCCCCGATGATGGCGATGACGCTCAACGGGGTGCCCGTGAGCAAGAGGGCGAGGAGCGCCCCGGCTCCGGCGAAGGGGACCGCGCCCATGATGAGCAGGGGGAGGAGGAAGCTCTCGAACTGGGCGGCCAGCAGCAGGTAGACGAGGACGAGGGCGAGGAGCGCTGCGCCCGCCAGACTGCCGAAGGCCTCGCTCATGGCGGTGGCGCTCCCGCCGAGGCGGACGACCAGGCCCGGGGGCGTGGGGAGGGTGCGGAGTCGCTCGCGGACGTCGCGGGCCGCGCTCCCGAGGTCGCGGCCCGAGACTTCGGCGCTGATGACGGCCACGCGTCGCTGGGCGTCGCGGCGGATCTCGGCGGGGCCTTCGGCGAGTTCGACGTGGCCGACGCTGGCGAGGGTCACCGGCGCGCGGCCCGCCGGGGAGACCACGATCCGTTCGATGGCCTCCTCGCTCGCGCGACCCTCGGTGGCCAGGCGAACGCGGATGGGCACGTCGCGGTCGCTGCGCACCAGCTCGGTGCTTACGCGGCCGCGCACGGCGGCCTCGAGCGCGGCCGAGACGGAGGCCGCGTCCAGGTCGTAGAGCGCCAGCTTGGTGCGGTCCAGGCTCACGAGGAGCTCGGGGCGCCCGCCGCGCGCCGAGGAGCGCAGGTCCCGCAGGCCGGAAACGCCCTCGAGGGCGCGGACGACCTCGGCCGAGAAGCGGCGAAGGGCGTCGAGATCCTTGCCGTCGACGACGACCTCCAGGGGGGTGCGCACGCTGACCAAGCCGGGGCGCGCGAAGACGGGCGGCAACAGGCCGGGGGTGGCGGACATCCACTCGCGGACGGCGCGCTCGACCCGCTCTTCGCCGGCCAGGCCCGCCCCGGGGGCGAGTCGGAGGAGCAGTTGGCCGACGCTTTCGCGGACGAGGTCTTGTTCGCCGGGGCGGGAGATGGCCCCCGCGGTGGAGAAGGCCGCCTCGACTTCGGGGAGTTCGGCTGCGCGCCGCGCGAGGTCGGCCAGGACGCGGTCCGTTTCCCGCAAGGCCGCTCCTTGCGGCAGCGAAACCTCCACCGAGAGCAGCCCCGGATGCATTTCGGGGAGGAAATCGGCGCCAAGTCGCGGGGCGAGGGCATAGCAGGCTCCGGCCAGGCCCACGGCGACGGCGAGGACGGCGCCGGGGTGGGCGAGGGCCGGCGCGAGGAGGCGCGGGAAGGCGAAGGTCACCCCGCGCCAGGCCGCGTCGAAGGGCACGCGCAGGGGCCAGAGGAGGCCGAGGGTCGCCCGGCCCAGGGCGTCGGTGAGGCGGCGCAGGCTCCGGGTCGCGGAGAGCATGGGGATGACCGAGAGGGAGGCCACCAGCGAGGCGAGCAGGGCAATGGCCAGGGTCAACGCCTGGTCGCCGAAGAGGCGGCTGGCGACGCCTTCCAAGAAGACCACCGGGAGGAAGACCGAGAGGGTGGTGAGGGTCGAAGCCGTGACCGCACGCGAAACGAGTGCGCTTCCCGCGATGGCCGTCTCGGCCGGATCCGCGGCGGGGCCGGCACGGTCGCGCTGGGCGGCGATGGCCTCGAGCACGACGATGGCGTTGTCGACCAGCATGCCGATGGCCAGCGCGATGCCGCCGAGCGACATGACGTTCAGGCTGATTCCGGCGAGGCGCATGAGGAGGAAGGTGGCGACCACCGAGAGCGGGATGGCGAAGGCCACGACGAGCGTCGCGCGCAGGTCGCGCAGGAAGAGGAGCAGGACGAGGATCGCCAGCGCGCCGCCCAACCAGGCGGCGGAGCCGAGGTCTTCCAGGGAGGAGCGAATGAAGGTGGACTGGTCGGCGGTGACCACCCACCTGGCGCCTTCGAGCAGTCCGCCGGCGCGGACCAATTCGCCGAGGCGCTGGCGAACCCGCGCGGCGACGGCGACGGTGTTGTGCCCCGAGGCTTTGTAGATGGCCACTTCGACGGCCTCGCGCCCGTCGAGGCGGGTGACCAGGTCGCGTTCGGCGGTGGTTCGGCGGACCTCGGCGACCTGGCCGAGCGCAACCACCGCCTCTCCGTCCCGAGCGACCACCGTGTCGCGGAGGTCGTCGAGCTCGCGCAGTTCGCTGCGGGTGCGCACGCGGTACTCGAGACGCCCCTCGCGGAGCACTCCGCCGGCGAGGTTGACGTTCTCGGCCGCGAGTCGGTCGGCGACCTGTTCGAGGGTCACGCCTTCGAGCGCCGGCGCGCGCGGGTCGAGGAGGACCGCGACTTCTTCCTCGAAGCCGCCGCGGACGCGGGCCGCGGCGACTCCGTCGAGGCGCTCGAGGGCCGGCTTGAGCCGGTCTTCGGCCAGGCGGCGGAGGCGGATCAGGTCGGCTTCGGCCGCCCGGGGCAGGGTGAGGGCGAAGCGGAGCACGGGGTCGAGGGTGGGGTCGAAGCGGAGCACGCGCGCGGCCTCGGCGCCGTCGGGGAGCTGGACCTGCTGCAGCTTTTCGCGCACTTCGAGGGCGGCGAGGCCCATGTCGGTGCTCCAGCGGAAGAGGAGCGCCACGCGGGCCAGGCCGGCCTGGGAGGTGGAGCGCAGGCGCACGAGGCCCTGGCTGACCGCCACGGCGTCTTCCACGGGCCGGGTGATGAGGGATTCGACTTCCTGCGGCGAGGCGCCCGGGAAGGGGACTTCGATGGTGACGGCGGGGTAGGAGAGTTCGGGGAGCAGGTCGAGGGGCAGTTCGCGGAGGGAGAGGACCCCGAACAGGAAGGCGCAGGCCGACGCCATGAGGGTTGCCACGGGGCGGCGCACGCTCAGGCGGGCGAGGGCGCCGGCGCGGGGCGCGTCGGCGTGGGGCGTGGGGATCGGCGCGGCGGTGGTCACTGCGCGAAGCGCTCCTTCCACAGGCGGCGCGCATCGAGGGCCAGGCTGGTCGTGGCGGGGAGGACGAGCAAGGTGAGGGCGGTGGAGACGGCCAGGCCGCTGGCGACGGCGAGGCCAATGGGGCCGTAGGTCTGCGCGCCGCTGTCGGCCGAGAAGGCCTCCGGGAACAGGTGCTGGGCGACGATGGGCAGGAGGCCGAGGACCGTGGTGGCCGCGGTCATCACGATGGGTCGCAGGCGGTCGCACCCCGCGCGGAGGAGGGCGCGGCGGGCTGCGAAGGCGCTCGCCGCGGCGCGCCCGTCGAGCAGGCGGCGGACGCGATCGAGGAGCACGATCCCGTGGTTGACCACGATCCCCATGAGGATGAGCAGCCCCACCCAGGCCGTGGTGTCGAGGTGCGTCCCGGTGGCCCAGAAGGCCCAAGCGACGCCCACCAGGGCGAAGGGGACGGTGACGGCGACGACGAGGGCTTCGAGGACCGACTCGAAGAGGGCGGCCAAGAGCATGAGCACCAGCGCCAGAGCGAGGAGGGCGGCACCGGAGCTCTTGGCCTCGTCGCGTCGCCAGCGGCGGGCGCTGCGGTCGAGCCGCCAGGAGATCCCCCGCGGGAGGCTCAGGCCGGTCAGGGCGCGCTCGACCCGGCGCGCGACGGTCCGCACCTCGGCGTCCTCGGACACGCTGGCGGTGACCGCGACCACGGCACGGCGGTCGCTGCGGCGGATCTCCCGGGGCGCCGGGCGGCGGCGGAGCGCGGCGAGGCTCGCCAGCGGGAGGGCGCCGGTCTGTGTGGGCACGGGGGTGCGCAGGAGCTGGTCGAGGCTCGAGCGGTCCTCCTCGGCCAGGCGCAGGATCACCTCGAGTTCCTGGGTGCCTGCGCGCAGGCGGGTGACCGCACGCTCGCTGAGCGAGGCGGCGACGGCTCGTCCGAGTTCGCGCGGGGCGACGTCGAAGCGGGCTGCCCAGCGGCGGCGTGGGAGGAGTTCGAGGCCGACGCTGCCCTCTTGGCCCAGCGCGGCGTCGTCGATCCCCGGCAGCGCGGCGAGCACGGCGCGCACCCGCTCGGCGGGACCGAGGAGTTCGCCTGCGTCGCGCCCGACGACCTCGACGCTCAGCGAGCGGCCGCCTCCGCCCATGCGCCGGCTGGCGCCCAGGTGGAAGACCACTCCGGGGATCTGGGGCAGGAGCTCGCGCACGCGCCGGCGCGCCACGGCCAGGGGGACGCGTTCGCCGGGCCCGTCGTCGCGGAGGACCAGTTCCAGCGAGTCGCCTCCGCCGCCGAAGTGCCGCCGACGTCGCCGAGGTTCTGCCTCGGCGCTGGTGCGGAAGGTGGTGGTCAGATGCTCGAGGTCGAGTTCGCGGCGATGTGTGGGGTCGAGGAAGATCCGCTCCAGGCGGGCGAACAGCTCCCGGCGTTGCGCGGGTCCGTAGGCGCGCGGGATGTCCACCCGAACGTCGATCTCGCGTGTGGATTCGCCGCCGCCCCAGGAGCGTTCGACGGTGCGGAAGAAGTAGACGATCTGCGCGCTGCAGAGGGGCAAGACGAGGGCCAGGACCGGCCAGCGCCAGCGGAGGGTGAAGGCGAGCAGTGCGCGGAACCGGCTCCGCGAGCCGCTGCGTCGCTTCCGCGAGGGCGGGGGGGCGCGCAGGCGGCTGGCGAGGAGGGGCACCAGGGTCAGGGCCACCCACAGGGAGGAGAACACGCTCGCGCACACCACCAGGGCGAGGTCGCGCATCCAGCGGCCGCCCATCATGCCTCCCACCTGCCCCAGGAGGAGCGGGACGAAGACGATGAGCGAGGTGGCCACGCTGGCGGTGATGGCCTGGGAGACCTCGCTCGCGCCGCGAGCGGCAGCGCGGGCGGCGTCGAGGCCTTCCTCGCGCAGGCGCACGATGTTCTCCAGCACCACGATGCCGTTGTCCACCACCAGGCCGACGCCGAGGATCAGCCCCATGAGGGAGACCACGTTGAGGGTCACGGGGACCCCCAGGGTGCGCAGGCCGTAGAGGAGCGCGAAGGTGAGCACCACCGAGCAGGGAATCGTCAGGGCGACGACCACGGTGGAGGCCAGCCGGCGCAGGAAGAGCAGCAGGACCACGCACAGCAGGCCGCCGCCGTAGAGTCCGCTGAGCACCAAATTCCCCAGCCGGGCCAGGATCCGCTCGGCGTCGTCGGAGAAGACCTCGACCAGGAAGCCCTCGGCGTTCGGCAGGGCCAGGATCCGCTCCAGCTCGGCGGCGACGGCGCGGCACACCTCGACCGAGTTCGCGCCGGATTCCTTGCTGACGCGCACGGTGATCGCGTCGCGCCCGTCGAGGCGCTCCACGACGGTGAGCGGGGTGAGTTCTTCGCGCACGAGGGCGACGTCGCCCAGGGTGGCGTCTCCGATGCCGAGGGGCAGGGCCGCGACCGCCTCGGCGCTGCCGAGCTCGCCGAGGACGCGCACCGAGAGCACGCGCCCGCCTGCTTGGAGGCGTCCTGCCGAGACGTTCCGGTTTCGTAGGCGCAGGAGGCGGGCGACGTCGGCGGGGGTCAGCCCGACCTGGGCCAACCGTTCGCGATCCACCTCGACGAGCACCCGCCGGCGCGCGAGGCCTTGCACCTCTACGTTCCCCACTCCGGGGGCGCGTCCCAGGCGCGCGACGAGCACCTCGTCGACGAAGCGTTCCAGCGCGCGGTGGGAGGTCCCCGGGGCGGGCGCCACCCGGAAGCGGAACACGGGGCGATCGCTGCTGCGCCAGCGGCGGACCTCGATCTGCCCTACGTCCGCGGGGAGCGCGGCGCGGGCCCGGTCGATGCGCTCGCGGACCTCGAGGGCCGCGGCGTCGACGTCCGCGTTCGGTTCGAGCTCCAGGCGGACTTGCGCGCCCGAGGCGGTGGAGCTGCTGTCGATGGCGCGCAGCCCGGGGAGGGAGGCCAGTTCCTCTTCGAGCGGCCGCGCGATGACCCGCTCGACTTCCTCGGGAGCCGAGGCGGTGTAGCCCACGCTGACGTTGAGCGAGCGCCCTTCGATTTCGGGGAGGTATTCGAGGGGCAGTCGGCCGACGGACACCAATCCGAGGACCAGCGCGGCGATCGCCCCGGTCACGGTGGCGACGGGGCGGCGCAGGCAGAGTTCGGGCAGGCTCAGCGTCGCCTCTCCCGAGGCGCCGCGGGCCGGGAGCCGGGGGCCTCGGCGGCCGGCGTCGCCGAGGCCGCGTTGCCCGCCGGCGCAACGACGCGCACCCGCGCTCCTTCGCGCAGGTCGTCCGGCCCGGCGACGACCACCCGCTCGCCGGCCTTCAGGCCCTCCCGGACCTCGACCCGCCCGGCCCGGCGCACGCCGGTCACCACCGTGCGCTGGCGCACGACCGCCGGCGCGCCGTCCGCGCCTCCTTCGCATACGAGCACGCGGTCCTCTTCTCCGCGCAGGGCGAGGGCGTCCTGAGGAATGGTCACCGCGTCCTTTCGCTCGGAAACGACGACCTCGATGCGGGCGAAGCGACCGAGGCGGATCCCTTGCGTCCCGGAGAAGGCGACGGTGGCCACGACGGTGCCGCTCTCTTGGTCGACGAGGGGCGACACGCGCAGCACCGAACCCTGCAGGGGCTGCGGGCGACCGTCGACGAAGGCCAGCGCGGGCTGGCCGGGGCGGAGCCGCTCCGCCTGGGATTCGGGGACCCGCGCCCGGGCGAGGAGCGGGTTGGGGTCGGCCACGCGGAAGGCGGCCGCGCCCGCTTGAAGGGTGTCCCCCAGGCTGACCAGGCGTTCGGTGACCAGGCCGTCGATGGGGCTGCGCAGCTCGGTGTCGGCCAGATCGAGCTGCGCGCGCTCGAGGTCGAGCTGCGCGAGGGCGAGGGCCTGCCGGGCTTGCTCGAGTTCCTCCTTGCTCGCCAGCCCCTTGCGGGCGAGGTCCTCCTGGCGGGCGAGGGAGGTCTTGGCCTGTTCGAGTTCCAGCCGGCGTTGGCGCAAGGCGAGCTCGGCGCGGGTCCGGTCGAGGCGAAGCAGCACCTGGCCGGCGCGGACCTGCTGGTCGGCCTCGGCGAGCACCTCCACCACGCGCCCCGCGGCGTTCACGGGGACCGAGACGTGGGACTCGGGTTCGAGGGTGGCGTGGGCGAGAAGGGTCTCGCGCACGGTCTCTCTTCGAGCGGGTTCCACGGCGACGGCGACGGGCGGAGACCCGCCGCCGGGTCCGCGGTGGCCCCCGCGTCGAGCGCCTTGGCCGGCGCCCGGGCAGCCGCTGCCGAGCAGACCGGGCAGGAGCGCGGCGCAGATGAGCGCGAGCGAGGGGCGGCGGGTGCTCATGGGCCCACGGCCTCGGTGTCGGCGGCGAGGGCGTCGTCGATGCGCGCCAGGACCTCGTCCGAGAGTTCGAGGTCCGCGGCGGCGACGTTCTCCCGCACCTGCGCGGTTTGGGTGGCGCCGGTAATGACCGAGGCGACGTTCTCGTCGCGCAGGCACCAGGCGAGCGCCAGCGTCGCCGGTGCCACGCCCAGCTCGCGGGCAATGCCCAGCACACGTTCGACCCGAGCCAGGTTCTCGGCCGTCACGCGGCGCTTCATGAAGCGGTTCGTCTGGTCGTTGGCCAGCCGGCTGCCCGCGGGGACGCGGCCTCCTTGGTACTTTCCGGTCAGTAAGCCCTGGGCGAGGGGGCTGTAGACCACCTGCCCCACACCGAGCTCCTTGCAGGCACCGAGGACTTCGTCCTCCAGGCCGCGCTCGAGCATGTTGTAGAGGGGCTGGTTCGACACCGGCGGCGGCGCGCGCAGGTCGCGGGCGACCTCGCACGCGGCGCGAATCTGCTCGGCGCTCCACTCGGAGACGCCCCAGTAGAGGACCTTCCCCTGGCGGATCAGGTCGTCCATGGCCCGCACGACCTCGGGGAGGGAGACCTCGGGGTCGTAGCGGTGGCACTGGTAGAGGTCGATGGTCTCCAGGCGCAGGCGCCGCAGACTGGCCGCGCAGCTCTCCATGATGTGCTTGCGGCTGAGGCCGCGGTCGTTCACGCCGTCGGACATGGCGCCGAAGACCTTGGTGGCCACGACCAGGTCTTCGCGGCGGAAGTCGCTCAGCGCCCGCCCGAGGAACTCTTCCGCCGCGCCTTTGGCGTAGACGTCGGCGGTGTCGAAGAAGTTGACCCCGCTTTCGAAGGCCACCCGCACGCAGTCGCGTGCGGTCTCCTCTTCGACGGCGGTCCCGTAGGTCAGCCAGGAGCCGAGCCCCACCGCGCTGACCTTGACCCCGCTCGCTCCCAGCCGCCTGTAGCGCATGCTCACCGTCTCCCGAGAAGGGCGCTGATTCTATCCGCGCGCCGCGCGGCGGAGTATGGTGCGGGTCCATGGAGCCCGAAGAGCTGCACCTGGAGCTTCCCGGCGGGAAGCTGGCGGCCCTGGCCTGGGGGCCGCCCGACGGCCAGCCCGTGCTCGCCCTGCACGGTTGGCTGGACAACGCGCACTCCTTCCTGCCCCTGGCCGGACACCTCTCCGGGTTGCGCGTGGTGGCCTTGGACTTGCCCGGCCACGGGCTCAGCGAGCACCGTCCCCCGGGCGCGGCCTACCACTTCGTCGACTGGGTGGTCGACGCGGTGGGCGCGGCCGACGCCCTCGGCTGGGAGCGCTTCGCCCTCCTCGGGCACAGCATGGGCGCGGGGGTGGCCTCCCTGGTGGCGGGGACCGTCCCCGCGCGCGTCTCCCACCTCGCGCTGATCGAGGGGCTCGGGCCTCTCTCGGTGCCCCCCGAGGAGGCCCCTGCGCGCCTGGCGCAGTCCATCGTGCGTTCGCGGCGCCGTTCGCGGCGTCCGGCGCGCCTGCACCCCGACCGGGAGGCAGCCGCCGAGCGGCTGCGGGCCGCCAGTCCCGGCCTCGCCGAGGAGGCGGCGCGCTTGCTCGTGGAGCGGGGCACCAAGGAAGTCGCCGGGGGCGTCCTCTGGCGGGCCGACCCCCGCCTGCGGGCCCTCTCGCCCATGCGCATGACCGAGGAGCACGTGCACGCCTTCCTGCGCGCCGTGCGCTGCCCGACGCTCCTCCTCCGCGCCCGCGAGGGCTACGCCTTCGACCAGAAGCTGCTCCTCGGCCGCTTGGAGTGCCTGCGCGCCCCCGAGGTCCACGAACTGTCGGGAGGGCATCACGTGCACATGGAGGATCCCGCCGCGGTGGCGGCCTTGCTCGTTCCCTTCTTCGCCCGCGAGAGCGATCCCGGGGCCGACGCGGAGGGGCCCCTGGGCAGCCCTGCGGTGACCCTCGACGACCTCACGGCGCTCGCCGAGGTTCGCGGGGTGATCCTCGACGTCGACGGTGTGTTGACCACCGGCCTCTTGCCGTGGAGCGCGGAGGGGAACGACCGGCTGACCTTCGACGTGCGCGACGGGCTGGGGATCAAGCTCCTCCAGCGTGCCGGGATCTCCGTGGCCTTGCTCTCGGGGCGCGCGCCGGAGGCCGTGCGCCACCGCGCGGCCGCGCTGGGCATTCGGCACCTGCGCCTGGGGGACAGCAACAAGATCCCCCACTTCGAGTCCTTGCTCGCGGAAATGGGCCTCGAAGCGAGGCAGGTGGCCTACATGGGCGACGACCTGCCCGACCTCCCGGTGCTGCGCGCCGCAGGCTACGCGGCGGCTCCCGCGGACGCCCGCCCCGAGGTGCGGGCCGCGGCGCGCTTCGTCGCCGGCGCCCCCGGAGGGCGCGGCGCGGTACGCGAACTCGCCGAACACCTGCTCAAGGGCCAGGGCCGCTGGCACCAGCTCCTCACCGGCTTCTGAGCGCGGTGCGGGGCCTCGCGCAGCGGGCCCGCGCTCCGCGGGGGCGGCCGGAGCCGACACTTCTTGACATCCCTTGAGCTCTCGCCGACGCGCGGCCGAGTAAGGTCGGCGTGTGAGGGTGCGCGAGGGGATCCGTTGGGCGAGCGGCTGGCTGTTGCTCGCGGGGGCCTTCGCCGCTGGCATTCCTCTGGCGGGTGGTTGGCTCGACGTGGCTTGGCTGCGGCTGGCCGGGCCGGTGGAGGCGCGGCCCGAACTCCCCGAGGCCGAGGTGGGGAGCGCGCCGGCGCCCTTCGAGGTGGTGCAGCGCAGCCTGGACGGCGCGCTCCGCTGGCGCCTCACGGGCGCTGGCCTGCACCCGGGGTCGGCTCCCCTCGAGCACCTCGTGGACGCCCCACGCCTGCGCTGGGTCGGCGCACGCGCCACCCTCGAAGTCCACGCTCGGCGCGGTCGGGCGCGTCTGCCCCGCGCGGACGGACCCGTGCGCCTCGTCTTGGAAGGCGGGGTCGAGGCGTCCCTCCGCCCGCGCTCCGCCGGGGAAGACGCGCCCGGCCGGGTCCTCACGCTCTCTTGCCCGCGCGCGCAGTTGCTCTCGGCCGACGACGAGGCCGAGGGGCGCCCGCTCGTGATCTGCGACGAGGGGTTGGTCCTCACCCTGCAGGAAGGTGGCGCCCGGGTGGCCCGCCTCGAAGCCACGGCCTTGCGGGCCCACCTCGACCCGGTCGAGGGCACCCTGCGCGGGCCCGTGCGGGCGGAAGGCGCCTTCGGGCTCTTGGAGGCGTTGGCGCTCGAGGCCAAGGCCCTCCGCTTCGGACCCGCGGACCCCGAGGCGGAGGCCACCTGGGACGTCCTGGACCTCGACCTCGAGCGGCCGCGCTTCCTCCGGGTGTCCCTGCGCGGACAGGAGTGGACGGGGACCGCCCGCGCGCTCGACGTTCGCCTCGGGCTGGAGGACGGCGCGCGCAGCGAAGACGAAGACAGCGAAGGCGAAGCCGGCGAGGGCGCCCGCGGCGAGGGCGAAGGCGGCGGGAGCTCGGCGGGCGAAGAACGCCCACAGGGCGCCGCCCTCGCTCGGCGCCTGCGCGCGCTGACCTGCGAGGGGTTGCGCCTCGCGGAGCGGGGAGGCCCGGGGCGCCTGCGCGCGGCTCGCCTCTCCTGGCGCGCGGCGGAGGGCGCTGCGGGCGAGCTTCGCGCGCGAAGCTTCTCGGCCCTCGTCCGAGGCGTGGAGGACGGACGGCGGGCCGCCCCCTGGGAAGCGCAGGCGGAGCGTGTCCTGGTTCGCCTCCGGCGCTGGCCGGAGAAGGGGGCGCCTTGGGACGAGGCGCTGGAGCGCCTCGACGCCGAGGGCTCGGTGCGCGTGGCGCGGCGGGCCGAGCGACCGCGGGGCCGCCTCGCGCTGCTCGCCGACGCCCTGCGCTGGGCGAAGGGCGTCGCCAAGGCGGAGGGGCGGCCGGTGACCCTGCGCCTGGGACCCGACGAGCTCACGGCCCGCTCGCTGCGCTACGAGCGCGCTCGCGAGGCGCTCGACGCCGTGGACCCTTGCTACCGCGCGCGCTGGCGACGCGCCGGCCCGGAGGGCGAGGGCTTCGTCGAGGTGCGCGCGCCGCGCGGGCGGGCGGTCGTCTCCGCGGACCCCGCTGCCTGGCGGGCCCACCGAACGCGGCGGCGCGAGGTGCGCCGCGCCGGGGGGCGGGGCTGGCTGCTCCCCGCTCCGCTCGCTGCGCTGCACCTCGAAGGGGCCGGCGCCCGGCGCGTGCAGCTCCGCGGCAGCGCGGGAATTCGGGGAGAGGGGGACGCCTTCGACTACGCCTACGCAGCGGGTCATGCCCGCCTCAGCGCATCCGCTGGAGCGGAGCCCGCCCGCTTGAGCGGCGAGGGGGTGCGCGTCGCCGCGCGCCTCCTCGAGTTGCGACGGGTCGGGGGTCCCTCGGCTCGAGCGTCGGCGCGCGCGGACGAGCCGTCGCGCCGCTGGGCCCTGCGGGCCGAGGGTTCCGTCGCGGCGTCGGCGGTGCTGCCCGCGCGCGACCGAGGCGCCGCCCTCCCGAGCGGAGCCTCCGCGCGAAGTCTGCGTGCGGATCGCCTGCGCGCGCGCGCGGGGTGGCTCGAGGCCAGCGTGCGCGAGCGCGCAGGCGATCCGCCCTTGGCCCTCGAGGGCGCCGAAGCCGGCGGCCCGGAGGGCGTCGTCCTTGGCCTCTTGCCGCCGGCTCCACCGACGGCGCAGGGCGCGGCGGCGGAGGGTTCCGGTCCCCTCGCCGCGCCCGCTCCCCTGGCGCGCCTCGAGGCTCCGGGCCTTCGTCTCCGCGAGGAGCGTGGCGTCGAGCCGGCGCCCTTCGGGCTGGAGGTCGACGCGCCCTGGGAAGCCGCGCTGCGCTTCTCGTCCCGTGGGCCGGCCCGCTTGAGCGGAGCGGGTCCTCTCTCGGTCGCGCTGGTGGTGGAGGAGCTGCGGGCCCTCCGCTGGGGCGCCGAGGTCCCGAGCGCCGATCGGGTGGCCCGGGTCCTGCGCCGGCTCTCGTCCGCGGGCGGGCTGACGCTCCGCGGCCCCGACCTGGGCCTACGGGCCGACCGGGTCCGCTACGACCGCACGCGCGGCGCCTTCGTGGTCGAGGGGAGCCCCGCGGAAGTTCGTCGGCAGGGCGTCTTGCAGCGGGCGAACCGGCAGGTCCTGCGACTGGCCGAGGAGTGACCGCGCCAGTATGCTGAGGGGCGGACGTCCTCGCCGTCCCCGCTCCCGCTTGGGGGGCGCGCCGCAATCGATCCAACGCTCCCGCGCGCCGCCTCGGCGACCGCGGGGACCAGAGAGGCACCCCATGATCCACCTCGCCTTCGGATTTCCCGGCGGCATGGAGTGGCTCGTCGTCCTCATCGTGGCCCTGCTCATCTTCGGTTCGCGTCTGCCTTCGGTCATGCGGAACCTCGGCCGCAGCGTGAACGAGTTCAAGAAGGGCGTGAACGAGGTGGTCGACGCGGCCGAGGCCGAAGAGCGCGCCCAGCAAAAGGACGAGGCGAGCGCCTGAGGCGTGCGCCGGGGCCGAGTCGGTCCCGGCGAGGCTCCGTTCGCCGCCCCTTCGCCTGGGTCGCGGGAGGGGAGCGTGCCCTCACCCCAGGCGTTGCGCGCAGGGCGTTGGCTCGCCCGTGTGCGGTTCGCTAGCTTCCCGAGCCGTATTCTTCCGGCTCGTATTCGTAGTAGAGCCGCGAGACCGCCCGCGCGAGGCGCTCCTTGAGCTTCTCTTCGACGACCTGGGGGTCGAGGAAGATGTCGCCCGCGTACGAGTTGAGGTAGTCGTCGGGCCACTTGACCGTGACGACTTGCCGATCGACCCACTTGCCTCCGACCGCGACCGGGCCGCCGTCGGGCAGACCGGCGGCCCGTCGCGCCTCGCGCATGCGCCGCTCGCGGGCGGTGAGTTCGTCCGCGGCCTTCTCCTGGGCGCGGGTGACTGCGACGCGGAACAGCTTGCACTCGGCGGTGGCCGAGGCCTGGGTCATGTTGATGTTCTTGGGGTCGCGGAGCTGGTAGTGGAGGATCTTGCACACGACCACGTAGTCGGCTCCGCAAATGTCGGCGAACTTCTTTTCCGAGAGGCTGTCGACGTCGAGCCCGATGGCGTCGCTGGAGGCCGGCGCCTCTTCGCCTTCCTTCGGCTCGCGCGGGGGGAGGTACATCAACTCCAGCACCTTCCCGTAGTCCACCGTGTTGAACTCGGCGAAGCGCTCGAGGAACTGGGTGGTCTTGAGGGCGAGGTCGTGGCCCCGCGGCGAGGACCAACGCGAGGTGGGGAAGTCCGGGTCCTGGAAGGGCATCACCGCCACCCAGGCGTCTTCGTCGATCTCGTACTTCGGCTCGATGGAATCGCTGAACAAGCCGCAGCCGGTGCAGGAGAAGAGGAGGAGGGCGCACAAGACGGGGCGTCGGGTCATGGGCGGCGATTCTACCGGGGTCGGGGTCACCGAGGAGTCACGAATCGGGCGGCTCAGCGGGCGGTCCCGGCGGACGCCGGCGGGGCCTCGGCCTGCGCGCGACGGGTCGCCCAGAGGACCGCGTGGACGAGCAGGCTCCCGCAGCCGGGGGTGAGCTCGGGGTGCGTGGAGAAGAGGACCACCCGTCCCTCCTGGTAGGTGGTGCTCAGAAGGGCGAGTTTCCCCGGCATGACCCCGGCGGGGGCGCCGTCGCGGTGGAGGTCGGAGAGGAACCGGGCCAGGGGGCGGACCGGCGGCAGCTCGGGCGCGGGCACCGCTTCGAGCAGCGGGCCGTTGGCGTAGAGCATGCGGAGCTTGCCGGGGCGCCGGCCGGCGACTTCTGCGAGCCCAGGGAGTCCCTCGAGCTCGACCGTGCCCTCCCCGCGTTTCCAGTGCCGGGTGTCGACGACCCGCACCGCGGCGAGGCCCTGGCCGTAGCGCGTCGGCTCCACGGCGGCGAGGTAGGCGCCCGCGCAGATGCCCACGTAGCCGCCGCCTTGGGCGACGAAACGGCGCAGGGCTTCGAGGCCTGTGCGGCCGAGGGCGCGATGCTGCCCGGTGGCCGAGCCGCCCGGCAGGAGGACGAGGTCGTAGTCGGCGAGGGCGCCGGTGCGGACCTGCGCGCCGCTGACGCGGCGCACGAAGAAGCGGCCCGCGGGGGTGCCGAGGGCGCGGAAGCTGCCCTCGACGCAGCCGTCGATGCACCCTTCGTCGTCGAGGACCGCGACGCGCACGGCGTCGGGTCCCGGTTTTGGGAGGGGAGGGGGGATCGGCGCGGGGCCGTCGCCGGCCGCCCAGCAGACGGCGTCGAAGAGGGCGGTGGCCGTCGCCGGGTCGCGGTGGGGGAGCACGCTGAAGAGCACCGCGCGGCCGCGGCCGAAGGCCGCGCGCACGACGGCGTCGGTTCCCGGCATGACCCCCGCGCGGCGGGGATCGCCGGCGGCGATGTCGCTCGCGAAGCGCGCCCAGGCCACGTAGGGGACCGCGCCGTGGCTGCGGGCGGGCGCGAAGAGCGGGCCGTTTTGGTAGACCCAGCGGCGCGCGGGCAGGCGGGCGGCGCCGATGGCCTCGAGCTCCACCGTGCCGCTCCCGCGCCGCCAGCCGCGGGGGTCGACGATCCGCGCGTCGACCAGCTCGAGCACGTGCGTGTGGGCGTTGTAGCCGCGTGCCGCGAGGTAGGCGCCCGCGCCCACGCCCACGTAGCCACCGCCCCGGCGGACGAAGTCGGTCACCGCGCGGGCGCCATCGACGCCGAGGCCGCGGGCGAGCTTGGTCCCCGAGCCGCTGCCGACCACGAGGACGTCGAGCTCTTCGAGGGCCTCGCGCAGGCCCTCGCGGAGGACGCGGCGCACGGTCACCCCCACGCGCGGGATGGCGGTTTCGATGGCCTCGAGGTCGGCGGCGTCGGCCCCGGGACCGGCGTAGAGGCCGACGCGTTCCTCCTCGGCGCACGCGCACGGCGCCGCGAGGGCAAGGGCAAGGAGGAGCGGAGGAAGGCGATGCAGGCTCATGGCCCAGACCCTACGGCATCGCCGTATACTCCGCACCATGGGGCTCGAGATCGACTTCGTCGAGGGGCGGCCGCCCATGCGCGTCGGGGCCACCGCTCCCCTGTGCGTCTTCCAGGAAGACGCCAGCGGCGCCCGCACGCGGGTGGCCATCGCCGACGTGCGCTTCCGCTTCGGCCCCGTGGCCTGGGGCCAGGTCGAGCCCTCCCAGGACCCGGGGGTGGGCGTTTTGCGCGTGGTCGCCCTCGCCGAGAGCGACGACGTGCTCGACGAGCCCGTCTACACCATCGACGCGGAGCTGAACAAGACCGGCGGCCAGGCAATCCAGTCCCGCAAGCACCTTCGGATCGTCCCAGGCGCGGTGGAGATCGCCCTCGGCTTCGAGGTCGGCCGCGACGGCGACTACCGCCCCTTCGCCCTCTCCGACCTAAAGGAGCCCGTGGACTGGAGCCTGGCTTCCCTCTCCGATCCCGAGCACCAGAGCGTCGTCGTGCGCGACGGCGTGGCCTACCTGCGGCTCGCGTCGCTGGAGGCCCTGCCGGCGAGGCTCCGCATCACCTTCCCTTCGGGCGATCAGGCCGAGCTCGTCGTCGAGGGCGCGCTCTCTTGGCGAGACCCCGCCGACCCCGCCGCCGCGCCGGCGGAGGAGAGCGAGGAGGAGGGCGCCCTGGAGATGCCGCCTCCCTTCCCCGAGGACGAGCTCGAGCCCGACCCCGGCGAGGAGTCCGCGCCCCCCGCCGGCGACGAGGAGGCGGCGGAGGGTGTCGAGGCGCCTGCGGGGGCCGGCGTGCGGCGTACGGCGCGCCTGGACGACCCGCCTCGGCCCGTCATTCAGCCCCCTTCCGCGCAGGCCGTGCGGGCGGCGGCCATTGCGCGGGCGGCCAAGTCCCTCGCCGAAGAACTGCGAAAGCTGGAGCGCTACGCGGCGAGCTTCTCGGGCGCGTTCGAACGAGCCGAGCCGAGCGAACTCGAGCGCATTCGCGAGCGGGTCCGCGCCCGCGCCGAGGCGCTGCGGCCGCGGCTCGAGGCCTTTCGCGGGCCGGGGCGGGAGGAACTCCTCGCTCGCCTTGCCCGCCTCTTCCCCGCGGAGCGTACCTGAGCCCTGGGGGGGAGAGGGTGCTCGGGGACTACAGCGAAGAGGGCTTCGTTCAGGACTACACCCTGGGCAAGCAGCAAGAGCTGTTCATTTACTGCCGCGCGTGCCGCTCGACCTTCCCCGTGCGCTTTCGCCCTCGCCGGCGCAGTGCCCGTTTGCGTTGCTTCTGCGGGCACGAAGCCCCCCTCTCCGAGCTCGACGTGTTCCGTTCCCAGCGCGAGGCCGAGGCCCACGCCGAGCTCTACGAGCGCGTCTATCGGGCGGCCAAGGACGCCCTGCGCGAGGCGGGGCTCCCCTTGCCGCCGAGCGGCAAGTACGCGCGCGTCGAGGACGTGCACCGCGACCCCGAGTTCGTCAGTTTCTACAGCGGCGAAGAGGACGAGAGCGCCATTCGCGACGGCTACGTGACGGGCAGCGAGAGCGACCTGAGCCCGGTCGCCCTTCGTTCGGGGCTCGAAGCCTTCGAGGAACGGCTGGCGGCTTGCGAGGACGTGTTCGCCCGCCACGAACTCCTCTCGGAGCTGATCGAGTGGGCCTTCTGCCGTCGCCACTTCGACGAGGAGATCCACGCTCGGTTCCGCTCGGCCTGCCTCGAGGACATGCGCCTCGCCCCGAAGGTCAAGGAGGAGGCCAAGCGGCGCAAGCGCGCCGGAGAGAAGGTGCGACTCAGTTTCACTTCCTTTCGGCATTTGTGCCTCGACCTCGAGGAGCAGGAGGACTACGCGGAGGCGGCGCGGGTGGCCCGGGCCGCCGCGCGCTTCGGCCTGCGTGGTTTCCGCGAGCGCGCCGAGCGACTCGAAGCGCGCGGGGCTCGCGGACGGGGGGAACGTGCCTAGCCGTCCCTCGGCGAGCGCCTCGACCGCGCCCCTCCCGCGTCGCGCCACGGCGGGTGGCGCTCCCCTTCGCGCCTCGCCCGGACCCGGCGGTCGGCCGGCTTGCGGCCCGCGGTGGCCCCGGTCCGCTCCCTCCGCTCCTCCGGATCCGGGAGCTCGGGGAGGACCTCCCGCCGCGCGGGGTCGAGTGGGCTCAGGGCCTTGCGGAAGAAGGCCTTGCGCTGGTTTCGCCCCGGCGCGGTCGCTCCGTAACCCCAGGCGATGGGCCGGACCCTGTTGAGCTCCCCCGAGCCGAGCGAACTGCGCGACCTCGACGACGGCGAACTCGTCGCTCGCTGTCTGCGGGCGGGCGAGCACTACGACGCCGCTTTCGAGCAGCTCTATGCTCGCCACGCGAGCCGGGTGTTCGGCTTCTTGCTCAAGCTGACGGGGAACCGCAGCGCGGCCGAAGACGCCCTGCAGGAGACCTTCTTGCGCGTTTACAAGAGCCTCGAGCGCTTCGACGCCCGGCGCAGCCTGAGCGCCTGGTTGCTGCAGATTGCCCGCTACGTGGCCATCGACGCCTACCGGGTGGAGAAGAAGGTTCGCCGGCTCGAGGAGCGAAGGGCCGCCGAGAACCCCGAGGGGACCCGGGGCGAGGTCGAGGGCGAGGCCGAGCGCAACGAGCGCGAGCGGGTGGTGGGCGAGGTGCTTGCCGAGTTGTCCATCGAAGACCGCTCCCTTCTCCTCTTGCGCCACTTCGAGGGAATGACCTTCCGCGAGATCGGCGAGGCCATCGACTGCTCGGCCCGCACCGCGCAGAACCGCGTCGAGGCGGCCGCGCGGCGCTTTCAGCGCGCCCTCAAGGGGAGGCGCATCGTCGGGCGAGGGGACCTGTGAACGCCTGCGACGCGGTCCAAGAGCTCCTCGCCGCGCACCTGCTCGAAGCCCTCGAGGACAGCGAGCAGACCCTGGTCCGCGAGCATCTCGCCTTCTGCGAGCGCTGCCAGGCGGCGCGCGAAGACACCGCGGCCGCCCTTTCCTTCGTGGCGGCGCCGCCGGTGGCCCCGCCCGAGGAGCTGTGGCGCAAGCTGCGCGCCCGGATCGAGCGCGAGGCGACCGCGGATCCGGTCCGCCATGCGGAGCCCAGTCCGATCGTTTCGCTCTCCTGCAGCTACTGCCGCGGAGGAATGACCCGTCGCGCCGCCGTCTACTGCGCCTCCTGCCTCGCACCCCATCACCCCGAGTGCTTCGCGGAGTACGGACGCTGCAGCGTCATGGGCTGTTCGGAGACGCGGATCGTTCGCCCGGCGGACCTCCCGCCGCTGCGCCTGCGCACGGGCGCGCGCCGGCGACCGCGTCCGCGCGCGCGTCCTCGTCCGCGGCGCCGGCGTCGCTGGTTGACGGGCGGACTCTCGGCTCTTCTCCTCACCGGCACGGGCGTCGCGGCCTTCCATGCCCTCGACGAGCGCGAGGGCCTCGTGGTCGAGCGACCGCACTGGGAGGTGCGCCCCACCAGCCTGGCCTATCGCCTCGAGGTGCGCGAGGCCACCCTGGGGGAGGTGGTCGAAGCGGTGCGCGCGCTCCCCGAGGCGCCCCGCGTCGAGTTGCCGACGGAGCTGCGCTCCCTCCTCGTGCGCCGCGCCGACTTCGACGGCGTGCACTGGACGACCGCGCTCTCCCGCGTTGCCGAGGGGCTCGGGCTCGAGCTGGTGCGGGCGCCGCAGGGCGGGGGCTGGGCGCTGCGCGCGCCGCGCGGCTACGACCCTGAGGACTGGCCGCGGGCCTTCGGGGACGAGCTCGAGGTCGACCGCTGCTTGGAAGCTCCCCTCGTCGACGCCGGCGAGCCCCACCCCTTGCACACCGGCTGGGAACTGCGGCTCGTCGCCCCGCCGCGACCGGGTCCCGCCTTCGCCGTGCTGGGGGAGCGGCGGCTGCTGCTCTTTCGCGACGGCGAGCCGCTTGGCGCGCGGACCGTGGAGTTTCCCATTCGCGCCGCGGCCTGGTCCGTCGACGGGCGGCGCCTGGCCTACGTGGCCGGCGGCGACGGAGAGGGCGAACTCGGGCTCTTCACCCTCCACGGGACCGCTCTGGACCATCGCGTGGTCCGCTCCTTCTCCGGCGTCGGGGCCTCTTCGCAGCTCGCCTGGTGCGGCCCGAATACGCTGCTCCTCCGCGGCGAGGACACCCTGCGCGCCGTGTCCACCGTCCTCGGGGGGCCGGCCATCACCCTCTCGCGCCCGTCGCCCAAGGGGTTCCGGCGCTTCGACGTGCTCGGTGTGGGCGAAGGAGCCTTCTTGGTCCTCTATCCCGACGGCGCGCAGGCTTGGGACCTCGAGAGCGCGTCTCCCCTCTACGAGCGCGTCCCCCTGCCGGTCGGCTACCGGGTGAGCCCTCCGGTCCACGACGGCCGCCGCTGGGTGTCGCTCGTCACCACCGAAGCCGCGGCGGCCCTCTTCGATCCCCTCCGCGGCGTGCTCGGCCGGGAGCCCCTCCAGGAACGCAGCAGCGAGCGTGGCGCTTGGCGCGCCGACCTCTCTCCCGACGGGCGGGTCCTCGCCTGCCTCGAGGACGGCGAACTCTTCCTGCGTTGCCTCGACGCCGAGGGCGCCGCCGAGGGCGTCGAGGTGGCGGGTCCCGTCGGCGCACGCGTCCGCGGGTTCCGCTGGGGGCCGGCGGGGGCGCTGCTCTGCTGGACCGAAGGGGCGGTCTACCTCGACGGCTGGGGGCGCGCACCGGAGCTCGTCTTCGAGTGCAAAGGCAGCTTGCGCGACGTGCGCTGGACCGCGCGGCCCCTGCTCGGCGCCGAGGACCCCTTCGCGTCCCCCGAGGCCTTCGGGCTCGTGGTCACGGCGCGCGTCCTCGACCAGCGCCTCGGCCGCGTGCGACTCGTCGCCAAGGACTGATTCCCGACGTTCTTCGCGGTGGCCCTCCTCGGCGGTCGCGCGGTCGGCGCGGCTTCGAAGCCCTCGGGGGGGCGAGGGTCGGCGCGGCCCCGAAGCCCTCGGGGGGGCACAGGAAGGGGCGGGCGCGCAGCGGGCCGTCTCGGCGGGCCGCCGACCGTGCGGCGTGTCCCGGCCCTCCGGCCGCGCGGGCCGCGGCCCGCTCCCGGGGCGTTAGCCGAAAGCCGCCCGCGCGGAGCCTGTCGCAGGGCCAGGGCGGGGCGCCTCCCTCGCGCCGCTCGCGAGGTCGTGTACGAAACGATCGTGGGCGGCGATGCCCAAGAGGACGCCGACGTGCCAGAGCTCGTGGGCGCCGACGAGCCCGGGGACCAGGTCCGGCGGCGGCCAGAGGAAGAAGACCGAGCCCAGCGCGAAGGCCCCGTAGCAGGCGAGGACCCAGCGCGTCGCGCGCAGCCCGCGCTCCCAGGCCAGGCGGGCTACGGACGCGACCCCTAGCAGGCCCAGGCCGGCCGGCAGGGCGAAGGTGGCGAGCACACTCTTGCTGCCGAAGGAGTGCGCCTCGTGGACGGCGCCGGCGAGGGCGCCCAGCCACACCGCGGCCAGGGGTCCCCAGCGCCAGACCGAGCGGAACGCGAGCAGGTGGGGAAGAGTGAACAGGCCACCGATCAGCAACCACACGGCCACGTGGTCGAGCAGACGCAAGGCCCCCGTGGTCGGGTGGGCGGCGCCGAGGGCGTAGGCCGCGCAATGGTAGGTGCCGCTGGCGACGAGCAGCAGGAGCGCCGCGGCGAGATGCACCGCCCGACCGGCGCGCAGGAGGGGCGCGTCGCCAAGGCGACGGCGCAGGCCCGGAGCGCCGACGAGCAAGAGCCCCGCTCCCGTCAGGTGCAAGAGACCGCTCACCAACTCGTTCATCCGCCCAAAAGCTTGCGCTGCGGCCCGACCGCGAGCAAGTCTCCGCGCGGGGGGGGGAC
>RFHU01000133.1 GCA_003695705.1 Planctomycetota bacterium
CTGGCCGAGCGCCTCGGCGCCGAGGTTCGCGTCACTCCCTTGGGAGGCGGGCGAAGCCGCGTCGACGTCCTCGGGGTCGACAGCGGCGCCCTGTTGGCGGAACTCCTCACCTAGCGGACGCCGCTCGGACCGGGACGGCGCCGCCAAGCGGATCGGTGGGGTCGGGAGCGGCGAAGGGGCAGGCCCGCGCTCAGCGAAGGAGTCGAGCATTCGGTCGATCGCGCACGGGCCCCGGAAGCGCCTGCGCACGGGGCCTTGCGCGGGTCGCGTCGCGCGAGGAGAGAGCACGGCGAGGTGGGTCGGGGCATGGCTCGCTTGCCGAACCTGCAGTTGCTAAACCTGCCAAGAGCTCCAGAGGGGGGCGAGATGGCAGGCGAACAGCGCGGAGTCGAGGCCCGAGGGATCGATGCGCTCACCCCGTATGCGCTCTTCCTCCTCGAGGCGCTGCGCCGGAGCGAGGCCCCGCTGGAAGTCGATTGGCTGCTCTCTCGACTTCGCTCCTTCTTCCCCCCCGAGGACCAAACCTACGTTGGAGAAGGCGAGCTCAACCCGCTCGGCGAGATCGTGAGCCTGGGGCTGGCCGAACTCCTCGTGGAGGGAGAAGAGGAAGGGGAGGAGGACGACGACGACGAGGAACACCGCCTCTACCTGCTGTGGCGCACCGAGGCCTTGGAGGAGGCGGCCGACGAGATCGCCGCGCGCTGGGCTTCCCTGCGCCCGGCCGTTCGGGCCGGTCTGGTCTGCGCCATGCTGGCAATCTTCGGAATCGACTCGGAGGCCCCGCTCGCCGAGGCGCTGCGCGCGCTGGACCGACGAGACTTCCTCCCCGAGGAAGCCGGACCCTGGGCGGACGTCGACATGCCCTTCCCCATTTGCGAGGGGATGACGGAGAGCGCCCTGCATGCGGTCCTCATGACGATCCAAGCCGTGGAGCCCAAGCCCGGGGAGCACGTGCTCGTTTGCGGGGCCAAGGGGGGCTACCTAGCGGCGCTTTGCGCCCACTTGGTCGGAGCGAAGGGTCGTGTGGTCTGCCTGGATTGGCAAGAGCCGGTCCGGGCGCACGTCGAGCGGGCGTTCTCCCGATACCCTCGACTCGCCGAGCGGGTCGAGGTTCGTCTCCAGGGAGACGTCACGCTCGGCGCTCCTGAGGACGCGCCGTTCCAGATCGTCATCTTCAACGGGAGCATTCCGAAGATCCCCTACCCGATCCTGCAGCAGGTCGACGACGACGCGGGTCGCCTTCTCTTCTTCCTGCACTCCGGGCACAGCTCGACCTGCTATCTCGTGCGCAAGAACCGAGAGATCGTCGAGGAAGAGAAACTGAGCGAGTTCTGCTTCACGGGGATCCCGGGGGCCTACGGCTTCGACTGCATGGTCGACCTGCAGCGCCAATACGCCGAGTCGCAGCGCAACAGCCGACGGGACAGGCCGTCGGCCCTGCGCAAGATCAAGACGCAGGTCCCCTACCCGCTCGCCAAGGCCTACATGGCGGCCTTCAACACCAGCGAGGTCATGGAGCGCCACACCCGCGTCCTCAAGGCCTACGAAGCGCTGATCAAGTACCTCGCCTTCCCCTGCTTGAGCGCGCTCGAGCGTGAGCGCAGGACGGATCCGCGCCTGGCGGAGTACGTGCAGGCCATCGGATACAAGCCCTCGCTCGGCCACTGGTTGGGAATCCTGCGCGACGGCACGCGGCTGCTGGGGGATACCGAAGTCGGCGCGGTGGTGGCCGAGGACCACCGCCGTCGGTTCGCGCAGTCCTCCGTCGTCAACGCCTATCGCATGCTCGAATTGCAGACCACGGGCGCGCAGAAGGAGAACCTGCGGAGGGGCGTTCCCCTAGGGAACTTCCTCCAGAAGCTCGTCGCCTACCGGAACAAGAGCGGGGAGGGACACGGCGCGGTGGCGTCCAGCTCGACCCTGCAGAAGAACGCCCGCCTCCTCCTCGAGGCGCTCCAGGTGTTTCTGCTCGGCCTGCGCCTCTGCAGCGAGTACGTGCTGGTTCACTTGGATGGGAAGCTGGAAATGAAGAGCCAGGGTCGGTTGCTCAGCTTCAACGTGCGCACCTTCCGTGGCTGCGAGCCCGAGCGGGAGACCTGGGAGCGGGACGTGACCAGCAGCGAGCAGCTCCCGCGGCCCGGCGTCTACCTGAGCCGCGACCGCTGCGAGAGTCTGCCCCTCTCGCCCTGGCTCGTATTCGGAGAGGGGAACAACGGCACCGACCTCTACCTCTACAACGGACGCCCCTCGAAGGGCGGGGACGTGGTCTACATCACCTACCACAACACCGACAGCTACCCGCCCAAGTGGGAGCGCGACCGGATCGACGAGTTCCTGTCGCTCCATCCCGTCGTTCAGCCCGCAGAGGTCGACCCGCGCGAATTCGCCTTCCGTACCTTGCTCGAGGCCTTCCTCAGCGACGGCAAGCTCAGCAAGGAGGAGATGGCGGTCTTGGAGCAAAAGCTCCCCGCGCTGGGGCTCGTGAAAGGGCCCGAAGAGGTCCCCGACTACGTCCGGGGCGTCGTCGAGGAGATCAATCCGGGCGTTTACATCGAGACCTGAGCGGCGTCTCCGAGGAGAAGCGCAACGCCGCGAGCAGCCGGCGGGTCGCACCGCCCGCGCCCACCCGACCGCACCGCCGTTCCGCGCGCGGGCCCCGTCCGCGCCCTCCAGCGGCTACAGCGGTCCCGTGCTCGTCGTGCTCTCGAAGCAGGTGCGCAGGCCGCCTCGTGCGCGCGTCCGTCTTCTTCTTGCGGTTGGATCTCTTTCCCACGTGTCCCCCAGGGTAGGGGGATTCTCGGAAGCGGGAGTGTCAACCTCGGAAGGGGGAACACGGTAGGAACACGGTAGGAAGCGCCTGCATCCTGGCCCTTGCGCGGGTCGCGTCGCGCGAGGCGAGAGCAGGGCGAGGTGGGTCGGGACATGGCTCGCTTGCCGAACGTGCAGTTGCTAAACCTGTCAAGGGCTCCAGAGGGGGCGGGATGGCAGACGAACAGCGCAGGGGTGAGGACCGAGGGATCGATGCGCTCGCCCCGCATGCGCTCTTCCTCCTCGAGGCGCTGCGCCGAAGCGAGGCCCCGTTGGTAGTCGATTGGCTGCTCTCTCGACTCCGCTTTTTTTCCCCCCCCGAGGACGAAACCTACGTTGCAGAAGGCGATCTCAATCCTCTCGGCGAGGCCCGCTCCTCCCTAAGAGCGGTTCCACAACGATCGGGACGTTGCCAGATCCGAATCCGACACGGGAAGGCTCGCGACCACGCCGGTAGGGACGACCGCCAACCGGCTGCGGCAAGCGAGCGGCGTGCCCGGGAAAACCGAGTGCGTCAAGGAACGCTTGCCGGAAGAAGAGAAGAGGAGGCCCCATGACATGGAACGTTCTGCTCATGCTCTCAGGCAATCAGGAGCCCAATCCACAGAAGGAGGTGCATGCTCTCCGGGAGGACCAACGAGCTGGGAATCCGGTCTTTCTCGGGACTTCTTACGGCGTTCACGAATGGAACGACCAACTGACACCTGGGGAAAGCCTTGTCGTCCTGTACGCCGATGCACAGGCCAACAATCGTGTCCTCGCCTTCGGGCGGTTTGTGTCTGTCCAGGACGAGCCATTTCATGTCAATGCAATATACAATGGACTCCAGTATCCAGCCTTCGTTCAGCTGGAGGGGTTCCTCCTCGCCAGGCAACCGGAGTCGCTGGCAAGTCTTGGGGGGACGATCGTTGCGAGCGGGCGACCGCTGGAGCTACCCAACCTCCCAGGGGGTCACGCCAACGCCCGGGTTTATTTCACCACTGCCAATCCTATTGACCTTGAGGTCCAGGAGGAGGAATGGCGAAACAGTGACGAGGGCAGAAGTGCCTTCCAAGCGCTCGGGCTAGGACAGAACGCGAGCTATCAGGAAGCCTGGAACAACAGGAACGCAAACTATCCGGCGTTTCAGCGAATTCGTGCCAACGTCTTTCGGCGCTGAAGCGCCTGAAGGACGCTCAAGAGGCGCCGGGCAACTTCTAGGACGCTCCCGACGCCTCGGCGATCTCTGTGGCGTCCAAATCCCTAGGATCCGTTGTCCGCGGAGCCCGGTACAGTTCAGGCGGCGCTGGCGAGCAGGTGGACGAGGCGTTCCTCGGGCTGGAAGGTCTGCAGGGCGCAGACGCTCCGGCTGCGCGTCCGCACGCGTCGCC
>RFHU01000134.1 GCA_003695705.1 Planctomycetota bacterium
ACCCCCCCTCGGCGCCACCCCCTCGCCCAGGGACGGCTTGCCCCATGAGCGGAGAGCTGACGCACTTCGACGACTCGGGGGCACCGCGGATGGTCGACATCACCCCCAAGGATGCGACCCACCGCCTTGCGCGCGCCCGCGCCACCGTGCGCATGCGGCCCGAGACCCTCGCCCGCATCGGGGGCGGGGAGGTGTCGAAGGGCGACGTCCTGCACGTCGCGCGCATCGCAGGGATCGTGGCCGCCAAACGCACCGCGGACCTGATCCCCCTTTGCCACCCGTTGCGCCTCAGCGCCGTCGAGGTCGAGGCCTCCCTGGCGCCTCCCGATCGGGTCGTGATCGAAACGGTGGTGCGCGCCCACGACCGCACGGGAGTGGAGATGGAGGCGCTGGTGGCCGCCTCGACCGCCGCGCTCACCGTCTACGACATGTGCAAGGCCATCGACCGCTGGATGTCCGTGGAAGAGGTCGTTCTGCTGGAGAAGCGCGGTGGCAAGAGCGGCGAGCAGTTGCGACCCGGACTCGCTCGACAGGATCCTCAGGCACCGTAAGATGCGCCCTGACAACCGTCGCTCCGAAGGCCTGGCGGAGACGCGAGCGGGCGAAGAGGCGGCCACCTCGTCGCCCGCTCGCGCCTCGAAGCGGACCCTCGGGTGGAGCAAGCATGAAGTGCGCTAGCTGCGGCTACACGAAGAACGACCCCGGGCAGCGCACCTGCAACCTGTGCGGCAACGTGCTCAAGGCGGCCCCGGAGCCGCCGCCCGACTCGGTCCACGCGTTGCCGGGAGCCTCGAGCGGCTTCCGGGCGCGCGGAGCCCGCAAGAAGATCGAGCAGAAGGGCGACGGCCCGAGCGACGACGAGATCGTCTACGCAGGCGACTTCGCCATCGTCTACGCCTTCCATCTGGACAGCGGCGGCTTGCTCGTCCTCAAGCCCGGCGAAGTCTTCACCTTCGGTCGCGGCGACTCCTGCGACCACACCATCGACTCGAAGGTCGTATCGCGGCGCCACGCGCGCATCCACTGGCAAGGGACCGATCCGCCCGTGCCCGAGATCACCGACCTCGACTCACGCAACGGGATCTGCGTCAACGGCGTACCGGTCAAGCGGCGCCTCCTCGAGGACGGCGACGAAGTGAGCATCGGGCCTCTGAACGCCACCCTCCGCGTACTCGCCGCCAACGCGCCCCTCGAGTCCCAACTGCAAGTCGACCGCCTCAGCGCGACGACGGTCATCCAGCAGCGGCTGACGGGCGAGGTCAAACTCATCTCGGTGCCCTGGCTGCTCGGCCACCTCGAGCGCATCAAGGAGTCCGGCACCTTGCACGTGCACCACGAGCAAGAGGCGGGTTTCGTGGCCTTGATCTCCGGAGTGGTCATCGCCGCCCGTTTCGGAGAGGTCGAGGGCGAGGAGGCAGTACGCAAGCTGGCGAAGATGAAGCAAGGCCGCTTCACCTTCACCCCGCAGGCCAACGTAGCCCCCCAGAACATCGGCAAGACCATTGGCGAGATCCTGGGGAGCGGAGCGGGCCCCCGCCGAGGCGGCCCGGGACCGCGCCGACCGCCGGGAGGTCGAGGAGGACCGCCGCAGCGAACCGGCGCGCGGCCTCGCCGCGGGCCGCCGCCGCCTCCCCCTCGCCGCCGCCCTCCGCCCCGCTGACCGGCCCACCGTCGGGCCCCGGCCGCGCGTAGGGACGAGCGGGTCCGGAACGCGTCGTCAGGCCACGCGCGGTGGGGAGGGGATGCGGTATTGCTGGCGGACGCGGTCCAGCGCCTCGTAGAAGGCGCGCGCGCTCTGGAAGCGCTCGTCGGCCTTCTTGCGCATGGCGCGGCGAACGACGGCGGCGAGTTCGGGCATCACCCGCGGATTGAGCTTCTCCACCGGCGGCGGGTCGCGGGTGAGGATGCTCTCCATGAATTCGTGCAGGTTGGAGGCGATGATCGGGTAGCGTCCGCTGAGCAAGTGGTAGAGGGTGGCCCCGAGGGAGTAGACATCGGCGCGCTGGTCTACGTTGCGGGCGTCGTTGAGCTGCTCGGGGGGCATGTAACAGGGAGTCCCCACCCCCTCGCCGTCCCGCGTCCCGTGCGAAACGCCCACCCGCTTGGCAAGGCCGAAGTCCGAGAGCTTGGCCACCCCGTCCCGCGCGCGGTAGAGGATGTTCGCCGGCTTGACGTCGCGGTGCACGATGCGCTCGCCCGCCGCGTAGTCGAGGGCCTCGCACATCTGCAGGCCGATGGACAAGGAAACCGCCACCGACGGGACCCCGCGCTCTTCGATGAGCGACTGCAGGTCGGCGCCCTCGAAGTACTCCATGACGATGAAGTAGCCCTCCGGGAAGGGGCTGGCGTCGAAGACCTTCACGATGCGCGGGTGGTCGAGCTTGGCGATGGTCGCGGCCTCGCGGAGGAAACGGGCCTCGGTACGCGGGGAGAGGCTTTCGCGTCGGCGCAACACCTTGAGCGCGACCAATCGGCCGAGGACGATCTGGCGCGCCTTGAACACCAACCCAGCCGAGCCCGAGCCGAGGCGCTCGAGGATCTCGAAGCCCTGGAATACGTCGCTGTCGAAGCTGACCACGACGCGGCAGTCGGGGCACAGGTAGCGGTTGTCCTCTTCGAGCACCTCGCCGTCGGCGAAGGTGGCGAGGGAAATGGGACGGCCGCATTTGAAGCAATCCTTGGGCTGGTCGAGGACGGTCATCGTCTCCTCGGCCTCGTCCTCGAGGTCGGTCAGGTCCTCGACGTAGCTCACATCCCACACCTGTTGTCCGGCGAGGATCCGGTCGTGCGGCCCGAGGACGCGCTCCTCCACCCGGCGGCCGTTCACGTAGACCCCGTTGCGGCTGTCGAGATCGCGCACGAGCGCGCGGCCGCCGCGGCGGAAGTCGACTTCCAGGTGGATCCGGGACAGGTGTCTGTCGCGGACCTTGCGGCCCGCTTGGGAAGAACGACCGATGGTCAGTCGATCGCCTTCGCATACGGCGAGGCACTCCCCTCGCTCGGGGCCGGCCGCGAAGGTGAGCACGACGAACATGGGCGGATTGTACCCTCGCCGGCCGGCGCTGGTTCGGGCGCTGTCCGGGCCAACGGCTCTCCCCTCCGCAGCCGACGTCGGGCGAGGCGCCCGTCCGGGACGAGCTCCGCCGGAGGGACAGGATCGCCGGCGCGCCTCAGGGATCCCTGGCTCCGGCGCCCTTGCCCAGGGCGCGAAGCGCCTCCTTTGCAGCCCGGAGCTGCTCGGGGGTGAGGCGCAGGCGGACCAGCCGCGCCGTCTCGCTGGCGTCGCGGGCAGCGAGGAGTTGCTCGCGCGCCCGGCGCCTCGCCTCCGCCCGCAACGGATGTCCCCGCGGAAGCCGCGCGAACGTGCGCCGCCAGGCCAGACCGGCCTCGAGGCGATAGCCCGGGTGGCTTGGGTAGCGAACGGTCGCCTCGTCGAAGGCGCGGGCGGCCTCGGCGAGCGCCGCCGGGTCCGGCTCGGGACGCGCCGCGAGCTGGCGACCGAGCTCGTTCCAGGCGTCGGCGGCCCAGGGGTCGAGGCGCGTCGCTCGACGGGCCGCGGCGACGCCTTCCTCGCGCAACGACTTCGCCTCGGCGGGAACGGCTCGGGCAAGGGCGTCGAGGGCGGTTGCCAGCTCGAGCCAGGTGCGGACTTCGCCCGGGGCCAGTTCCAGCGCGCGCCGGTAGCCCGCCGTCGCCTCGCGCAGCGCGGCGATCGCCTCGTCCCGGCGACCCCGACGCAACAGGTCGACGCCCAGGCCGTGGGCGTCGCGCGCTGCGTCGCGGGCCGCGTCGGCGCGGAGGGCCGGAGGGACGACGCGCAGGGTGAGCCCGAGGCCGAGGAGCGAGACGGCGGCGAGGGCCGCGAGCGCGAAGCGGCGCGCAGCCGGCCCTGCGGCCCGCGCCGGGGGCTGGCCGCAGAGCGTCGGCGCGAGCACCCCCAAGGAGCAGCACACCGTGAGCACCCCGCTTTGATGCAGCCCGAAGTCGAGGAGCCCGTCCCAGGCCAGGGCGCTCGCGCCGGCCACGGCCGCGGCCCAGGCGTTCGAGCCGCGGCGCCCGAGGGCCAGGCCCGCGGACACCGCGGCCCAGGCGGCCGGTAGGGCGCAGGCGACGAAGACGAGCTGACCCCGTGTCTCCGGGGCGGCGTTGTAGCGATCGCCGTGTCCTGCCAGCAGGAGGAGCCCCAGGAAGTGGCCGGAGAGGAGGGCCCAGGCGTCGCCGCCGAGCGGGGCGGGGGAACCGAGCGGACCCGGCCGCAGGGGACGGAGGAGCGGGCGAAGCGCCGCGCGGCCCCAGGCCCAGACCACGCCGAGCACCGCCGTCAGACCCAGCAAGCCCCCTTCGGCGAGGACCTCCACCAAGGCGTTGTGGGCGTGGAGGGTCTCCTCGGCCCGGGCCGGCTTGTAGACCGAGTAGAGCTCCCGAAAGCCGGCGGGCCCCACGCCGAGCAAGGGGTGGTCCAGGGCCATGCCGAGGCCCGCACGCCAATACTCCAGACGCACCTGCAGGGAGAGGCCGACGCCCGCGCGCTCGGGGGCGATCTGCCAGGCGACGAGCCCCGTCAGACCGACCAGAGCGCCCCCGGCGAGAAGGGCCGCGGCGAGGCGTCGGCGCCAGGGCACCAGGCTGGGCGCGGTCAACGCGAGCAGCGCGAGAACGCCCAACGCAGTGACAGCGGCTCCCTTGCTGTGTGTGGAGGGGAGGGCGCCAACCAGGGCCAGGAGGGCGACCGCGCAACCCAGGGCGCTCAGGCAGCGGAGCCCGACCGCAGCGGTGTTCGCGCGCAGGGCGCGGCGCAGGGCCAGGGCGCACAGGGGCGCGGCCGCCAGCGCGACCGCGGCCAGGAGGGCGGGGAGCAGGTAGGGGCCGGCGGCGGCGGGACTGCTGAGGCGCTCTCGAGCGGCGATGGCGAAGCCCCGCCCGTGCACGGCGAGTTCCGTGTCGAGGGCGCCGCTCGCGAGGGCCGCTTCGAGGGCGGGAAGCTCGACGCGCGCTTCGTAGAGCGCAAGCGCGGCGCCGCAGGCGACGCAGGCCACCACGAGCGCGGCCAGACGCCGGGCGGTGGCGCCGTCGCTTGCCAAATCCCGCAGGGCGAGGAGCAGCCCCAAGCTGGCGGTCCAGCCGAGGGCCGTGCGCCAGGCCAGGTCCGCGTTGGGGGCCCGCGCCGCCAGGGCGAAGCCGAGGCCCGCGGCGAGGCACGAAGCGAGGAGGGGAGCGAGGCCGGCCGCGAGGAAGGGGACGCCCCCCGCGAGGAAGCGCGCGAGGCCCACCGCCGCGACCGCGCTCAGGGTAAGGGCGTCGAAGAGCAACTGGGCACCGGGCGCGTGCAGCTCGAGGCCCGCGCCGGTGGTGAAGGTTCGACCGACGAGCGAGGCGACGACCAGGGCCAGGCCGACGCGGCGAAGGAGCGAGGGGAGGAGGCGGGGCGCGGCTCCGCTCGGCGCGCGGTTGCGAGCGCTCGTCCGCCGGCTCACGGGGAGCTCACGCGCGAAGGTCGTTGCGCATGGCCAGGAGGGCACGCTCGATGCGGTCCGGCCAGTCCGTGGGCGCCGCCCCCTGCCAGGGGAGGGTCAAGGAGCGCGAGGCGCTCACCAGGACGCCGCCGCCCCGTTCGTCCCGAGCCGCCTCCAGGGTCCTCGGATCGCCTCCCTGCGCGCCGTAGCCGGGGAGAAGGAAGAAGGCGTAGGGCATGAGGGCACGCAGCCGGGCGACGAACTCGGGCGGCGCGGTGAGCCCCACCACGGCGCCCAGCAGGGAACGACCGCTCTCCGGCCCGCGCAGGTCCTCGCCCAGGCGATGCACCAGGCGAGCGACGCGCTCGCAGACGGTTTCGCCGCCCTCGAGGCGCAGGTCCTGCAGGTCGGCGGAGCCGGGGTTGGAGGTCTTGACCAGGACGAACAGACCCTTGCCCAGGCGCGCGGCCGCATCGATCCAGGGCGCAAGGGAGTCGCCTCCCAGGTAGGGGTTGAGGGTGACTGCGTCCGCCGGGCTCCGCTCCAGGATCCTTTGCGCGTAGGCCTCGGCGGTGGAGCCGATGTCGCCACGCTTGGCGTCGGCGACGAGCAGGGCGCCCCCCGCCCGGGCCGCCGGCGCGAGGCGCTCCACGGCCTCCCAGGCGTCGTCGAAGAAGGCAAGCTGGGGCTTGATCGCGGCCACCCGCGCGGAGAGGAGCCGGCAGGCCTCCTCTCCCCAGGCCACGGCGTCCAGCCCGGGCGGGAGCCGCTCGGGGCGCGGGTCGATGCCCGCGCAGAGCGGGCCGCGTTCGCTGCAGAGGCGCGAGAGGCGGTCGGCGAAGTGCAAGGCTCCTCCCCAGGTCCGCGCCCAGGTTATCAGTCGTGCGCGCGAGGCGGCGGTTATGCTCGCCGCCCGCATGCTGTTCAACAGCTACGTCTTCCTGCTCGTCTTCCTCCCCCTCTGCCTCGGGGGCTACGTGCTGCTCACGCGCGCCGCGCCCCGGCGGGTGGCGCTGGGCTGGCTCGTGGCGGCGTCCCTGGTCTACTACGGCTGGTTCGAACCGCGCTACCTCGCCCTCCTCGGCGGCTCCTTGGTGGTGAACTTCGCCCTGGGCGTACGCCTGGCGCGCTTCCGGCGCAAGCGCGTCCTCGCGCTCGGCGTGGCCTTGAACCTCCTCGCCCTGGCCTACTTCAAGTACGCCGGTTTGCTCGTGCGCACCGCGGCCGAGCTCAGCGGCGCCGACTGGAGCCCGCCGCGCATCCTCCTTCCCATCGGGATCTCCTTCTTCACCTTCCAGCAGATCGCTTACCTCGTCGACGCCCACCGAGCCAAGACGCACGAGTACCACCCGGTCGACTACTCCCTCTTCGTGACCTTCTTCCCGCAGCTCATCGCGGGTCCCATCGTCCATCACGGCGACGTACTGCCCCAGTTCGAACGTCCCTACCGCCTCCAGGCGCGCGACCTGGCCGTGGGGGCCTCGATCTTCGCGGTGGGCCTGGCCAAGAAAGTGCTCCTGGCCGACGAAGTGGCCCGCTACGCCACCCCCGTGTTCCAGGCGGCCGACGCCGGGCTGGGGGTCACGACGCTCGAAGCCTGGTTGGGGACCCTGGCCTACGCGCTGCAGCTCTACTTCGACTTCTCCGGCTACTCGGACATGGCCATCGGGCTGGGGCGGGTCTTCGGCGTCCGGCTGCCCCTCAACTTCGATTCGCCCTACAAGGCGGTCAGCGTCGTCGACTTCTGGCGCCGCTGGCACATGACCCTCAGCCGCTTCCTGCGCGACTACCTCTACATCCCCCTGGGCGGGAACCGCCGCGGCAAGGTGCGCCGCTACCTCAACCTGCTCCTCACCATGTTCCTGGGCGGACTCTGGCACGGAGCCGGGTGGAACTTCGCCCTCTGGGGGCTCTTGCACGGGGGCTACCTGTGCCTCAACCACGCTTGGAGTGCTCTGCGCCTGCGCTGGGGCTGGGCGCCCGCCGCGAGCAGCCGACCGGGACGGGTCCTCGCCGTCGGGCTAACCTTCCTCGCCGCTCTGGTCGCCTGGGTCCCCTTCCGCGCCGAGACCTTCGCGGGAACGGGCCGCATCCTGGCGGCCCTCGTCGGCTGCGGCGGACCCGTTCCCGCACCGAGCATCGAGCCGCTGAAGGCCCTGGGCTGGGTGCTGCCCCTCCTCGGGGTCGTATGGCTCCTCCCCAACACCCAGGAACTGTTCGCGGCCGAGTCGCCGGCCCTCGACGCCGAAGCCGGCCACCGCGACCGCCCGCCGAGCTGGTCGCTCGTGCGCATCGTCTGGCGCCCCTCCCTCCCCTGGGCCCTCGGCCTGGCCGTCCTGGCCTGGGCAACCCTCCTGCAGCTCGCCACCGTCTCCGAGTTCCTCTACTACCAGTTCTGATGCCCTCGCCCTACACCCGCTGCTGCGCCGCCTCCGCCGCCCTGTTCGCCGCGCTCCTCGCGGGGACCGCGGCGTTCTGCGTCGCGACCGACCCCCACGATGTCTTCGCCTCGCTGTCGCCACGCGCCCTGGACGAGTACCGGAACCACCGCTCGCGCGCAGCCAAATCGGCGCGCGTCGCCCGCGGGGGCATCGACGTCCTCCTCCTCGGCACCTCTCGGGTCGAAGCCGGCTTCGATCCCAGGGAGCCGGCCTGGGGCGAAGGGACGGTCTACAACGCAGGCCTCGGGGGGGGAAACCAGTTCGAGACCAACCACGCGCTGGCCCTGGCCCTCTCCGCCGCGCCGCCGCGGCGGGCGGTCATCGCCGTGGACCTCTTGGGAATGCGCGCCGGCGAAGAAGGGCAGCGCGACTTCGCGCGCTCCTACTTCGACCCTCGCCGCGAGGTCGTGGAGTTCTGGGGTGGGCATCTCTTCGGCCGCGACGCGCTCCAGCGCGGCCTCAAGGTGCTCCGGCGCGCGGCGCGCGGTGAACCGGGCGCCAACCGCCCCGACGGCTTCCGGCGCCCGCCCGAGCAACAGGCAGCCTTCGACCACCGCAAGCTGTTCGAGGGGGTGGTGCGGGGCTTCCTCATCACGACCTACAACTCGGCCTTCGTCTACGACGAAGAGCGGGTCGCCCACCTGCAGCGACTGCTCGGAGAGGCCCGCGCCAAGGGCGTCGAGGCCGTCGTCGTCGTTCCCCCCGTGCATGCCCTCCTCCTCGAGGCCATGCACGTCGGCGGGGTGTGGCCCCTCTTCGAGAGGCACCTACGCTCCCTGGAGGCGGCGGTCGAGGCGGCGAATCGACTCGACGCACCCGGCCCGCCCGTGGCCCTGTGGAGCTTCGTGGACTACGCGGGCGCCTGCGCCGAGGAGGTACCGCCCGCCGGCAGCGCCGAGCGCATGCGCTGGTGGGTGGAGGGAAGCCACTTCCTGCCCGCCCTCGGCGCCCGCATCGCGCGGCGCCTGTTCGCGGGCGGAGGGAGCGAACCGGGCTTCGGGCAGCGGCTGGGGGCGGGGCGCACAGAGGCCTACCTCGCCGCCCTGCGGGAACGGCGCGCGGTCTACGTCCGCGAGGCCGCGGACGAAGTGGCCTGGGTGCACCGGCTCCTGCGGGACGTCGCCGCGGAGCGCGCGCAGGCCGAGCGTCGCGCCCAAGCGCTCCTGCGGGCCGCGACGCGCGACGGATGGTTGCGGTGACGCCCGGCGTCGGTTCCGCGCGTCCCCGGCCGGCGTATGCCGTCGGCAGGACTCGGCGCACGCAAGGGCCTGGCGAGTCTCTGCGTTTCCTGGCACGGTGAGGGCCGAGAGCCGAGGGAGGCAGCGTGCAGTTCACCGTCACACACCTCACGGGGTCCCGAGGGGGCGCGGTGCAGGTCCTCGAGGGGCAAGTCATCACCATCGGTCGCGACCCGAGCAACGTGCTCGCCTTCGATCCCCACCGCGACGACAAGGTCTCGGGCTTCCACGCCAACCTGACCGTGCAGGGGGGCCAGGTGGTCCTCACCGACCTCGGAAGCTCCAACGGGACCCTCGTCAACGGACAGCGCATCCACTCCCCCGTCCCCCTCGTCTCGGGAGCGAACGTTCAGTTCGGAGAGGGCGGGCCCATCGTCTCGATCGCGTTCTCCGCCGCCGCCGGAGCCGTGCCCCCCGCCGGAGCCGCGGCCGCCGCCGGGGCCGCGCCCGCCGCCGGGGCCGCGCCCGCCGCCGGGGCCGTGCCCCCCGCGCCCCCGCCGGGCGGCGCGCCAGCGGGCTCCGGAGGCCCCGGCGTCGCCGGCGAACAGCCCGCAGCCCCCACCGCAGCAGACGCGGGATCCTCCTCCTCCCCTTCGCCCCCCAAAGCTCCGAGCAAGCTCAGGACCTGCCTGCTGCCCGCGGCAGCGGCCGTGCTCCTCCTCGGCGGCGTCCTCCTCGTCTCGCTGTTCTTGTTCCGCGGCCACCTTCCCAGCCCCATTCGCAACGGCTTGCGACGCGTTCCGCTCGTCGGGCCCTACTTCAAGAAGGCCGAGCAGGTGCAGCGAAAGGTCCAGCGAACCAAGAACACCCTGAAGCGGGTCACGCCGCGCAGCGGCGAGGCCGAAACGACCGAAGGCGACGAGGGCGACGGCACCGGCGACGGCGGCGAGGGCGAAGGCGAATGAGCCCAGCGAACCTCCTGCCGGCCGAACTCCGCGAACGGCTGGTCCGGGTGCGGCGAGACCTCCACGCCCACCCCGAACTCGCCTACGAGGAGGAGCGCACCGCGGCGCTCGTCGCGGAACGCCTCGAGGAACTCGGGCTCGCTCCGCGCCGGGGAATTGCCGAAACCGGAGTCGTGGCCGACATCGACGGCGGTGCGGGCAAGACGGTCCTCCTGCGCGCCGACATGGACGCCCTGCCCGTCGAGGAAGAGAGCGACGCTCCCTACCGCTCCACTCGCCCGGGCCGCATGCACGCCTGCGGACACGACGGGCACGTGGCCTCTCTGCTCGTCGCCGCAGAGCGCCTCGTCGCCCGCCCTCCGCCTGGCCGGGTCCGCCTGTGCTTCCAACCAGCCGAGGAGGGACGCGGCGGCGCGCGGCGGATGGTCGCCGAGGGGGTCCTCGAGGGCGTCGACGCCGCCTTCGGGGTACACCTCTGGAACGAACTCGACCTCGGTCGCATCGGCCTGCGCTCGGGCCCCGTCATGGCCGCCGTCGACCGCTTCGACATTGCCCTCCGAGGCCAGGGAGGCCACGGGGCGCTGCCCCAGCGGGCCGTGGACCCCGTCATCGCCGCGTGCCAGCTCGTTTCCGCGCTGCAGACCATCGTCTCTCGCCGAGCCGATCCCCTCGAGGCTTGCGTGGTCACCGTCGCCTCGGTCCGGGCAGGGGAGGGCTTCAACGTCATCCCCGACGTCGCCCGCCTCGCGGGGACCTGCCGCTGCTTCTCGGAGCGCCTCCACGCAGAACTCCCCGAGCAGGTGCGGCAGCTCGCCGAGGGGGTGGCGCAGGCCCACGGCTGCAGCGCGGCACTGGACTACGAGCGCATCTGCCGGCCGACGGCGAACGACCCTCGCCTCGCCGCGCTCGCGCGCGAGGCCGCGTCCGAGCTCCTGGGCGCGGAGGCGGTGGCGACCGAAGGCGAAGGGACACGAACCCTCGCGGGAGAAGACTTCTCCGAGTTCGCCGCGCG
>RFHU01000135.1 GCA_003695705.1 Planctomycetota bacterium
CGGCTCTTCTTGCGGCGGCTCTTCTTGCGGCGGCTCTTCTTGCGGCGGCTCTTCGGACCCTTGGACGCGCTGTGTCCTTCGCCGGCAGCCCCGACGAGTTCCAGGACCGCGCGGCGCAGGCGCCCGAGCTCGCCTTCGGCGTCCTGCGCGCCGGGGGGATCCGCTGGGCTCTCCCTCCCGAGGCGCTCTTCGAGGAGCAGCCTCAGCTGACGAAGGGCGGACTCGTGCCTGGCGAGCTCTCCTTCCGCCCTGCGCGCCCGGACCTCGGCGTCCCGGAGGCGTTCGCGCAGGCGGACGACGGCCTCCCGCAGGTGGTGTGGCAAGGATCCTTCGGGGAGGGGAGGGGACGGATCTTGGGCCAGGAGGGGAGACGCCGCGCACACGAGCAGCGGCAGAGCGAAGAACGAGCGGGTGACGAAGCGGGTCATGGGCTTCCTTCCTTTCGAGTGGAGTTCGAGCGCGGGGCCCTCGGTCGAGCGGGATCGCCCTTGCCCTCTCGGCGCCGGCTGAGGCGGGGACGCGGGAGGAGGGCCCACCGCGGCAGGCCACTGCGGAGGGGGTCGTCCGCAGACCCAGCGCGGGGGACTCGCCGCCGCGGGCCGACGCCCCGCGCGCGCGGAGCTCCCTGCTGCTTCCGGTGCCGTCCCCGGTGTGCACGCGGCGTCGAGGCGCCCCGTCCGCGGAGGCGTCACCGCTCGGCCCCCTTCGTTCGAAGGAAGCGAAGGACGCGCGCTTCTTCGTCGAAGGTCCAACGGACCCCGGGGCCCATGAGCTCCGCCAAGCGGTCGAAGGACTCTCGCAGGGTGGCGTTTTCGAGGAAGATCCGACGGGGCGTCGCGCGGTCCACACCGTCCGGCAGCCGAATCTCGAGGCGGGTGACGTCGGAGACGAAGCAGACGAGGTCGTCGAGGGAGACGGCGGGAATCGAGTCGGTCCCGAACTTGAGGCGGATCTCCGTGTCGTCGAGGAAGGAGCGCTCCTTGGGCGGTCCCTCGAGGCGCGCGCACCGATCCTCGAGGCTGGCGACCGTCGCGCGCAGGAAGGCGTTTTCTCTGTGGAGGAACTTGGCGAGCCGGTAGAGGCGCGCGGGGGGCTGCAGGTGGGAGACCTCCCGCAGCCACGCCTCCCGATTGGAGGTCGGGGACCTCCCCGCCAGGGCCGCAGCGAGCCGCTCGGCGAGGATGTCGGAGGCGGTGTCGTTGCTGCGCAGCTTCCCCTCGGCCCTCCTCGCCCGAAACTCGGCGGCGTGGACGCGCTCTTGCCAGCGCGCGAGTTCTTCCTGTTGAGCGCGCAGCCGAGCCTCGGCGGCACGCAGCCGGGCCTCCGCAGCGCGGAGCTGCTTGGTGAGCGCCGCAGGGGGCTCGGCGCCTGGATCCTGGGCGCGGGCGGGGGCCCACGCAGGGATCGAGGCGCAGACGGCGATGGCGAAGAGGGTTCGACGATTCATGACGCGCTTCCTTCCTCCCGGTGGCGTTCTGCCTTGTGCAAGCAACGGGCCGGCGGAAGATCCGCGGCGCCGACGAAGGGGCGCGCCCTTCGTCGCGGATCCGACCCGCAGGGTCGCCAACGTGTAGGCCGCGACCGGACAGTCGGCGGCCACGACTCGCGGACCGAGGCTCGGGCTCGTCTGCGCTCGGCCCGAACCGGGCGAGAATGCGGGCGCCGCCGGCAGGGCCGGGTCCGGGCGCCGCCGGCAGGGCCGGGAGCGACCCGCCGCTTGCCCGTCGGGGCGCGCGCGGGCAGGCGACGACGGTAAGGTCGAGGCGACGCGTTCCCGCGGCGGTCGGCGCGAGTTCATTGGGGGGGACGCTACGGATCGGGGAGGGAGGTGCGCCACGTCCGTTGCCCGAGGGAAGAATCGCTGGCGTCGCTGCGTGGCGCTGCGGGGAGCGCCGCCGGAGACCCGGGCGGCGGCGGAGCGTGTGTGCGCGGCCCTGGACACCGTGCTCTGGGTGGGCGAGGGCGGTGTGGCGCCGGGGAGGACGAAGGCGCTCTTGGGGCAGTCCTTCGCGGCCGTGGTGCTCGACGCGCACGAAGGGCTCGACGCCGACGTGCTCGGACGCTGCCAGGGACTGGTGCGCGGCGGCGGGGCCCTGGTGTTGCGCCTTCCCCCCCGTGGAGCGGAGCCCCGCCTGGAGCGGCTGGCGGTCTTTCCGCACGGACGGGAGGCGGTGGGGACGCGCTTCTGGGCGCGGCTGGAGGCCTTTCTCTCCGACGAAGCGGTGCTGGGTCCCGAGCCCGAACCGGAGCCCCTGCCGCCTCTGCCCGCCGAAGGGCCACGGGGGACGGAGGAGCAGGCGCGGGCGGTCGAGGAACTCTGCGCCGCCTTCCTCGCCCCCGAGCCGCGCCTGGTCGCCCTGGTGGCCGAGCGGGGGCGAGGCAAATCCAGCGCCCTGGGGCTGGCCCTCGCCCGGGCCCTCGCGCAGGCGCCGCTGCGCGTCGCGGTGACCGCACCGAGCGAGGCGGCGGCGGCCGAAGTGTTCCGCTTCGCTCCGGCGCGCGCGCCGGGGCTCGAGTTCCTCGCCCCCGACGCACTCCTGGGCGGCGCCGACGCGCACGAGGTCGTGCTGGTGGACGAGGCGGCGCAGTTCCCCATCCCCTTCCTGCGCGCGCTGCTGCGGCGGCGGCCGCGGGCGCGCATGGCTTTCGCGACCACGACCCAGGGCTACGAAGGCACCGGACGGGGCTTCGTGCTCCGCTTCCTCCGCGACCTCGCGGCGGACCCGCGTCCGCTCGTGCGCCCGCGCCTGCGCGCACCCGTCCGCTGGGCCGCGGGCGATCCGCTCGAGCGCTGGGTCCACCACCTCCTCCTCCTCGACGTCGAGCCGCCTGGGCTCCCTCCGGAACTCGCCCACGCCCAAGCCCCGGTCGAAGCGCCGCATCCCGAACCGCAGGAGGAACCGGTCCCCGCCTCCGGAGGAGAACCCGGCGGGACACGGACCGCCGAACCCGAGGACGCCCTCTCCCGAGCGAGCTCGCCCCCGCCGCAAGCTCGCGGCGCGGCCGGCGCGGACCTGCTCGCGGGCGCGGCCGCACCCGCGCCGCCTCCTCCCGAGGACGAGAAGAGCCCCACCGTGCGCGCGGACCCCGGCCCGCCCCTCTGCGACCGGGAAGCGCAGGAGCGCCTCGCCGAGGCGGTCTTCGCCGCCTGGGCTCGCCGCGCCATCCCCAACGTCGCGCCGAGCCGGGCGGCGGGCCCCCTTGCGGGGAGGCTGCCCCCGCCTCGGCGCCTGGACCGCGACGCCCTGGCGTGCGACGAGCGGCTCTTGCGGAGCCTGTTCGCGCTGCTCGTGCACGCCCACTACCGGACGACACCAGGGGATCTGCTGCGCCTCCTCGACGCGCCGAACCTGGCGGTCCACGCCGTCGTGCGCGGGGACAAGGTCTTGGCGGCGACCCTGATCGCACGCGAAGGGGGACTCGCGCCCGAGACCTGCGCGGAGCTGGCCGCGGGGCGATGGCGCATTCGCGGCCACGCGCTCGCGGACACCCTCGTGGTCCACAGCGCACGACCCGAGGCGGGCGAGCTCTCCTTCGTCCGCAGCGTGCGCATCGCGACGCACCCGGCCCTGCGGCGACGGGGCCTGGCGCGAGCACTGGTCGAGCACGTGCACGCGACCCACCGCCCGGATCTCTTCGGAACCCTCTTCGGCGCGACGCCCGAGCTGCTCGCCTTCCGCCACGCGCTGGGCTACCGTGTGGTGCGCCTGGGGCTCTCCCGCAGCGCGCGCAGCGGAGAACCCTCGGTCGTTCTGCTCCGCCCGGAGAGCCCACGCGGCGCGGCCCTCTTCGCCGCGCTCCGCGACGACTTCGCCCGCGACCTGCCCTTCCAGCTCGACTGGCTCGCCGCCGACTCCGGCCTGCCCATGGCCCCCGCCTTGGTCCAAGCCCTCGGCCACGAACTCCCCACGCCGCCGCCCCTCTCCCTCCAGACGGTGCGCGAACGCTTCGCCCGCTGCGCCCACGGGCCGCAGCCCCTCGAGGCGGCGGCCGCGGTCGTCGCGCGCTTCTTCGCCGAGCATCCCGAACGCCTCGCCGCCCTGTCCCCCTCCGAACGCCTCCTCCTGCTTGGCCGCGTGCGCGAGCGCCGCTCCTGGCGCGAGCTCGCTGCGGCGACCGGCTACCCCACGGTCCCCACGGCGCTCGCCGCCGCCCGCCGCGCTCTGCGGCGGCTCCGCGACGCCTGAGAGGACGAGCGCGCCGCAGAGACCCCGCCCGGCCTCGGGCATTCACCGCGCGCACGGCGTCCCGAGCGGCCGCGACGGCGGGCCGAACCAAGACGGCGACGAGCTCGTCGCCCTCGAACGCGCGGAACACGGGGAACGGGCCACCGCCCCAGGGGGTGCCGAAGGCGGAGAACCAGGCTCGGCCGACGTCGACGGTGCCCGAATCAGTCCCCGCGGTGCGGATCCGCTCGAAGACGGCGGAGTGGTGCGCGTGGGGGCGAGGGTCTCCCATCCAGCACCCCGCGCCCTACGAAGGGACCCCGACGGCCTCGGCCAGCGCACGGGCGCGAAGGCCCCAGAAGACGGAGTCGGCCCGGCCGTCCCAGGACTCCTCGGGCTGCCAGGCCCCGAACGCATCGGCGTCGCCGAAGAGGATCCGCGACCGGTTCGCGGGACCCGTCCCGCCGGTTCCCGCTGCGACGCCGAGCGCTCGGTGCGGATCGGCAGCTCCACGCGCTTCCAGCAGCCCGCGCTGTGGAGGCGGCCACCACGAGCGCACCCTTCCGCTTGGACTCGAGCCGCGAGATCGTCATCGACGGCGAGCAGAACGCGAGCGAGGGTCGCGTTCCGGAGGATCTTCAGCGACAAGGCGCCTCCTGGACGTCTGGCAACAACCAGGAGACGGGTCCCCCTCGATCGAGTCGAACTCGGCGAGGGGGTCTCTTCCTTTCCGTTCCGTAGCGTGATCGAGGAATCGGCCTCACCCCCAATCAACGTGCCCCTGCTCGCACCTGCCCCTGCTCCGCTGGGTCGCTTTCCAAACGGTGGGTGGGTCACTTTCCGAGCGTTTCGACCAGAGCGCACATCCCAGCAGACGTTCCGGCCGCCCAACGTGCAGCCGAAGAGGTGCTTGCGCCTTCCCTGCGGGGGGTTCTTCCTCTGTAACCTCTTGGCCTCTTCGTGCGTGGAAGAGCCAAGGAGTCGCCATGCACTACGACGTCGTCGTCGTCGGCGGAGGTCTTGGAGGGCTGACGGCAGCAGCATTCTTGGCTCGCGAAGGGATGCAGACCCTCGTTCTCGAGCAGGCCCGGGAGTTGGGAGGTAGAGGGCGGACGCATGTGGTCGGAGGAGGCTTCTTCTTCAACCAAGGCCCCCATGCTCTGTATGCAGGCATGGCCGGGGCGAGCGTTCTCGCGCAGTTGGGGATCGCGGTCCGGGGCGGCACCCCCAGTGCGCGAGGCGTCGCGATCGCGGGTGACCAACTCCACACCCTGCCGAGTGGACCCTGGTCGATGCTCAGCACGAGCCTCCTGGGTTGGCGCGCCAAGCTGGAAGTGGGAGGGCTGTTCGGACGCCTCAAGACACTCGATCCCGCGGCAGCCCAAGGCAAGAGCTGGCGAGACTGGGCAAACGCGACCTTTGCTCAGCCAGAGTCGCGCGCTCTCCTCGAGGCCTTGGCACGACTGACGACCTACGTGCACGACCCAGAGCGCCTCGACGCGGGTGCGGCCCTTGCGCAGCTTCAAGGCGCGACCCTTCGAGGGGTGCTCTACCTCGATGGCGGGTGGGCTCAACTCGTGGAGAGCTTGCGCAGCGTCGCCCACGACGCCGGCGTGACCGTGCGCACAGGGAGCAGGGTCACTGCCGTACGCAGGCCTGTGGAACGGCCCCGCTCACCGAGCCAAGAACAAGGATGGAACGTCTTGCTCGCCCACGGGGAGCAGGTCTTCGCGACCAACCTCATCCTGGCGGTGGGGCCCGAGGCCGCAAACCGCCTGCTCGGTGAGCCGCTCCTCGATCACAGGGCCCGCCCCGTTCGGGTGGCATGCCTGGATGTGGCTCTTGAGCGACTGCCCCGCCCACGCCCCCTGTTCGGGATCGGGATCGACGAGCCCCTCTACTACTCTGTGCACACATCAGCTGCTCGCCTGGCTCCAACCGGAGGCGCCGTGATCCATGTGGCTCGCTACCTGGGCTCCTGCAATGCTGCTGAGGGAACGGAAGCGCGGCTGATGCGGTTGCTGGACGACCTGCAGCCCGGCTGGCAAGACCTCGTCGTGGACCGTCGGTTTCTCCCCAACATGGTGGCAGCCTTCGACGTGCCTGAGGCTGCGCGCAGGGGACTGTCGGGCCGACCTTCGGTAGAGGTCTCCGGACAGCCTGGTCTCTACCGAGTTGGCGATTGGGTGGGGTCGGTCGGTCTTCTGGCGGATGCCAGCCTCGCCAGCGCCAAGGCAGCAGCGGAGGCGATCCTCGCGCACGCCCCCTCCAGCCGCGAAGCTGAGCAGAACCCTGCGCAGGGCAGCTGAACGAGATCAGGCAGTATGGACCTGGACGACCTGCAGAGCGAACTGACACGAGCCTACGAGCAAAACCGAGAGACCTTGTGGGGCCTCGGCTACCGCATGCTCGGCACGAGCGCTGATGCCGACGAAGTGGTCCAGGAAGCGTTCCTTCGTGCCCTCGAACGGCCCCCAGCGCGGCCTGGGCCGCTCCTGCCTTGGCTCGTGCGTGTCACCACGAACCTGGCCCGGGACCGTCTGCGCCGGCGAAAGCTAAGAGGCTACACCGGGAGTTGGTTGCCTGAGCCAATGAGCGACGCGCGCCTCGATCCGGTGCTCTCGGCGCCAGCGCCTGTGGAGAGTGGCCCTGGGGCACGCTATGCCCAGCGCGAGAGCCTGTCTCTGGCGTTCCTCTTGGCCCTCGAGGAGTTGTCCCCGACTCAGCGGGCCGTGCTCGTCCTGCGCGACGTCTTTGGCTATTCGGTGCGCGAATGCGCCGAAACGCTCGACCTTTCGCAAGCAAACGTGAAAACAACCCTTCACCGAGCGCGCAAGGCCATGGCTTCGTACGAAGCCAGACGACGTCCGCCCACGCCCTCACTGGCGGCCGAAATCGCCCGTGCTCTGGAGCAGTTCCTCACGTGCCTGGCGACCGGAGACGTGCAAGGCGTCTTGGCTGCTCTCGCCGAGGACGTGGTGTTGTTGAGCGATGGCGGCGGCGAAGTGACTGCGGCGCTCCTGCCGATCTTGGGTCGCGCCAAGGTCGCTCGCTTCTTCCTCCGGCAGTCCGCCAAGCGCGATCCTGAAGGAAGCTTCACCACTGGATCCTTCAACGGCCTCCCTGGGTTGGTCTTCCGTCAACCCAACGCTCCACCCGGCTTTGCCCGCCGCTTCCTCTTGCTCAGCGAGCTGGACCATGCAGGCCTCTTGAGCCGAGTCTTGCTGGTCCTGGCGCCGGGGAAGCTGAGTGCGGTGGAAGCAGCTTGAGTTCCGGAGCGTCCGACGCGGGGATTCCGCTACGTCTGGCGGTCCACGGAGGGCAGAGTTCCCCGCTCGGGCTCAAGGGACGAGGCGAACAGCCTCCAGCGGCGGTGAGCGGGAGGAGGGGCGGCGGCCGAGCGATTTCGAGTGGCCCTCCGCGGTCCCTGGACCGTGCGCAATTTCCGCACGCAGGGCCTACGTTCCGTCCTCCGCGGCCGGACGGTCCCGAGTACGCAGCAACGCCGCCTCGCGCAAGCGGGAGGCGGCGTTGCAGGTTAGCGGGCAATGGGACTCGAACCCACAACCCTCAGCTTGGGAAGCTGATGCTCTACCATTGAGCTATGCCCGCGTGGGTGGGGAGACTCTAGCAAGGCAGGCGGGGGCGCGGCAAGAGCCCGGACGGGCTCACTGGAGGCCGCAGGCTTCGGGCGTCGGGCAGGCGTTGCCGCAGGGGGGAGTGGCGGCCGGCTTGGGGCGGGCGCGGCCCACGGCGAAGGTGTTGGGCAAGAGGCGCTCGGTAGTGCCTTGGCACTCGGGGCAGGGCACCGCTTGTTCGCGATCCGCGACCAGCTCTTCGAAGGTGTGCTCGCAGCGGGTGCAGCGGTAGTCGTAGAAGGGCATGGGCGACGTCTCCTAAGGTGGGGACGAACACGCTCGCGCTGGGCGAGCCACCGGAACGCTATCTAGGATGGCTCCGTGGGACAAGGGATGCAGCCAGGAGAAGAGGCCCGCGCGGGCGCCGGAGAAGGGCCGGGCGCCGATCCGGAGGAGCCGGCGGGCGCTCCGCCTCCTTCTGGAGAGGCCGCTCCTCGGGTCTGCGCGCGCCACCCCGACGAGGCGGCGAGCGGTCGCTGCGCCCTCTGTGCCTGCGCGGTGTGCTTTCTTTGCGCCCGCTCCCGCGAGGGGCGACGGGTCTGCGTGGGGTGCGCGGTGCGGCAGCGCTCCGCTCCGGCCCGATCGGGCAGGCGGGCGCTGTTCGCCGTGGCCGCCCTCGGGGCGCCGCTCCTCGTCGTCGGCCTCGCGCACGCCGCGCGGCGTGCTCAGGACGCCGCCGTCCTCGCCGAGAGCCGCACCCAGCGCGAGCGCCTCGGCTCCGCCGCTACCGATCCGCCGGAGGCACCGGAACCCCGCGCCGGCGGGAGGCCCTCGGCCGGCTCCTCCGTCGAAGGCCGCGACTCCGCAGGCACGCGCCGCTCCCCCTCGGCGTCTGCCGTGGAGTCTGACCGGGCCCCAGGGCGAGGACCCGGCGACCGCCCGGGCGGGCGGAGAGGCCCCGGCAACGACGGCTCCGCCGCCCTCGGCGGAACCGAGCGCGCGCGGCGCGTCGGCGGC
>RFHU01000136.1 GCA_003695705.1 Planctomycetota bacterium
CGCGCGGCCTGCGCAGGCCGCGCTGCCTGCTTTAGCGGGCCCGGGAGGCTTCCTCCTGCCAGGTCAGGGAGTAGGCGCCCGGGCGTCCGGTGCCGCGCGGATCGCTGGCGGCGACGCGGGTCCCGTCGGCCTCCACCACCACGACCTGGGCGTTCCCCAGCGGCGCGTCGACCACGCGCACCTGGTGCCCGCGCAGGCCGAGGGCCTTCAGCGAGCGAACGCCGCGCTCGGCGAGGAGCAGGTCTTGGCCGGCGTACTTCCACTGGTGGTGGATGCGCGGAGCGGCCACCGCCTCGAGCGGACCCATCCCGAAGTCCACCATGTTGCTGAGCACCTGCAGGACCGTGGTGATGATCTTGGGCCCTCCGGGACTGCCCACCACGGCGCGGACCTTCCCCCCCGCATCGAGGACGATGGTCGGCGTCATGCTGGAGAGAGGTCGCTTGCCCGGCGCCGGCAGGTTCTTGGCGCTCTGGGAGAGGCCGAAGGGGTTGGGGGCATCCGGGTCGGCGGTGAAATCCGCCATCTCGTTGTTGAGCAGGACGCCGGTCCCCTCGGCGACGTAGAGGGAGCCCAGGGAGGTGTTGATGGTCTGCGTGGAGGCGACCGCGTTCCCTTCGCCATCGACGATGGAAATGTGCGTGGTGTGGTCGCTCTCGAGAACGAAGTTGGCGCCGGGGAGGATCTCGTCGGAGGGGGTGGCGCGCTCCATGTCGATGCTCTCGTCGAGGAGGGCGGCGTAGGCGGGGTCGAGGAGGCGCGCCACGGGGACCTCGACGAAGTCGGTGTCGGCCATGAATTGCGCTCGGTCCGCGAAGGCCCGGCGCATGACCTCGGCGAGCAAGTGCAAGTGGTCCGCGCTCTGCCAGCCCATGCTGCGCAGGTCGTGGCGCGAGAGCACGTTGAGCATCTGCACGAGATGCACGCCCCCGGAAGAGGGCGGCGGCATGGACACCACGCGCAGGCCACGGTAGACCCCCTCGACGGGCTCACGCTCCTTGGCCTCGTAGGAGGCGAGGTCCTCGCGGCTGATGAGCCCGCCTCCGCTCGAGGCGGCGCGGGCGATCTTCTCGGCCACCCAACCGCGGTAGAAGCCGTCGGCGCCCTCCTCGGCAATGGTTTGCAAGGTCAAGGCCAGGTCGGCCTGCACCAAGCGATCTCCGGGCGCGGGGGGGATCCCCCCGGGCAAGAAGACCTTGGCGCTCGAGGGGTAGCGAGCGAGTTCGTCCGCGTGGCGGCGGATGGCCGCGGCGAGCGGGGGCGGGACGCGGAAGCCCCGTTCGGCGAGGCGCACCGCCGGTGCCACCAGCTCCGCCCAGGAGAGCTTGCCCGAGCCGTGCTCCTCGTAGAGGCGGTAGAGCATGCGCACCAGCCCGGGGACGCCGGCGGCGAGCGGCCCGCGGCGGTAGCCGTCGATGACGCGCCCCCCTTCCACGAACATGTCGGGGGTTGCGAGCTTGGGCGCGGTTTCGCGACCGTCCAGGACTCCCTCGACGCCGCGGGCGGCGTCGTGGAAGACCACGAAGCCGCCGCCGCCGATGCCGGTCGACTGGGGCCGAACCACCGAAATGGCAAAGGACGCGGCGACCAAGGCGTCGAAGGCGTTCCCGCCCTTGCGGAGGACCTCGAGCCCGACCGCCGAGGCCTCGGGGGCCGCGGTGGCGATGGCGCCTTGGGCGCCGCGCACCTCGCGGGGCGAGTCCGCGCTGGGGACCGCAGCGGGCGGCAGCTCGGCTTGCGGACCGCGGCGGGCCGAGGCGGCGGCGACGGCCACGGCGACGGCCACGAAGGCAGCCACGAAGACGCCGTAGGCGACGCTCCCCTCGGCGGCTTCGGCGGCGGGGCGGACTGCGGAACGCTCCTCGGTATGGGCCATGACGCGATGCTCCTCGGGTGGGCGGCGATTCTATGCGCGCCGCGGGCCGATGCGAGCACGAGGGGACCGGCGCCATCCGCTCGCCGGGGGCTTGCCCGCGACGCGCGACGGGGCGGCCAGGACGGGGCGGGCGACGTCCGCCCGCGCACGGGTCAGGGGCGCAGGGCCTCGTAGGAGAAGCCGGCGAGGTCGACGCCGTGCGCCTCGAGGAGGGGGAGCACCTCGCGCGCCCAGATCCCGCGGACCGAGGCCACGTCGAGGTCGGGGAGCATGAACAAGCCGTGGCCTACGCGGAGGGAATGCCCTTGGTCCGCGAGGCGGCGGTTGAGCGCCTGGTGCAGGTCGGCCACCCAGTTCATGCCGGGGCGGCATGCGGCGAGGAAGCGCCCGAGGACCAAGGAGTCGGCCGGCTGGCGCACCACGGGGAAGCGCCCCACCAGGGCGGGGTCGTGGGGCAACCCACGGGCCGTGCCCACCACGACGAGGTTCCGCGGTACCTCGAAGGGGGCTCCGGACGCGCTCAGCCGGAGGCGCTGACCGCGCTCGCTGAGCCCCCCGACGAATTCGCCCAGCGCTCGGGCGGCGTCGCCGCGGTCGAGCTCGTCGAGGACCAGTACGTAGGTCTGCGAGCGGTCGTCCCGCGCTCGCTCGCACAACTCGCGCACCCAGCCGCGGCCAGCGCCTGGTTCGCCGAGGAGGTCGGCGTAGCGCGCCTCGGGATGCATGCGCAGGAAGAGGACCCGCTCCTCGTGGCCGGCGAGGTAGATCGCCAGGCGGCGAGCGACGTGGGTCTTTCCGCTCGCGGGAGGGCCGACGAGCAGGAGTTGCCCACGCTGCCGGGCGGCGGCGACCATCTCGTCGCAGGACCTCGGCGAGAGGAACAGGTCGCGGGCCAGGTCGCCGGCTTCTGGGGAGGGCGCGCGGGGTTC
>RFHU01000137.1 GCA_003695705.1 Planctomycetota bacterium
CCGCGCCCTGGCCGCGCGCGCCCTGGCCCTCGACGTGGCCTGCGAGCGCGCCGAGAAGGGCCACTGGCGCTGGGAGTCGATCGCAAGCTACCTGCAGCACCCCGAGCGGGACGTACTCGCCCTCGACCTGTCCGGCGGGGGAAGCCTCCGCGACGAAGACCTGCGATCCCTCGAAGCCTTCCCCAACCTGCACACCCTCGACCTCTCCGAGAATTCCGCCATTCAAGGAAGCGGACTGGCAAGCGTCGGGCGGCTCGCACGGCTCGGCTTCCTCAGCCTCCGCGGCTGCGCCGCGCTCACCGACGACGGCCTCGCCCACCTCGAAGGGCTGGACCGACTCGCGTCCCTCGACCTCGGCGGCTGCCTGCGCCTGACGGACCGCGCGCTGAGCAGCCTCGCACGCCTTCCCTCCCTCCGCTTCCTCTTCCTCGAAGGGTGCGAAGGAATCGACCCCGCGGCCGTCGCCCGCCTGCGCCGGTCCTCGAACCTGCAGTGGGTCGGCCACTGAGCGCTCCGCGCCCCCCCGCGTAGACCTTGACCAAACCCGGCTCGGGGAGGCGCGGCTCGGCGCCAGGCTCCGCCGCCAGGCGCGGCGCCCAGCGGTCGGACCCGCCAGGCACACTATGTTGTGCTCATCGGGGGAAGCATGACGCTACACCTAGTGGTCGAAGGGGGCGCCGTCGGGGGCGCCCACCGACTCCGCAGCGGACGCTCGTTGCTGCTCGGCTCCTGGCACGGCGCCGACGTGCGCGTCGAGGGCCCCGGCGTCCGAGAGCGCCACGCGCGCCTGCTCTCCGCGAGCCCCACCTCGTGGGCGGTGTTCTCGGTGGGCGACGCGCCCCTGCGCGTGAACGGCCGCCCCTGCAAGCGCGCCGCCTTGCGGGAAGGAGACCGCCTCGAAGTCGGCGGGGCGTCCCTGCGCATGGCGCGGGCCGAGGATTGCCTCGTCGTGGTCCAAGGCCTCAACCAAGGCGAGACCTTCGAAATCACACGCGGGGTCACCCTCGGGCGCTCGGTGTCGGCCGACGTGACGCTCTACGACATTCGCTGCTCCCGCGAACACTGCCGGGTCGACACCAACGCAGGAGGCTTCTCGGCCGTGGACCTCGGCTCCACCAACGGGACCTACCTCAACGAGGTCCGCCTCGTGCCCGGCGTTCCCCGGCCCCTGCTCTGCGGCGACCGCCTACGCCTCGGCGACACCGTGCTCGAACTCCGCGCCGCGCCTCCCGCGCACTTGCCCCGCCAGGACGCCGCCCTCGCCCGCCTTGCCGGGGCTGCGGTCTCCGAGCGGCGCACCGAATCCCTCTCCCGCGACGCCCTCGACGGAGCGGACCTGCGCGGCGACCTCGGGCGAATGGCCTTCTCCCAGGTCGTGCAGCTCCTCAGCTACGCGGGCAAGACCGGCGAACTCGCGCTCGACACCCCCGCCGGGCAAGGGCTGGTCCGCTTCCGTCGCGGGCGCGTGGACGACGCGCAGCTCCCCGGCTGGGAGCCAGGCGAACCGAGCTTCTTCGCCCTCGCGCGGCAGCGCGGCGGGAGCTTCGCCTTCCGCCAGGACGACGCGGCGCCGGCGCCCGGAGGGACACGGCGCATCGAGCGCGGGACCCTCTCCCTGCTCCTCGAGGCCGCCCGCCGCAGCGACGAGGCCTGAACCGGACGCGGGAGGAAAGGCGCCGCCGACCGGGAGTCCGCGCCGCGGCTCCGACGGCGCGGCGCGGAGGGGTAAGATCCCACCCAGCGCCATGCACGCAGCCACCCGTCCGCTCGCCGCCGCCCTCGTCACGGCCTTGCTCGCCGACGCGCCTGCTCGGGCCGGCAGCGCGGAACGCGCTGCCCAGGCGCTTTTCGAAGGACGCCTCGACCCCGCCCGTGCGGTCAAGGTCTGGAAGCGCAAGGGCCTCACCCCCGCCCGAGCGCTCGCGCTGATCCAAGGGCTGCTCCCCTACCGCCGCGGCAAGCATGGCGACGACCGGCTCGAGCTGGTGGACCGCCATGGCCGTCGAAGCCGTGCCCTGGTACACGTGCCCGACAGCCCGCGCCCCGACGGGCGCTACGGCGTGCTCGTCGCCCTCCACGGCCTCGGCAGCGACGCCTCCCAACTCTTCCGCCCAGCCCGCGCCCTCGCGCCCCCCGGGACCATCGTGATCGCGCCCTCGGCGGTCAAGCCCTGGGAGGGACTGGAATACGAAGACCTGCGCGCAGCTGGCGCCCTCGCCAAGCTCCCGATCCTGAAGCGCGTTCCCCACTGGTGGAGCTACCGCCCCGACGCGTTCCCGCTGCTCGCCCTGGACCAGGTCCTCGCCCGCTACCCGGTGGATACGGCGCGGATCGTCTTGCTCGGCTACAGCATGGGCGGCTTCGGCACCTGGAACCTCGGCCTGCGCTACCACGAGCGCTTCGCGGGCCTCGCTCCCCTCGCCGGAGGCATTTCCCGCCAGGAATACTTGTTCGGCAAGGACGAACTCTCGCGACGGCTGCTCGACAACGCGCGCGGCCTCCCCGCGTTCTTCGCGCACGGCGACGCCGATTCGGTGGTCCCCGTCCGCTTCGACCGCTGGACCGCCGAGCGGCTGCGCGCCGTCGACGCCGACTTCGTCTACCAGGAGGTTCCCGGCGGACGCCACGTCCTCGGCAATCTGCTCGCGAGCCCCCTCCGCGAGCGTCTCGTCTCGTGGATCGCCGCGCGGCAGCGCGACGATCACCCTCGCGTCGTGCGCCACCGCTGCGTTGGCCTCTACCACCCCGGCGCCTTCTGGGTCGAGATCACCGCGTTGCGCGGCGACTCGGCCCGGGTGGAGGCACGCGCCGAGGGCGACGAGGTCGTCCTCGAGGCGGAGAACGTCGCTGGCCTCGTCCTCTACCTCGACCCCGAGGTCATCCCCACCGATCGCCGCGTGACCGTCACCTACCAGGGCAAGGTGCTCCACCGCGGAAAGGTCGCCCCCAGCCTGTGGGCCGTGGCGCGCTCCTTCGCGCGCACGCGGGATCCGCGCCTGGTCTACGCGCACGGCCTGAAGCTCAAGTTGCCCGCCGCGCGCGACCGATGAACCTGGGGACTCGCCTCCCCAGGTGACCTCATGATCCGCCGCCTCCTCACCGGCGCCGCCTGTGCGGCGCTGCTTGCCTGTTCGGGCTGCTTCCGCCCTCTGCCCCTCCGGCCGCCACGGCCCGCGCGCCCGCTCCCGCGGCCGCCGCAGAAGGACTACCAACGCCCCCTCCCCGCGGGCGCCTGGGCGCTGCGCAAGCTGAGCCCTACCGACCGCAAGCCGAACCTGCGGCGCGCGCTCGCCGACCGCCAAGGACTTCTCGAAGCCCTGGAGCGCAGCCTCGCCTATCTGGCCAAGCCCTCCTCGCGCGCCTTCTTCCCGGTGAGCGGGATCCGCCACGGCCACCTGGTCCGTAGCCTGGAGGTCTTTCGCGACCTCCTCCGCGCGGGCAAGGAGCGCTCCCCCGAGGAACTCGCCCAAGAAGTCGAGCGCCGCTTCGACTTCTACCGGTCCGTGGGCTGCGACGGCCACGGCACGGTGCTGTTCACCGGCTACTACACGCCGGTCTTCCGCGCCTCGCGGACCCGAACCCCCCGTTTCCGCTACCCTCTGCACCGCCCCCCCGAGGGTCACGTCAAGGACCCGCGCACGGGCGAAACCCTCGGCCTGCGCCGTGCGGACGGCAGCGTGGACCCCCACTACCCCGACCGGGACGCTCTGCTCTCCTCGGGCCTCCTCGCCGGCCGCGAACTCGCCTGGTTGGAGCACGCCTACGAGGCCTACATCGTGGGCGTCCAAGGCTCGGCCGAACTCGAACTCGTAGACGGTGGGCGCCTCTCGGTGGCCTACGCCGGCACGAACGGACGCCCCTACACCTCCATCGGCCGCGCGCTGGTGGCCGACGGCCTCCTCCGCCCCGAAGAACTCAACCTGCGCGGACTGATCCGTTTCTTCTCCGCGCATCCCGAGGCCTTCCGCCGCTACGCCGCCCGCAACCAGCGCTACGTCTTCTTCCAAGAAGGCGACGGTCGCCCCCGCGGCTGCCTCAACGAACCCGTCACGCCGCGACGAAGCATCGCCACCGACAAGCAGATCTTCCCGCGCGGCGGCTTGTGCCTGGTCGAAGCCGACCTGCCCGGCTCCCAGGGAGTCCGCGAACGCCTGTTCCTCGACCAAGACGCGGGCGGCGCGATCCGCGCGCCGGGCCGCTGCGACGTCTACATGGGCGTCGGCGAGGAGGCCGGCGCCCTCGCCGGCCACACCCTCGTCGAAGGGCGCCTCTACTACCTGCTCCTCTCCGACGACGAACTCTACGCCGACGCGGGCTGGTGAGCGGCGGGCTGCGCCCCACTCCCACCGAAGAGGGCCTCAGCGTCCCTCGCCGACCGCCTCGCAGCAGTGCACCGCCCCGGGCCCCGCGACCAGCAGGCGCCCGTCCGGCGGCGCGAGCACGGGCGCGGTGCTCAACCGCCCCGAACCCAGGTCCACCAGGCGCTCGCGCCGGGGCTCGCCGCCCTCGGTACGGACCGCCTCGACCGCCCCGCCCAGGGAGAGCAGGAGCACGCCGTCGGCGGTGACCGACGCACCCCCCGTCGCGGTCTCCAGCGGGAGCTCCCAGCGGAGCCGCCCAAGGGGGTCCAAGGCGCGCACCGTCTTTCCGGAGACGAGGAAGGCGGCGTGGTCGGGCCCGAGCACGGGGGGCGCGAGGACGTCCCCGTCTCGAGCGCGGTCCCAGGGAACCCGGGCCAGGAGCTTTCCGTCCGCCGAGAGGAGCCAGTAGGCGCTGCCTCCGTCCTCCTCCTGCACGAGAAGATGGCAGCGGCCGTCGAGGTCCACGCTCAGACGCTCCGGCGCGCGGAACTCCGCGCGCAAGGCGCGCTCCACATTCAGTTCGGCGTCGAGGAAGGCGACTCCTCCGGGAAAGGCGAGAGCGAAGCCCTCCCCGCGCCGAGCGAAGAGCACCCGCCGCGTCCGCATCGTGAGCACCTGCACGCGCTCGGCGGTGAGCAAGACGCCCACGTCGTCGGCACGCGGAGGGTCGCCGAGGGACCACAGCTCGAGCGCTCCCAGCTCGTCCGGGGGACGGTAGGGCGCGATCCGCGCCGCGACGCCGCCTACGGCCAACCGGCCGCCGCCGAGGCACGCCAGGAAGGTGCGCTCGAAGCTCCCCGCGTGGCCGATGCTCCTGCCGAACTCCTCGCGGCCGTCCCGAGCGGAATGGGCGGAGAGGGTGTGCGGCGAGAGCCGCTCGAAGTAGAAACGCTCTCCGCTCGGATCGAGCAAGACCTCGCTGCGCCCGCGGGGCCCGCTCGCGAGGACCTCCCCCCGCTCGGAGTCGAGGAGCACCCAGTGGGTGGCGGTCTGCACCAGCACACGCTCTGCGCTCGCCTGTAGGGCCTGCGGCGCCCCACCCACCCGCACGGGCGCGGACCAGCGCACACGCCAGGACCCCGCGGGAAGCGCCCGCGAAAGGATCGACCCCTGGCCGGGACACAACCAGCGCCCGGCCACGACGGGCGCTGGCGCAGGCTGGGCAGGCGCCGGCGCGGCGGCCACCCCTGGGGCGATCTCGCCCCGAGGCACGTCGAGCGGTCGACGCAGGTCGTCGCGGAAGAAATCGATCACGGCCGGTCCCCCTTCGCCTTGTGCGCGCGCCGGAGCGGGCGCCAACGCCGCCAGGCCGAGCGCGAGGAGGACCGCCCCCCTGCGCGCGCGGGCGCGCTCCTCAGAGCGCCTCGATCTCCCCACCGCCCGCCACCGGCTCGAGGAGCGCGCTCTTCAACTTGCCACAGATCACCGCTCCCCGGCGACCGGGCAGGAGCCCCTTCCACCAGGGCTCGGGCGCGCAGAGGTCGAGGCCCAGCATGTCTCCGAACCACTGGTAGAAGCTCGCCTCGACGTCGTCCTTCAGCGACAGGTCGAGGGTCCGCTCGTCTCCCTCGCGCCAGCCGCTCCCGCCGGCCTCGATCCCCTCGTCGGCGTTCACGAAGAAGTCCCGCGGGTGGCGACTCTCCACTTGCTCGCAGAGGCTCAACCAAGACCCGGCGACGTTCTCGTCCGCCGAGAGGACGTCGGCGAAGAAGTTCCCGCGCGCAGGCTCGCTATCCGGGAGCCCTCGGACACCGCAGTCGGACAAGTATCGGTCGTTGTCGTGGGGAAAACTCTCCACCAGGAAGCGGGGAGAGAACACCAGCAGGCAGCGCTCGAAGCTCCGCGGACCAAGCGTGAATCCGCTCGCATAGAATTTGTTGTTGAAGGTCCGCTCGATCGAAGCCTCCGCCTGCTGAAGCGGCTCGCGCAGCTTCGCAAAGGAGAGTTCGTCGCCGCCGCGGGCGACCCGCCAGCGCATGCGCACGAGCACCACGAAGAGCCCATCGAAGGGCGTCGACGTCCCCTCGTCCGGTCCTAGGGTGTAGGCGCAGTCGGCCGCCCCGAGCGGGTAGACGAAGACGTGGCAGCGGCCTCGCGCGCCCGAGTGGAGCGGAGTGCGCGAGTAGAGCGGCCAGTTGACGTAGGTCCGCCGCGGGTCGCCGTCGGGGTGGGCGGGAAGCTCGAAGGTGCACTCGTCGGGCTGGCCCGCCGCCTGAACCAACTGCCGCTGGCGCACGCGCAGCGGAATGCCCCCCAGGGCGAGGCGACACCACTCGGCGCATTGCCAAAAGTAGCGCGCCCGCAGGTCCCGGTTGCCGTTCATCAGGGCCGCCTGGTCGACGTCGTAGGGGTCGCCGGGGATCCAGCAGGCGAAGCCCAGCATGTGCGCCGAGCGCAGCATCCAGCGTTCGTTGTATTCGTCGTAGTGGCTGGTCGCGTGCCCCAGCTCGTGGGCGAGGACGTACCCGTCGCCGGGACTGCTTTCGACGTCGCTCCGCCCCGCCGCCGTGGCCCAGGCGCCCGGGTTCCCGTAGAGGGTCAGGGCGCCCGTCCCGTCGCTGGACATGAAGGCCCGACCCCTCCCCGGCTCGTAGACCCCAACCTCGTAGTGGGCCCGCGCCCGCGGCAGATGCTGGAAGAAGAGCAAGGGCCGCACACGAAGACGAATGCCCTCGTCCTGCGGCTCGAAGACGGCCGGGTGCCCGTGGGCGGTGTCGCGGCCGTTCCACCGCTCGGGAGGGTTCTTGCAAGCGTCGTTGGCGAAGGCCCTCTGCTCCTCCTCGGTCAAGCTGCAAGGAGTCCAGCCGGCGGTGAGGCCGCTCGGGGTGGGGTGGAAGTCGAAGCTCAGGCGGAGGTATTGCAGGTAGATCGCCCGCTCGTTCCCCTCCTCGTCGACGCCGCAGCAGCGGAGGAGGGCCACGTCCGAGCGCCCGCAGGTGCGCACCGTCTGCCAGCCGCTGGGGAGGAGGGGGAAGGGACGCTCCCACTCGCGGCACACGCCGTTGGGCAGCGCGTGCCCCTGCGGGCGCGAATAGCTGCGCGACGCGTCGAAGCGCTGGTGGTGCACCGGCTGCACGGAGAAGAAGGGCCTGTCCACGCGCCCGAGCGGGCGGTCGCCCACCCGGGTTCCCACCGAGAGCTCGGCCGGGGCGTCCACGGAGCGCACCGCGGCGCGCGCCCCCACGACGTCGCAGCCCTCGGGAGTACGGGCCGCGAAGACGTCGTAGAGGTTCCCGTTGCGGATGATCAGCCGCGTCCAGCGCGGATAGGTCGCCACGTAGTTGCGGTCGGTCACGTCGCTGGGGTCGGCGCTGAAGTATTCCTGATGGTTGGCCGCATCGGGCCGGAAGACCCCGTAGGGGCCGAGCTCGGCGTCGTCGGGGCTCCCGCCGTCATCGCAGAAGGTGTTGCAGAAGAGCGCGAGGCGGTTCTCGGGGGTGCCGTCCGCCTTCCACTCCTCGGGGCGGAGGCGCTCGTCCGTGAGGACCATGTCGTCGAGGCAGAAGACCAGCGGGCGCTTGGGGCTCGTCTCGACCGCGGCCATGTCGGCGAAAACTCCTTGCTCGCTGGGCTCGGCGTCGGGCGCCCCTCCCGAGAGCCGGGTCCACCAGCCCGTCGAGCACCAGAGCTCGGGGAGATCGTAGTAGCGTAGGCGCTCGGGCCCCGGGTCCGCGAGGTCGAGGCCCACCTCCACCGTGCGCGAACCGTCGTCTGCGGTCTTGAGGTAGGTCCCAGGGTCGGTGCGGAAACGGAGCAGAGGTTCCGCGGCCCCGGGCTCCTCGAACCACGGCAGCGCCTGCGCCCCTTGCTCCTCCCAGCAAGCGCACGCATCGGGCGCGTCCTCC
>RFHU01000138.1 GCA_003695705.1 Planctomycetota bacterium
ACGCCGAGCTGGACGACGAGGACGACGCCGAGCTGGACGACGAGGACGACGCCGAGCTGGACGACGAGGACGACGCCGAGCTAGACGACGAGGACGACGACGAGGACGACGCCGCGGCCCCTCCCCCCGAAAGGAACGAGAAGAAGGGGCTCTTCTCTCGGTTGCTCGGAGGCGGGAGGAAGAAGAAGACCGAGCCCCTGCGGCGCAAGTCCACAGGCAAGAAAGCCGGCTCCCTCGGCAAGAAGACGGGCAAGAAAGCCGGCTCCCTCGGCAAGAAGACGGGCAAGAAAGCCGGCTCCCTCGGCAAGAAGACGGGCAAGAAGACGGGCAAGAAGTTCGACACGAGCAAGCTCCAGGAGATGGCGAAGAAGAGGCGCTCCAAGCGCTTCGGTCGCTGAAGCCTTCCTCCCCGGGCACGGGGGGGGGCCGCCGCCCTACTCCGGCGGCCTTCGAGCCGAAGGTCCGCGGCCGGCCGAGGCTTTGGGAGCTACCGTTTCGGAGGCTCCCCTCCCTCGGGCTTGCGTCGCCGAGGCCTCGGACCGACTCCGTCGCTCTCCCTTCGTGCGCCGAACGGGCCGGAGCGTAGGGCCAGCAGGTGCTCGTCCACGATCCTCCCGCGGACGATGTGCTCCTCGAGGATGCGCTCGCAACCAGCCGCGTCCACGACTCCGTACCAGGCGCCTCCGGGATAGACCACGAGGATTGGTCCCTTCCGGCACACCGTCAGGCAGTCGACCCGTGTGGCGCGGATGGCGCCGGGCGCCACCCGCCCGCGTCGCTCCAGTTCGCGCAGGCGCGTGCGGAGGACCGCCCAGACCTCGTCGCCTTGCAGGCGCCGGCAGCAGCGGGGACCGCCGCAGAGGAGGAGGTGCCATCGATAGGCTTCGAGACCGAGGGCCAGGGTTCGCTCTCCGGGCTGCACCCTCGCAGTGTGCTCTGCTTGCAGAACCTTGACCAGCCCTGGGGACGGATCGGGTAGCCTGTGCGCCTTGGAGCTCCTCCGCAGGAGGCGGTAGCATGACCCTCGTCGTGAGCGCGCCCGAAGAGCAGAGCCTGGCCGACCGCCTGTTCGGCGAGATCGCGGTTCGCCTCTTCATGACCACCCGCCGGGACCTCGAACGCGCCCTGCGCGCGCAGGAGGAAGCCCGACGCGCAGGCGCTGACCCCTCCATCGGAGAGGTCATGGTCGGCCTCGACCTCCTCAACGAGGAGCAGGTCCGGGCCATCCTGCGCGCCCAGGAGCGATACGACGATCGCGGCGTCGAGAGCCTCTACGGAAAGCTCGCCGTCCGCAACGGCTTCATTTCCGAGGCCGACCTCGACGCCGCACTCGCCGTCCAAGAGCGGACCGGCCGTCGCCTGCGCATCGGGGAGGTCTTGGTGAAGAAGGGCTACATCACCTGGGAGCAGCACGAAGCCCTGCTCCGCGCGCAGCAGCGCATGTTCCGCCAGCGGCCCTCCTCGGAGCCCAAGCCTTCCGCAGGACGGCTCCGCTTGCATCCTCCGGGCGCAAACGCCCCCGAACGCCGCGCCTGAGCCCGCACCCGGCATTCCCTGCCGGAGGGTCCTTTCCGCACTCCCCGGCGCGCCCTCCGGAACAGGACGGGCGCCCCGCCCCGTCCCAGGCGGACCGGCGTTTGCAGTCCGGCAGCTCAGACCCCCTGGGCGCGCCGGGAGCGCGGCCTGGAGCCGCAGCGATGGGTCATACTGAGGAACGGCGCCGCGGCGCAGAGGTGGACATGAGCGAGCGCGTGGTCTTGGAACGGATCTCCAGCCGAAGCTTCGAGCACCCGGCCGACGTCGCCGCACTGCGCGCGCTGAAGAAGACCATCGGCTTCGACCGCCTGATGCGGGCCCTCGCGAAGTTCGGCATGGACCGCGTCTTCAAGATCATCAACGAGTCCTCGCACATTCGGCTCTCTCCCCAGCAGGTGGGGTCGGTCTACGCCATCCACCGCCGCGTTGGCGAGATCCTCGACCTCGACCCCTTGCCGCCCCTCTACCTCGCCCACGACGTACGCGTGAACGCCTACACGGCCGGCGTGGACGCCCCTTTCATCGTCGTCACCTCCGGCCTCGTCGAAGGCTTCCACGACGAGGAGATTGCCTGCGTCATCGGCCACGAGATGGGCCACATCCTGGCCGACCACGTGCTCTACAAGATGGTCGCCGCAAGCCTGGGGCAGATCCTGGCTGCCCTGGGCGACGCGAGCCCCCTCGGACCCCTGATCCGCCTTACGCTCTTCGCGTCCCTGATGTACTGGAGCCGCTGCGCCGAGTTGACCGCCGACCGCTGCGGCCTCTTGGCCGTGCAGGACCTCGACACGGCGCTGCGCGTGGAGATGAAGCTGGGGGCCGGTCCCGGAGCACGCATCGCCAGGGAACTCGATCTCGACGCCTTCATGCAGCAGGTGCGGGAATTCGAATACGGGGACCTCGCGACCATGGACAGCGTCTGGCGTGCCTTGTTGGAGTTCGACAAGACGCACCCCTGGCCCGTGGTCCGCGCCTCGGAACTCGAGAAGTGGCACCGCAGCGGTGCCTACCAGCGAATCCTGGACGGACACTACCAGCGGCGCGCCTCCTCGCTCATCGCCGACGGGGCGCGCGGCGAGCCGACCGACGCCACCGAGGCGCTCGCCGCCGACGCAGAGGATGGAATCCTGCGCGCCCTCGACCGGACCTTTGGCGTACACCTCGCCCCGCGCATCCCCGAGGAGGCGTTGCAGGCCGCCATCGGTTCCTTCGTCGGCGCCCTGGACGCGGGAGAGCGCGTCGTCGCCTTCTACGACGGGACCCTGAGCGGGAACGGGGAGCGCGGAGCGGTACTGACCGACCGGCGCGTCTTCGCCAGCGACCGCCCGCGTCACGGAGTCCATTACCGAGACGTAGCGCTCATCGAACGCCTCGGCGGCGGGCTGGTCTCGAACCCCGGCCTCCGCCTGGAAGGCCTCGAGTTGCGCTTCCACAAGCGCGCCGTCCGCGACTCCTTCCTCGAGGCCCTGCTGGCCGCCTGCACTGCCTTCCGCGGCGAGCCTCCCCGCGTGGTCGAATAGGCCTCCTCAGGCGACGGGCGGCCGGACACGGCGCTCGTCGCAGGAGCGGAGGAGGACCCCATCCTCGTGCAAGGCGCCGTGCCCGCGTTCTCCCTCCGCTCCCCCTCCCTGCGACGAGGAGCCCCGCGATGGTTGACTCCGTCCCCCCCGCCGACGGACCCCCGTCGTCCGACACGCCTCCCCCGCCGCGCGCCGAAGCAGACGCTCCGTCCGCAGGCTGGAAGCGTGAAGTCCTTGCCGGGCTGACCACGTTCTTGACCATGAGCTACATCGCCGCGGTCAACCCGGACATCCTCGCCGCCACCGGTCTCGACCGAGAAGCCCTGGTCACGGCCACGGTCCTTGCTGCCGCGTTCGGCTCGATGCTCATGGGCCTGGTGGCGCGACTCCCCTACGCCTTGGCACCGGGAATGGGAATCAACGCCTTCTTCGCCTTCGAACTCTGCGGCGCCCGAGGAGTCCCTCCCGAGCAGGCGCTTGGGTTGGTGGTCCTCTCCGGCCTCATCTTCCTCCTCGTCAGCGCGACCTCCTTGCGCGGCAACATCGCCGAGGCCATTCCGGAGCACCTACGAGAAGCCATCGCCGGCGGCATCGGCCTCCTGCTGGCGGTCATCGCCCTGAAGAACGCCGGCCTCGTGGTCCCCGACGCAGGCGCCTACGACCCGCAAGAGGCCCCGCTCGCCTGGCGGACCATGCTTGGCGTCCTGGACGGTCGACACCTCATCTTTGCGCTCGGACTCCTCCTCGCGGCCGGTTTGCACCGCCGGGGGAAGGCATACGCCTTCCTCGCCTCCATCGGACTCTGCACGGTCCTTGGAGTCGCGTTCGATCCGGGCGGCTGGATCGAACGCCCGGAGCGAATCGTCGCTTGGCCCAAGGCGGACCTCCTCTTCGCAGCCGATCCCGTGGGCGCCTTCGAGTTCACCCTCTTGCCGCCCCTCCTCACCCTCCTGTTCACCGACCTCTTCGACTCCTTGAGCACCTTCCTCGGCGTTGCCCGCGCCGCAGGGCTCGTCGACGAAGACGGGCGACCGCTGCGCGTGGAGCGAGCGTTGCTGGTCGACGCCGCCGCGACCCTCGTGTCCGGCATCGTGGGGACGTCGCCCGCGACCACCTACGTGGAGAGCACCGCCGGCATCGAGGTCGGTGGTCGCACGGGCTTGACCGCCGTCGTCGCAGGTCTCGCCTTCCTCCCGCTGGCCTTCTTCGCCCCGCTGCTGGTCATGGTCCCTCCCTTCGCGACCGCCCCCGTCCTCCTCCTCGTCGGCGCGTTCATGCTCCGGCCCCTGACGAGCCTGGGAGAGCGACCGCTGGAGGAGTTCCTCCCCGTGGTCCTCGTGCTCCTCCTCATCCCCACCACCTTCAGCATCACCCACGGCATCCTGATCGGCCTCCTCCTCCACCCGCTGCTCTTCCTCCTCGCGGGAAGGGCAAGCGCAGTCCGCGCCAGCGCATGGGTCCTGTTCGCGCTCGCCGCGGGGCTCCTCTCCATGGAATTCGGCGGCTGACGAGAGGATCCGCGCCCGCGGGCCCGACTCCTTGCGCAGCACGGACGCGGCGCCAATGATCCATGCGTGGACCCCAGCCCACGAAACCACCTCAGCCGCTCCGGGCTCGAAGGACGCACCCTCGGCCCCTACACCATCCAGGCGCTCATCGCGGAAGGCGGCATGGGCTCGGTGCACCTCGCTTTCCATCGCGAGCTCGGACGGCAGGTGGCGCTCAAGACCCTGCGCGCCGCCGACCAGGGCTCCCCGGAAGAAACCGCGCGTTTCATCAACGAAGCGCGCGCGCTCGCGCGCATTCGACATCCCAACGTAGTCCCCCTCTACGACGCCGGCTCGGCCGGCGGCCTCTGCTGGCTCGCCATGGAGTACGTCCGCGGACGGACCCTGCACGAGGTGCTCCGCGAGCGCGGCTCCTTCCCCGAGCACGAGGCGGTTGCGGTGGTCCGCGCCGTGGCCGATGGCCTGCGCGCAGCCCATCGACTCGGGATCCTCCACCGGGACCTCAAGCCGGCGAACATCCTCCTGGATGAGTCCGGGGTCCCCCGACTGACCGACTTCGGCCTGGCACGAACCGCCGGGTCTCGGCGGCTTACCCAGACCGGCGTGGTCGTCGGGACCCCCAACTACATGGCCCCCGAACAAGCGCGGGGAGATGCCCAGCAAGACGTGCGCGTCGACGTCTACGGGCTGTGCGCCGTCCTTTACGAACTCCTCACCGGACGCCCTCCCTTCGCTGAGGCCTCCCAGCTCGCGACCCTCGAGGCCGTCGTCTCCAAGCCGCCGCCGCCGCCGCGCTCCCTCCGCCGGGACCTGAGCCCCGATGTGGAGGGGCTGGTCCTGGCAGGCCTCGAGAAGGACCCCGGGGAGCGGATCCGCGACATGGACACGCTTGCGCGGGAGTTGGACCGCCTGCTCGGAGCCTCGACCAGCACCTCCGCCCTCTCCTGGGGAGGGCCGTCCTCCCCGCGACGAGCCCTCTCCGGCTCCCTTCTCCTCGCCGCCGGCGTGCTCGCGGGCGCCGGCCTCGTCGTGCTCGTCGCCCGCTCGGGCGTGCTTGGCCGGAACCGATCCCCATCCAGCGAGCGGCTCTTCGCCCAAGCGGAGCGGTGGTGGGAAGAGGAACGCTCGGTCCTCCGTGCGCGCTGCGCTGCGGATCCGCTCGAGAACCCGCAGGCCATCGCCGCCGACCTCTCCCCTGCGTCGGTCCTGGCCCGCGCCGAGGTCGCCCTCGGCGTCGACCACCCCGCCGAGCGGGCCGTCGTGCGCCAGGCCCTCGAGGGGAAGGAAGGCCTCGAGGCCGCGCTGGCGCCCCTGCGCGCGCGGCTGGCCTGGCGTCGCGCACGAACGGCCGAGGGCGACGAGCGGCTCGCCCTTCTCGCGGAAGCTGCCTGCGAAGGCGCGGGCGAGGAGGCCGCGCGCGCGCACCTCGCCCTGGCGCGCGAAGCGCGCCGCGGGACCGATCCTCTTGCCCACGCCTTGGCGCGCCGCAGCCTCGAGCCCCTCGTCGCCGCCGGCGGGCCTCTCGCTCCGGAGGCCGCCGAGACGCTCGCCTGGCTCCGCGCCGCGGCGCTCGACTTCTCCGGCGCGGCGGCTTCCGCCTCCGCCGTCGCGCCCGCCTCCGACGAGGTCCGCCTCCTCGCGGCCCTCGCGGGCGCGCTGGAGGGGCGGAGCGCCGCGCCGCGCGTGGTCGCCGACGGCGTCCTCCGGGCAGCGGACGGTCCGTTGCTGCTCGCCGGCGAGGGCGACGAGTTGGTCGTCTTCCGCGCGCGCGACGGCCACCTCGAGCCGCTGCGGCACTGGACCTTGCCCGCCGGGCGCCGGCTGCTCCGCCTGTTCTCGGGCACGCGAGCGCAGCGGCCGATCTGCTTGGCGATCGTGCGGGGTCCGGGCAGACGCCTCGAGCTGCGTTGGCTGGATCCCGCGCACCCGGAGGGAACCTTGTCCGAGCCCCCCGCCCTCGTGGTTCCGCAGGCGGTTCGCTTCGCCGACGCCGCGCGGGGCGACTTCGACGGCGACGGACGCGCCGATCTCGTCGTGCTCAGCCGCCTCCCGGCCGCCGCCTCCTTCTTGTTCCGGGGAGGCCTGGAGACCGCGAGGGTGTTTCCGGTGGGCCCGGGCGTGCCGAGCCAGGAATATCGCTTCGCCACCGCAGGAGCCATCGACCTCGACGGCGACGGGCGCGACGAGCTCCTCCTCGGCTCCTCGGGCGCGGCCGGCCGCTGGGTGACCGTGTGGACTTTCGACCCGCGCGAGGGCGCGTTCCGACCCCGGGGCCGGACGCCCGTCGGGCGGGTGGTCCGCCTGGCGAGGCTCTCGCAGGATCGGGTGCTGGCCGTGGTGGACGCAGGCGACGAGCGGATTCTCCTGCGAGACCCCGAGCCTCGGTGGCTCGGGCGCGATGGGCTCTACCTGCTCGGCCCCGACGGCGCAGGGCGACTCTCCATCCAGGGTCGGTGGACCGTCGGCGAGGACGCGCCGCTCTCCGTCCGGGAACGACGAGCGGTTGGCGCCGTGGCCGGCCTGGTGTTCCCCCTCGCAGGCGAGGAATGGATCCTGCGCAGCTGGCGTGAGCTGCCGGACCAGGCCCTGCACCTCGACTGCGTTCCGCTGGCTGCGCTGGCGGGACCGGAGAACCCGCGACCTCGTCTGAGCCTCGTCTGCCCCGCGCCACCGCCGTGGAGGCCTGGCCCAGCGGCCTACCTCCACGGGCTAGGACGCCGCGGGCGGAGTGGAGTCCTTCTTGGCGGCTGGGTGTTCGGGCTGGGCGCGTCCTCCGCCGCCGCGGAGCCGAACGCCCGCGAGCCGGCCTTGGAGCGGAACCCCTCCGCGGTACTGCTCCGCTACCTCTACGCTCTCGGGCGTCCCGAGGCGGCCCGGAAATTCGCGGAACGGCAGGCTGCCCGCGCCGCAGGAACCCGCTGGGAGCGCTTCGCCCGCCGAACGGCCCTCGAAGCGCGCCTTGCGCGGGGACGGAAGGCCCGCCGCGCGGCGCTGCGAGCCTTCGCCCGCGGCGACACCGAAGCCGGGCGGGCGGCCTGGAGCACCGCCCGTCAGGAACTCCAACGTGCGGCCAGCGAGGCCGGAACCCTCGCCGCCGCGGGGCTCCTGGGGCGCGTGGAGGCGAGCGAAAAGGCGGCGCTCGCGTTCGAAGCGGCCGGCGAACCGGCGCGAGCCCTGGAGCTCCTCGAAGCCCTGCCCGACGCTCCGGTCGGTGTGCGAAGCGAGGCGGCGCTGCGCCTCGCCGAAGCCCGCGCTCGCCTCCGCTCGCGCCCGCTCGGCCCTCCCCTCTCCCTGTCCTGCTCCGACGGAAGCGGGCCTGGGGACCTCCTCCCGACGCGACCCTTGCGCGTTCGCTTCGACCCCGACGGCATGCGTTTGTTCGTCTCGGGCGCCTGCCTCGACGGGGCCCTGGCCGAGGTGCGCTGCGATCCCAGCGCCTGGGCCGTGGAGGCCGAGGTCGAGGCGCTCGACGACGTGTGGCAGGGGGAGGTGCAGGTGGGGCTCTTCGAGGGGCGGTCCACGAAGCCAGCCCGCGCGAGCGGCTTCGTCGTCTCCCTGTGGAGCGTCGAGCGGGGCGGACTGCGCGTCCAAGCCATCCACCGCGGGAAGCTCGTGGGCCCGGCCTTCGACTGGCCTCGCTTTGGGGAGGTCTTGCGCGTGCGGGCGGAGCTTTCTCCCCATGCCTACGGCGGCGTCGTCGTTCGGCTCACGGTGCAGGACGCCCGCGGTCGGCTGCTCTTCTGCGGCGAAGGCGAGGCACCTCAGCCGCCGCCTCTCGCCGCCGCGGCTGCCCGGCGGGTCGGGGTCTGGAGCCCTCGCGGCGGGGACCGCGATTCGTTGACCCACGAGCAGCCCGGCTTCGCGCTCGAAGGCGAATTCCGCCTTCGGAGCCTCCGGATCCGGAGCCACGGACCGTGCGCCCGCAGTTCGCCGCCGCGGCTCCTGGCCGCCCACGCCCTGCTGGCCGCGGGCGACGCCGAGGGCGCGCGGCGCGCCTACTCGGACCTGCTCGATGCGGGCAACCGGTGGGATACGTTTGCGGCCCGCTGGCACCGGGCGTTCGCACGAGCCCGGGCGGGAGACCCTCGGGCGGCGAACGACCTGATCGCCGCCGTGCGCGCCAACCCCTACGAGGCGGTTCTTCGTCTCGAGGACCTCGCGTCGCCTCTCGTGCTCGAGAACGCCCCGGATCGGGACCTGGTCGCTCGCTCCCTCGCCCTCCTGGGCGATCCATCCCAACCCGTCCTGCTGCGGCTCATCGCCGCCCAGCTGACGGGAAACTTCGACCGCTGGGCCGAGCCCGAACGCGCGACGGACGAGGCCGAGCGCAAGGTTCGCTACTACCTTTCCTTGCGCCGGGCGACGCAGCCCGAGGGAGTCCGCAGGCGCTTCGCGCGCGAGTACGACCGAGCGAGCCACCGCGGGCGCCTCCCGCGCGCCATCTTCCCGCAGGTCCTTCCCTCGCCGCCCGAGGAACCCGCCGGAGCCGACCTCGCGCGCCTCCTCGCGCCGCGGAACGATCGGTTGGAGGCCTTTCGTGACGCGATGCGAGCCTGGTGGAGCTTCCCCGAGCGGATCGATGCGCCCCTGCGTCTGGCCGAGCTCTTCCTGCAGGCCGGACAGCCGGGCGCTGCGCGCGGGATCCTCCGGCCGCTCCTCCGCCGTGGGCTCGACCCGCAAGATCGCCGGCGCGTCCTTCTCTGGCTCGCGCGCAGCCACTACGCCCTCGACGCGCGCGAAGAGTTCTTCGCCGCAGCCGAGGAACTCGTCCGCTCCGGCCTCTCGCCCGCCGGACTGAGCGAGTTCGCGCCCCGCTACGGACGCGATCCTCGCTTTCGCGCCCTCCTCGGCGAAGGTCGCTGAGGCGGGGCGAGGGCTGCGCCCAGCGCCCGCCGCTCCGAGGCCCGCTCCCCTTCGCTCAGGCCGGTCCCTCGTCTCCCTCGCCGTAGAGCTCCTCGATGCGGATGGCCGGCGCGTCTCCGCTCCCGGATTCGAGCCTGGGGAGTTCCTCGCTGTCGATGATCTCTCCCTCGGCGCTGTCGAGGTAGACGACTCCTTCGTCGCTGACCAAGGGCGCGTCCTCTTCCGAGGGCGGGACGAAGGCGACCTCCGAGGCCGAGTCGAGGATCTCCTGCGAAGCGGCCAACAGTTCGGTCGAGGCCTCCAGCCGGGCCGAATAGCGGGGAACGTTCGGGGCTTCGTCGTCGAGGATCAAGAAGACTCCCGAGTCGCGCAGGGCCGCCTCGTCGTGGGTCATGGCGTCGGCCAGGTAGGTCGTGGTCAGTTCGTCGGCGGTGGGATCGCGGTCCAGATAGACGTAGCGAAGGGCGCGCTGCTTGTAGACCATGGCGAAGGGCGTCCCGTGGGTGAGCACCACCGCCTCGGCGAGGATGGTCGGTCGGTCGGCGTGGACCACACGCGCGCCGCCTTCTCCCCGACAGAGCACGCCGCCGTCCGGGCGAAGTTCGAAGGAAAGTGCTCCGCCGGGAGACTCCTCCGGCTCGACGACGATCCGAAGATCGTCGTCGACGTGGTTGGCAAGGCGATAGACCTCGGGCGAGAGACGACCGTTGCGCCCCACGACGCGGAGTTGACGCCGTCCCACTTCGACATCGGCAAAGCGAGCCGCGCGACTCCAGCGCCGGTAGAGCAAGCCCGCCCAGATCAAGGCCACCGCGAGGAGGGCGCCCGCTGCTACGGCGCGCAGCGGGCCGGGGGACGGCTCCACCGCAAGGGTGCGTTCGGCGGGTTCGGCCCCCTCGGCCTCGGCGCGGAGCCCGACCGGCTGCCCGTCGACCCGAGGCGGCCAGCGGAGGGCGAGAGCGATCGACCGTTCCTTGGCCACCGTGAAGGGACCGGGCGGATCCAGCTGCGCACCCGCGGGGGCACCGTTGAGGCGCAAGGCGACGGCCAAGGGGCGCGGTGGCCGGGGCTCCACGCGCAGTACGACCTCCAGGCGCCCTCGTCCGTCGCGGTCGAGCTCCAGTGCTCCCGGCCCACCGAGGGGTCGACCGTCCGCTCCGCGCAGGGAGACGATGCGCAGGCGCAGGGCCTCGGCGGGCGCGATGGAGATGCTCTCGGGCGCGCGCAGTTCCACCGGCCCAAGGCTGCGCAAGGCAAGCGGACCGTCGCTGCGCGGGGTGAAGGAGCCGCGCAGGAGGCCGTCCTCCTCCCTGCGCAGAGCCACTTGCTGCACGAGGCCACCGGCCTCCTGGGCTTCGACGGGCAGCCGATCCACGTCGAGGCCGGGGGCGGGACGACCGACCAGACGCAAGGGACGGTCGGCCCGGGCCCCCTCGACCGGAAGGAGTTCGACGTAGGACCTCTCCACGGCGATCCGACGGCGACCGGCAACGACCGGCGGCAGGTCCCCGCGCCGTACGACGCGCAAGACCTCCACTTCGCGCGGCGCCTGCGTCGCGTCCAGCGCCAGTCGCGCGCGCGCCGGGGTGCCCTCGAAGCGCGCGCGCCGCTCGCCGCTGGCCAAGACCAGACCGTCGTTCGCCGAGGTCGGCGGCCCCTCGCCGACGACGAGCGCGCGAACCTCTCCGTTGCTCAACCAGTAGGCCCGGTAGGTGCCCGGGACCGGGAGCCGTGGCGCCACGAACGCGAGCGCCTCTCCTTCGAGCGCAATGCGCTCCGCGGCGTCCACCAGCCACAGACGCCCGTCGCGGTCCAGCGAGACCCCTCCCGCGACTTGGCTTCCGGGCGCAGCCAGGAGGGCCACGCGCCCGCCCACGTCGAGGCGCAGCCGCCCACGCGCCCGGAGGGAGTGACTGACCAGGGGTCGCCCCGCCACCCGCTCGCCGAGCCTCCGGACCACTTCGAGGGCCTCCTCGCCCAGTTCCACCGCCCGGGCCCCCAGGGCCTCGAAGTAGGGAACGCTGCGAGCGCCCGGGGGGAGGGGCGCCCGCAGACCCACCACGGCGCACTTCGCGCGTCTTGCGACGCCCGCCAGGACCTCGCGGGCCGCCAGGTTGACGTCCTCGCGGGTGGGGCGAGCGGAGGTGCGGCGAGCCCGCCGGAGGACGACCGCCGGAGCGTCTCCCTCGGCGGACAAGACGTCGAGGTCGTCGTCGCCGTAGACGAGCACGAGTCCGCCCGGTCCCGCTGCCGCGAAAGCCGCCCGCAGCGACTCGAAGAGCGCTCCCGAACCACGTCGCGGGGAAGCGGCGAGCAGGGCGTCCGCGACGGGCCGCAGCGACGTTGGGGCGGCGTCGATCTCGACGTCGCAGAGCTCCTCTCCGTCGGCGAACACCCGCGCGCGGTCTCCGGAGCGCAGGGCGAGGCCCAGGGAGAGGACGAGCAGGTCTCGGCCACGTCCCGCGGGGTCGGCGTAGCGGAGGCTTCCCGAGCGGTCGACGACCACCGCCACCGTCCGCGGAGCGCCGAGCGCCGGCGCCGCCCAGGGGAGCGCCGCCACGAGGAGCGCAGCCCCGAGGCGCCCGGGCGTCATCGCTTCACCGTGAGGTCCAGGGGCACCACCAGAGGATCCCGTTCGCCCTCCCGGGGGATGAGCTTCAAGGCCCCCCGGTAGGTTCCCTGCGGCAGGTCGGCAGCCAAGAACACCTCGAGGGCCAGCCGCCGAGGGGTCACGCCGAGCCGGTCGCCCTTCCACCCGTCGAGAGGCCGGACCCGCACGTCGAAGCGAGGCAGGATGCGCGCTCCGGCCGCGCTACCGCTTCCGACCAGGGGGGCCACCTCCACGCGGATGGGAACGGCCCGCTTCGCCGGCCAGGCCAGTTCGACCGGAGTCGTCACCCAGCCCCAGCGACCGCGGAGCGTGACGGACTCGGGCAGTTCCAGCTTGGGCAGAACCTCCACCCGCACCGGCAGGCGGGCGGCCCCCGCCTCGGGATGCTCGGCGATGCGCACCGGGAGGCCGCCTTCGTAGTGTCCCGGCGGAAGGGTGGGGTCGGGCTCGACCCACACCCGTCCCTCGTCCACGCGCACCGGCAGGCGCGCGCCACCCGGCCCACGCACCACGCCGTCGGAGACGGCCAAGGTCCCCGCGGGGATCAGCCGTAGCGAGAGGGCGACCGGTTCGCTCGCGAAGCCCACCGGCACGGGCTGCAGGACGAGGCCCTTCTGCTGCGCACCGCGCACGCGGAAGCGGCGCAGGGTCACGGGGATCCGCTGGACGAACTCCGCCCCGTCTTCGCCCAGGGCGCGCACCTCGAGCGCCCCCGAACTCCGGGTCGAGACGCGCAGCACGCCCCGAGCGCCGGGCTCGAGGTCCAGGCGCGCTGCCCCGCAGCGGACCTCGACGGGTTGCCGCGGGTCGCCTTGCACGGAGAATTCGAGCGCGACCGCGCGCCCCGCCCAGGCCGCGCGCTCCACGCGCCCCGGGCGGATGTCCAGCGCGAGTCCCGTCGCGCTCCCAGGGCGCACGGTCAGCGAGCGGGTGCGGGTCAGGGAGCCTTCGGGCAGGAGGGCGTCGACCACGAGCCGCAGGGAGCTTTCCTCCTCGACGCGCGGGGCGCGGAAGGCGGCCCGAAAGCGAAGCTCCCCGGCGGAGTCGGGCGAGAAGTCGAAGCCCTCGCCCCACGGCTTCCCGTCGACCTCCAAGCGACCGCGCACCCGAACCCGGTTCGCCAATGCTTCGGCGGCTCCGGGCGCGGCAACCAGGCGAACCGCCACCTCGACGCGGGCAAGGGAGTCGACCCGCTCGGGGGGGGACCCCTCCACGAAATCGAGGGCAAAGGTGGGCTCGACGAGTGCGACCACGGAGGGTTCGCCGCTGAACCGGACCTCCCAGCTTCCCGGCGCGGGGTGCTCGATCAGCCCTACGGCGAGTGGGCCCTCGCCGCCGGGCGTGCGGACGATCCGCTCCGCGGGCAAGGGGGTGCCGTCGTGCGCGAGGTCGAGCAAACGACCGACCGCGCCTCCGGGCCAGCGAGCGACGAAGGCCAGGCGGCGCGTGTCGGGGCCGAGGGTGAGGCGGTGCCGCCCGCGCTCGGCCCGCAGATACCCCAGCGCCTCGGTCGCCACGGCCTGGAAGGCTGCGAGCAGGCCGCCGGCATCGGCCACGGGGTAGACCGCGCCGCCGGTCTTGCCGACGAGTAGGGAGAGGAAGGGGCTCTGGGCCTCCTCGCTGAGGGCGATGGCGTAGATGGGCCACCCCTTGGCGCGCAGGGCCTCCACCACCTCGCCCAGCGAGACGCCGACCTCGCGACGACGCCCGCGGTAGGGGACCCCGTCGGTGAGGAGGACGATGGGCGAGCCGGGCGGGGCCTGGCTCGCTTCGAGCATGGCCCGGGCCTCGTCGAGGGCCGCCGCGAAGTTGGTGATCCCGTTCCGCTCCACCGAACGGAGAATGCGGCTCAACTCGGCGCGCGACGGCTCGCCGCCGACGGGGCCCATGGAGCGCTGCACCGTGGCCGTCGCCGAGTAGGTGATCGCGCCGACGTTGTCGTCGCTGCCCACGAGTCCCATGACCAACTGGCCGCCCAGGCGCGCCACGCCGGCGGGGTCGTTCTCCCGCATCGAGGTCGACGCGTCGAACAGCAGCACCAGTCGGCGCCCGGGGGAGAGACGCTCCGAGACCAGCGGTTGGCCCGCGCAGCCCGTGAGGAGCGCCGCGGCGAGCGCAAGCCGCAACCATTGACATGCGAAGGTCTTGGGGGACATCCGCGCTCGACCGTAGACGAAGCATCCGTCCCCCGCAACCCGTCCGGCCCGCGCCCGCTCGCGGTCCGATCCTCGCGGAGGGCGTCCGGAGCGGAGCTCGCCACCCGGGAGGACGCTGAGGATCCTCGACCCTCGTATGATTGCGGCGCCGCCAGCGCGGAGGCGCGGCGTGGAGTCCTAAGGAAGCAGCATGAAGGTCGTCGTCACGGGGTCGAGCGGGCTGATGGGCTCGGAGGCCCTCACGGCATGGCACGAGGCCGGCTCCGAAGTCGTAGGGCTCGACAACAACATGCGCCGCGACTTCTTCGGTGCGGAGGGCGACACCTCCGCCAATCGAGACCGTCTCCGCGCGGCCTGCCCTCGCTTTCGCCACCTCAGCGTCGACATTCGCGACCGAGCCGCGGTGTCCGAGGTCTTCGCCCGCGAACGGCTCATGCGTGAACGGCTAAGGACGTAAGCCCCGGCGCGGGCGTCCGTTGGAACGGGCCTTCCGGTCGGTCCCCTTGTTGTCGAGACAACCTCGAGGAGAACCCGCCGACGGCCCACGCCAAGAGTATCGGTCTGCGCGACCGGCGTACCACCCTCCTCCCGCACAAGACCCTCTGGAGCCTCGCCCGCGAGACCGGCTTCCTGGTCCGGTCGCGCAAGGTCGAGCCTCCCGCCTTCCTCTGGACCCTCGTGTTCGGGTTCGCCTTCGGCGGCGAGCGGACGCTGGCTGCGCTGCGCCGCGCCTACCAGACGGCCACGGGCAAGAGCCTGGTGCCCTCGGCGTTCCGCGACCGCTTCGACGCTTCCCTAGTGCGCTACGTCCAGGCTGCCGTCGGCCTGGTCCTCGACCGCCTGGCCGAGCCGACGCGGGCGCTCGCCGGTGAGTTGGCGGCCTTCAAGGAGGTCCTCGTGACCGACGCCACCGTGATCCGACTCCACGACCTCCTGGCCAAGGCGTTCCCGGGCTGCCGCACCAACCACACCAAGGCGGCGCTGAAGCTCCACATCGTCATGAGGGTTAACGGCAATGGGCCGAAGAGCGTGAAGGTCACCTCCGAGCGCAAGAACGACGGGAGGGTGCTGCAGGTCGGCAAGTGGGTCCGAGATCGCTTGCTGCTCTTCGACCTCGGCTACT
>RFHU01000139.1 GCA_003695705.1 Planctomycetota bacterium
AGGCCCGCCGCCCCCCATGAGCCATCCCCTCCCGACCGTCGGTCCGAACCGGCTTCGCTCCGCCCGGACCGAAGCGTGCGCGCTCGTGGCCCTGGCCTGGCCCGTGGCGGTGGCGCAGGTCGGCGGCTTGTGCATGGGGCTGGTGGACACGTGGATGGTCGGACGCCTGGGCGCCATCGAGCTGGCGGCGGTCGCCCTGGGGGACGCCTGCTACTTCACCCTCCACGTCTTCGCCATGGGCCTCATCCTGGCCTTGCAGCCGCTGATCTCCCAGGCCTACGGCGCCGGCGACGCAGCGCGCTGCGGTGCGACCTGGCGTTGCGGCTTGCGCCTGGCGCTGCTCCTCGCGCTTCCCTTGGCCCTGCTCGTGTCGCGGGGAATTCCTTGGGCGCTCGCCCGCGCCGAGCTGGATCCCTTCGTCGTGCGCACGGCCGCCGACTACCTGGCCCCGCGCGCGCTGGGGATCCTGCCGCACCTCTTGTTCGTCGCCCACCGCGCCTTCTTCAACGCCCTTGGCAGCACACGCCCCGCCATGGCCGTCACCCTCCTGGCCCTGGTCGCCAACGCCGTCCTCGACTGGGCGCTGATCTTCGGTCGCTGGGGCCTTCCCGCCCTGGGCGTCGCCGGCTCCGGACTGGCGACGGCGCTGTGCAACGTCCTCATGCTCGCCGGGCTCTCCTGGTGGATCGCGCGCCCGCGCTACCGGCCCTACCTCGCAGGCGGAGGCGCATCGCTCGCGCTCCTCGGTCGGGTGGTGCGCCTGGGCCTGCCCATCGGCCTCTCGCACATGCTCGAAGTGGGCGCCTTCGCGGCCACGAGCACCTTCATGGGTTGGCTGGGAATTGCCGCGCTGGCCAGCCATCAGATCGCCCTCAAAATGGCCTCGACTTCCTTCATGCTCGCCATCGCCCTGGGCACCGCCACCAGCATCCGGGTCGGCAACGCCATCGGGGCCGGGCAGACGCGGGCCGCGCAGCGAGCCACCTGGACGGGCCTCGGCCTGGGAACCGCGGGCATGGGGTGCGCCGCGGTCGTCTTCCTCGTCGCGGGGAAGCCCATCGTCTCCTGCTTCACCGCCGACGCCGAGGTCGTGGCGCTGGGGACTCGCCTTCTGGCGGTCGCGGCGGCCTTCCAGCTCTCCGACGGGATCCAGGGCATCGCCGCAGGCGCCCTGCGCGGCGCCGGCGACACGACGAGCCCCTTCGTCGCCCAACTCGTCGGGCATTGGGCGGTGGGCGTCCCCGCCGCCTACCTGCTGGCCTTCGTCTGCGAGGGCGGCCCGCTGGCCGTGTGGTGGGCCTTGGCGGGCGGGCTCACGGTGACCGCCCTCCTGCTCCTCGGCTGGGCACGGCGCATCGCAAGCGCGCGCGCGCTGGACTGACCGCGGCCTCCGCCCGCCCGGGTGGCACCGCCTCGATCCGGTGCGCCCCAAGGCGGTACGCCGCGTTCGACGCTGGAAGCGCTCGGTGCCGTGCGGGGCTGCTCACTCCGCCAGGCGAAGGACGCCGGCAGGGACTCTGCACGTCTCGGCGTCGAAGGGAATGGGGGCGCTGGAGACGTAGATCCAGCCGTCGTCGCTGGTGGCGTAGTAGCGGGGATCGGAGCCGGGATCGAGGGGGCTGGCGGTGGCGAACCAGCGCCGCTCGGGCGCCCTCGGCGAAGGCTCCACGCGAAAGCGATAGCCGGCGCGCGTCCCGCTGGCGAGGGCAGGATCCACCAAGCCGAGGGCGCCGAGCTCCTGCAGGGTGGCGTAGTCCAATCGCCCGTCCCGGTCCTTGTCCGCCTCGCGAAAGAGGGCCTCGGCGGCGCCGATCTCGCGCAACCCCGCGTGGCCGGGGGGCAAGGGCCGGGGAGAGCGCAGGGCCTCGCCCCAGGGAAGCTCGCGCGCCACGGCGAACACCAGGAGCCCGAGGAAGAACAGGGGGAGACCGCAGCCACAGGAGCGGCCGCGCGGCCGCGGCGGCGCAGGAGCTTCGCTCACGCCGACCCCACGAGAAAATCGCGCACCCGCTGCACCGTGCGCTCCAGGGAATCGTTGACCACGCGAAGGTCGTAGCGCCAGGCCTGGCGCATCTCCTCGCGGGCGGTGCGCATCCGGCGCTCGATGTCCTCGGGCGAGGTGTCCCCGCGCCGCAGGAGCCGCTCGCGGAGGACCTCCAGGGAGGGGGGCTCGAGGAAGATGGTCACCAGGGGCAGCCCCTTTTGCCGCAACTGCTCGGCGCCCTGTACGTCGATGTCGAGGAGGACGTCACGCCCGGCCGCGAGGTGCTCGAGCACGGGCCGCGCGGGGGTCCCGTAGTAGTGCTTGCCGTGGACGCGAGCCCATTCGAGCAACTCGCCGCCGTCCCGCAGGCGAAGGAACTCGTCCTCGTCGAGGAAGTAGTAGTCGCGACCGTGCTCTTCTCGGCCGCGCGGAGGGCGCGTGGTGGCCGAGATCGAAACCACCAGGTCTCCGGACGAAAGCAGCTCGCGCGCCACCGTGCTCTTGCCTGCGCCGGCGGGGCCCGAAAGGACGACGAGCTGTCCCTGGCGGGTGGGAGGGCCTGCGGTCGAACTCATTCGAGGTTCGCCGCCTGCTCGCGGACCCGCTCCACGAGGAGCTTGAGGGCGAGGGAGCGCTCGCGGAGGACGAGGTCCTGGCTCTTGCTCCCCAGGGTGTTCGCCTCGCGCAGGAGTTCCTGGGCAAGGAATTCGATCTTCCGCCCCGCAGGGCCCGCGTCGGCCTCGAGCACTTCGCGGAGCTGATCGAGGTGGCTGCGCAGGCGCTGCACCTCCTCGGAGACGTCCGCGCGGTCGGCAAGGAGCGCGACCTCGCGGGCCAGCTCGGGGGCGTCGCGCAGAGAGTCCGGAGCCTGCTCGAGGAGGCCGGCGACCCGTTCGCGCAAACGCGCGGCCTGCTCGGCCCGCGCCGCGGGGAGGCGCTCCTCCACGGCGTCGACCTCCCGTTCCATGAGGGAGGCGACCTCGAGCAGGTCCGCGGCGATGCCCTCCCCCTCGCGACGACGCATGGCGTCGAGTTCGTCGAGCGCGGCACCAAGGGCCGACTCGAGGAGCGGCCAGAGGGCATCGAGTTCGGGAACCACCTCCTCGGTCCGCACCACCCCCTCGAGGCGCGCCACCTCGCCGAGCCCGGGAGGCTCCACGCCGAGTTCGGCGGCCACCGCGCTCAACTCGCCGTGGAGGCGCCGGAGGAGGTCGGCGTCGAGGCGGACGCCGGCGCCGGGCACCTCTCCGAGGGGGCGGACGGTGAGCTGCACGCTGCCGCGGCGAAGCCGAGCGCGCAGGCGCTCTTCGACCCTCGGCGCGAGCGCGGAAAGGACCTCGGGGAGACGCACTCCGAGCTTGAGGTGCCGGTGGTTGACCGAGCGAAGCTCGACCCGAAAGGAGCCGCCGGGACCGCCGGCTTCGGCCACGCCGAAGCCGGTCATGCTCCGCAGGCCGGACGTCCCTCCCCGCGCGACCACCGGCAGGGAAGGGCTACTCGCCCTTCGGTTCCTCGCCGCCGGCGCCGCTCGTCTCGCCGCCCGCGCCGCCCGTCTCGCCGCCCGCGCCGCTCGTCTCGCCGCCCGCGCCGCCCGTCTCGCCGCCCGCGCCGCCCGCGC
>RFHU01000140.1 GCA_003695705.1 Planctomycetota bacterium
GCGCAATACCTCGCCCGTTGCCGCGCGGACTACGCCGCCGACGCTGGCCCGGCAGGGCTCGCCACCCCGCCTCTCCTCACCGGAAAGGACCTGCGCCAGGCCGGGCTTCCGCCCGGGCCCCTCTACGGCCACCTCCTCGCTCGGGTCGAAGACGAGCAGCTCGAGGGGCGCCTGCGCACCCGAACGGAGGCCCTGAACCTCGCCCTGCGCCTGGCACGGGAGGCCGGGGCATCCCCGCCCCCCTGAGCGCCCCCGGCGAGGATCGGGCCGACCGCCGGCCTTCTCCGGCCCGGCGGTGGCCCTTCGGGCGGCGGGACTCGCGCCCCGCGGCGCCGGCCGGAGGGCGGGGACCCGCTCCGCGCCTCCACGCTGCACCCCGCACCCCCGCGGACCGCCGCGACGGGCCGCCCCGACCCCCCGGAGCAACCCGCGCGCCTGCAGGTCAGGAGGCGCCGACGAGTTCCTTTTCGAGTTCGGCGCTGTAGGCGCCGCGGGCGGCGGCCCCGTTGAGCTTGGCGCGCGCGTAGAAGGCCTTTTGCGCCAGTTCCTTCTGCTTGGGGTCGTCGATCCCCTTCGACCAGGCATCGAGGGCCGGCTCCTGCAGCGCGCGCCCGTAGGAGAAGCTCAGCTTCCAGGGGTGGGGGCCCAGGCGGTTCATGGCGTCGAGGTGCGCGCTGGCCTCCTGCGGGCTCTGGCCGCCGGAGAGGAACACGATCCCCGGCACCGACGCGGGCACGTTGTTGCGCAGGCAACGGACGGTCTCGCGCGCCACCTCCTCGACGCCGGCGCGCTGGGCGCAGTTCTTCCCGGAGATGACCATGCTCGGCTTGAGCAAGAGCCCCTCGAGGAAGCACCCGTGGTCGAAGAGCGCCCGGAAGAGCGTCTGCTGCGCCCGCGCGGTGACCTCGTAGGAGCGCGCGATGTCGTGGTCCCCGTCCATGAGCACCTCGGGCTCGACGATGGGCACCAGCCCGTTCTCCTGACAGATCGCCGCGTAGCGGGCCAAGGCGTGCGCGTTGGCCTCCAGGCAGTAGGTGCTCGGCAATCCCTCGCCAATGGCGATCACCGCGCGCCACTTGGCGAAGCGCGCTCCGAGCGCGTAGTACTCCTCGCAGCGCTCGCGGAGCCCGTCGAGCCCCTCGGTGACCTTCTCGCCCGGATGCAGCGCGAGGTCCTTCGCGCCGGTGTCCACCTTGATCCCGGGAAGCACTCCCTTGGCCGCGAGGAGCTGCGGGAAGGGCGTCCCTTCGTCCGACGCCTGGCGAATCGTCTCGTCGTAGAGGATCACGCCGCTGATGAATTCCTCCATGCCCTCGGTGGTGAAGAGCACGTTGCGGTAGTTCCGCCGGTTCTCCGGCGTGCTCTCCACGCCCTTGGCCACGAAGCGCTTGGTACAGGTGCCCGTGCTCTCGTCGGCCGCCAGAATGCCCTTGCCGTCGGCCACCAGGGCCGCCGCGTTCTGCCTCAGCTCGTTGCGGTTCATTGCGTCCTCGGGTGCGCTGGTTGCCCGGGCCTCCGCCCGGGGGGAGGGCGGATTGTGCACGAACAAGGGCCGAAAGACCAGCCGCGGGCGAGCGCCTTGCCTTCCCTCTCCGGGGGAGCCAGCTATACTCGCCCCTCCCCAACGCGGGCGGAGGCAAAGCGCATGGACCCTCGGAGCGCGATCATCCCCATCGTGGTCGAACGGACCGGCCAAGGGGAGCGGAGCTGGGACATCTACAGCCGGCTCCTCAAGGAGCGCATCATCTTCATTGGCGACGAGATCAACGACCACACCGCCAACGTGATCATCGCCCAGCTCCTCTACCTCCAGTTCGAGAAGAAGGGGCAGGACATCTCCGTCTACATCAACAGCCCCGGCGGCTCGGTCACGGCGGGCCTCGCCATCTACGACACCATGCAGTTCGTCAGCTGCGACATTGCCACCTACTGCCTCGGGCAGGCCGCCAGCATGGGGGCGCTCCTCCTCGCGGCCGGGACCAAAGGCAAGCGCTACGCCTTGCCCCACGCGCGAATCATGATCCACCAGCCCTGGGGAGGCACCCGCGGGACCACGGCCGACATCGAGATCCAGGCCGAGGAGATCAAGCGCCTCAAGAAGACCCTCCAGCGCATCCTCGCCCACCACACGGGCCAGAGCGAAGAGCGCATCGAGCGCGACACGGACCGGGACTACTTCATGTCCGCCGAGGAGGCAAAGGAGTACGGCCTCGTCGACCACGTCGTCGAGCCCTGAGCGCGCCCGGGCACGGCCCTCGCCGTGGCCGCAGCCCGTTCGCTCAGTCGGCGCCCTCCGCCCCTCGCCGTGGTCCGCCCCCGGCCTCTCGTTCGGCCCGCAGCGCGCGCCGCTCGGCCTGCAGCGCCTCCCGCTCGGCCTGCAGCGCCTCCCGCTCCGCGGCAAGCGCCGCCCGCTCCGCAGCGAGGGCTGCTCGCTCCGCCGCTATGGCCTCCCGCTCGGCGCCGCCGAGCGCCGGCTGCGCCCGGTGGCCAGGAACCGCGCCGCCCGCGCGCGCCTCGTTCGGCGCCGCGCCTCCGGGGCCCCCGCAAACCGCGCCCGACGGCCCGGCTCCACTCTCGACGGCTCCCTGCGTCGAAGGCCGGTCCGAGGGCGGCAGGCACGCGCCCGCCGCGTCGCCGAGGTCGCTCGACACCGCGCGGAAGCCCTCGACCAGCTCGGCAAGGCGGTCCGCGGACGGTTCGTGCTTGCGCAGCTCCACGGAGAGGAGGTCGACGTCGGTGAGCAGGTCGTCCTCGGCCACTCCGAGACCGGCGCGCCGGATCGCGGCGCGCAGGGCGTTCAGCGAGGCGCCCTCCTCGCCCGCCGCCTCGTCCCCGCGCATGGCCTCCGCCGTGCTCCCTTCGGCCAATGCCCCGGAGAAGAAGGCTTCTGCATCCACCTCCGCGTCCCGAGCACGACCGCGCAGCCGCTCGCAGAGGGCTTCGACGTCCTCCTTCAGAGGCGCGACCACGAGCGCGCGGAACCGCTCCCAGCGCTCCTCGAGACCGCCCCCGCCGAAGAGCTCCCGAGAGGTGAGCAGCTCTCGGAGGGTGATCCGTTCCCCCCGCTTGAGGTGCACCAGCAAGTCGTGAAGGAAGGCCAGACGGTCCGGCCCGCCCGCGGGGATCCCCAGATCGCTCGCCCCGAGCCGGGCGAAGAAGTCCTCGCGCGGGAACCGCGCGCGCAAGCGCTCGACCAAAGGCCGCAGAAGCGGCTCCCGCGCCGCGTAGCTCACCACCAGCCGGAGCTTCGTCGATGCTCCATCGAGGTCCACCCGCAGGAGGTCGTCGAGGTAGCCCCGCCACGTCTCCAGGGCCGCCAGCAGCCTGCCCGCCTCGACCGTTTCTCCCATGCGAACCATCCTCGCGCCTCCCGACGCCGCCGACAACTCCGACCGAGGGGATAGACTCTTCCCCATGCGGCGACCTCTCCTCTCCGCCCCCCTCGCGCTCGCGTTCGCGCTCCTCGGCTCCGCTTCCTCGGCGGAGGACGCGCCGCCGCCGCCGACGATCCGCGGCGTGGGGCTCACCATGCACAGCAAGGATCCCACCTACGACTACGGACCCTTCCTCGCCGAACTTCCCGCCCTCGGCGTGACCGACGTGTGCGTCTTCGTCCACTTCTACCAGCCCCACGGTCGGAGCCCGCAGCCGGCGCGGCATCCCCTCAAGACGCCCACGGACCGTGCAATCCTCAGCGTGTTGCGGACCATCCGTCGTCTGGGCCTGCGCGCTGCGCTCCTTCCCATCGTCCTCCTCGAGCGACCGCGGGCAGACGAGTGGCGCGGGAACATTGCTCCTCCCGACCGCCGCGGGCGCACCCGCGGCGACCCGAACTTCGCCGGTCCCTTCTGGGACCCCTGGTGGCGCGGCTACCGGCGCGAGGTCCTGCACTTCGCGCGCCTGGCCCAGGAAGGCGGCGCCACGCTGTTCTGTGTGGGCAGCGAGCTCTCCTCGACCGAGGGCCTCACGCGCCGCTGGGAGAACCTGATCGACGACGTGCGACGGGTGTTCTCGGGGCGGCTCACCTACTCGGCCAACTGGGACCACTACCAGCACCCGCGCTTCTGGAAGCACCTCGACTGCATCGGCCTCTCCGGCTACTACGAACTCTCCCGCGATCCCGACGCCCCCCAAGAGGAGCTCTCTGGGACCTGGCTCGGAATCCGCCAGCGCCTCCTCGACTGGCGCGCGGACCGCGGGCTGACGGACAAGCCCTTCCTCTTCCTGGAGATCGGCTACCCCAGCCTGGACGGGGGGGCCGTGAAGCCCTGGGACTACACGCAGGAATCTCCCCCGGACCTCGAGGAGCAGCGCATGGCCTACCAGGCCTTCGCGGACGCTTGGCGGGGCCGCCCCGAGCTCCTCGGAGTGTTCTTCTACGAGTGGTGGGGCCGCGGCGGCCCGCAGGATCGCGGCTACACGCCCCGCGGCAAGCCCGCCCTCGAAGTCCTCCGCGCCTTCTTTGCGACGAAGGAGCGCTGAGCCGGCGACCCCGCCCCTCGCCCGTCCGGGCTCAGCCCCCGCCGTCGCCCACGCGCCGCCGCTCGTCCTCTTCGCGGTAGCGCTCGAGCTTCTTGAGGAGGCCGCGGCGGGAGAGGCCGAGGAGCTTGGCCGCGTGGGTCTTGTTCCCGCCGACCTGCGCGAGCGCCCGCTCGATGGTCAAACGCTCGAGCTCCTTGATGTTCAGGGTGGGCAACTCCCCACCGCCGCCCGCAGCCGCCGTCGCGCCGGCGGAGGCGGCCGGGTTGCGGATGTGGTCGGAAAGGTCGTCCACCTGAATGTCGGTGACCCCGAGGGCGATGAGCCGCTTGAGCTCGTTCTCGAGCTCGCGCACGTTGCCCGGCCAGCGATAGCGGCTGAGGGCCTCGATGGCGTCGAGGGAGATGCTCGGTGCGGAGCGCCCCACCGGCTTGAGCCGCTCCAGCAGGGTGTGGACGATCTCGGGCAAGTCTTCGAGGCGCTCGCGCAGGGGCGGAATCTCCACGGGGATCACGTTCAGGCGGTAGTAGAGGTCGCGACGAAATTCGCCCCGCTCCACCATGGCTTGAATGTCCCGGTTGGTGGCGGCGATCACACGCACGTCGACCTTGACGGTGTCCTTGGCGCCGACGCGTCGGATCTCGCCCTCCTGCAGGGCGCGGAGGAGCTTGCCCTGCATGCCGGGGCTCATCTCCTCGATCTCGTCGAGGAAGAGGGTCCCGGTGTGCGCTTGCTCGAACAGGCCCCGGTGCGCGCGCGTCGCCCCCGTGAACGCGCCGGCGTTGTAGCCGAAGAGCTCGCTGTCGAGGAGGGTCTCGGGCACGGCCGCGCAGTTCATGGGCACGAAGGGGGCGTCCCTGCGCAGGCTCGTGTAGTGGATCGCCTTGGCGAGCAGCTCCTTGCCCGTGCCGCTCTCCCCTTGAATGATCACCGGGAAATTCGTCTCGGCGACGCGCGCGAGCAGGTCGAAGACCCGCTTCAGCTTGGGAGAGCTGGTCTTGAGGTTGCCGAAGGTGCGGACTTCCTCCTGGTCGCGCCGCCGCACCTCGGCCTCGACGCGGCGCAGGCGCATCCGCTGCGACTCCATGCGCGTGTGCAATTCCTCGATGCGGCGCGCGTTCTGGATCGCGATGGCCGCCTGATCGCAGAAGGACTCCAGGGTGCGCACGTCGTCCGCCTGGAACACCCCCACTTTCTCGGGCTCGTCGAGGTAGAGGGCGCCCAGGATCCGCGAGCCGGAGAGCAGCGGGCTGACCATGACCGACTTGAGGTCCAGTCCGGTGGCCGAGGCGTAGCCGTCGCGCTCGGTGGAGGCCCGTGCGGTGACGACGGTCTCCCGGCGCTCGATGGCCTCCTTGATCAGCCTCCGGCTAATTGCCGCCTCGGGGGAGCTGATGGTGTGTTTGTCGATGTTCCGCGCCTGGACGACCTGCATTTCCCCTTGGTCCCAGAGGACCAGGAAGCCTCGCCGGGCCGAGCTGAGCTCGATCGCCGAGTCCATGATCATGACCAGCAGGTTGTCGAGCTCGGTCTCGGCGTTGATCGCCTTATTGATCTCCAGGAGGCGGTTGAGGCGGCGCGCCTCGGGCGTGAGCTCGCCGGTGTCCGTCGGGCGCATGGGCTGCACGGGGTCGAGGGACTTGTCGCGCACCCCACGCCGCCGCTCGCGGTTCGCCGCCTCGACCTGCCGCGGGTTCTTGGCGAAGGCCGCCAACTCGGGAGGAATCTGCTCGCGATCGTCGCGCTCGGCCACCAAGAAGAGGTTACCGCATCGCCCCGCCCGATCCCACCGCGGTCAGTACGCCAAGACCCTCTCCATTCTTCGCCCTGGCGACCCCCCGGCCGAAGCGCACATGCCCTCGGCCGCGTCCCGTCGGGTCGCGGAGCGGCGTCGCGCCTCGTCGGCGCTTCACGGGCGGAACGCTAACGCCAGTGAATGGTGTAGGGCCGCCACACGCTCACGCTGCGGTAGCTGCCGAAGGCCTTCCCGTAGCGAGTGCGCCCCAGCAGCCACTGCAGGTCCACGCTCAGCCCCTTCACGAATCCCACCAGCGGACCCGCGGCGAAGCCGAGGGGCCCCACGAACAGGGCGTTGAAGGCCCAATACTCCGGGTGGTGGTCCATGGTGCTCTTGTTGTGCCGGTAGACCTGCATCGGCGCGTCCACGCAGCCGGTGAAGGCCCCGGTCAAGAGCCCGGTGAACGCCGCGCACCCCGGCTGGACGAAGAGCGCCGCCCCCAGCAGCAGGGCGATCAGGGCGCGCGCGGGGCGGCGCCGGACGGTCGGGTGCCTCATGCGTCCTCCGGCAGGTCGTTCTCTCCGCCCGGGCGAGGCCTGTCAAGGCCGCGCCGTCCTTCGCCGGGCGAGGCCCGGCGGGCGCGCTCCTGGTAGGCTCCCTCGCGAGGAGGTCTCCATGCGCGCCGAGGCATACCGCCAGCGGATCGAAGACGCGCTCACCAAGAGCCCCGCCCGCTACACCGAGGTCCGCATCGAAGAGAGCGTGGGCACGCGGGTCGTCTTCCGCGGCGAGCGCCTCGAGGTCGCGCAAGAGAGCGCCGACCGCGGCGGCTTCGTCCGCTGCCTGGCCAAGAACGGCGGCTGGGGCACGGCGACCTTCAACGACCTCGACCAGCTCGAGCGCAAGGTCCGCGAAGCCCACGCTTGCGCCGAGGCCATCGCCGCCCCCTGCGTCCGGCTCGCCGAGACCGCCCCCCCAGAGCACGTCGCGCGCGCGTCGCTGGGCGAGGACTTTCGCCAGGTCCCCTTGCGCGAGAAGGTGGCGCTGCTGCGCGAACTCAACCAGGTCATGCTCGCCGAGGACGAGACGATCTCCTCGACGCGCTCCATCTACGCCGACCGCGTCCAGACCGTCTACTACGGCAACTCCCAGGGCGCCTGGCTGGTCGAAGAACGCCCCCTCCTCGACCTCTACTGCGTCGCCGAGGCCGTCCGCGGCGGCGACGTGCAGACCGCCGTCGAGGCGCAGACCCTGGCGAACACCGGCTTCGAGGCCTGCCGCGGGCGGCACGAGCTGGCGCGGACGGCGGCGCGCCGCGCGCGCGAGCAGCTCGACGCCGCGCCGGTCCGCGGCGGGGTCTACCCGGTGGTGCTCAACCCTTCCCTCGCTGGGGTCTTCGTGCACGAGGCCTTCGGGCACCTCAGCGAGTCCGACTTCGTGTTCGAGAACGAAGAAGCGCAGAAGGCCATGCGGCTGGGGCGGCGCTTCGGCCCCGCGATCCTGAACATTGCCGACAGCGGGGTGGAGGCCGATCCGGACCTGCCCGGGAACCACGCCTACGACGACGAGGGCGTCCCCATGAAACGCACGCAGCTCGTCGCGGAAGGGGTGCTCGTCGGCCGCCTCCACTCCCGCGAGACCGCCGCCAAGCTGGGCGAAGAGCCGACGGGCAACGCCCGCGCGCAGGACTACAACCACGCACCCCTGGTGCGCATGCGCAACACCTTCATCGAGCAGGGCGAGACCTCCTTCGAAGACATGATCGCGGACATCGAGCTGGGGGTCTACGCGCTCAAATCGCGCGGCGGCCAGACCTGCCTGGGCACCTTCTCCTTCTCGAGCGCCTACGCCTACATGATCCGCAACGGAAAGGTCGCCGAGCCGGTGCGCGACGTCATCCTCGCCGGCAACCTGTTCGAGACCCTCCAGAACGTGAGCGCGGTGGGGAACGACTTCGCCTGGGACAACGCCGGTCGCTGCGGCAAGGAAGGCCAGTCCATGCCGGTGGGCATGGGGAGCCCCCACGTGCGCATCGAGAACGTCGTGATCGGAGGCAAGTAGCCGCCATGGACGCCCGCACCCTCCTCGCGCGCCTCGGCGACAAGGACGCCGCCGAGCTCTACTCGGGCAGCTTCGACAGCCTCGAGGTGCGCTTCAGCGCCGGCGAGTTGAAGAACGCCACCGCGCGCGAGGCCTCGGGCATCGCCGTGCGTGCGGCGGCCCGCGGCAAGGCCGGCTTCGCCAGTTCCCGCGACACCAGTCCCGCCGGGCTCGAGCGCCTGATCGGCTTCGTCGACAACAGCATCGACGTCGGAGACGCCGTGCGCTTCGAACTCCCCGAGCCCGCCAAGCCTCCGGTGCCGCCGGAGACCCTCGGCGGACACGATCCCGCCGTCGCGGACCTCGAGGTCGCCGAGCTCGCGGCCCTCGGCCGCCAGGCGGTGCAGGAACTCCTGGCGCGCCACCCCGACGTGGTCGTCGACGCCTCGGTGCGCCGCAGCGTGGGCGAGACCCTCCTCCTCAACCACCGCGGCGTGGAGGTTGCGGATCGCCACTCGGTCCTCTCCCTCTCGCTGGAAGTCAACCGCACCCGCGACGAGGACGTCCTCTTGGACTTCGACCACGCCATCGGCGTGCGGCGAACCGACGTCTCCGGCCCCGCGCTCGTCGAGGAGCTCGACCGTCGCCTCCGCTGGGGGCGCGAGGTCGTCTCCCTGCGCCCCGGCCGCATGCCCGTGGTGTTCAGCCCCGCGGGGAGCCTGGTGGTGTGGATGCCCTTGCTGCAGGCCCTCAACGGGAAGAACGTGCTCCTGGGCACCTCCCCCCTGCGCGAGCGAACGGGCGAACGCGTCCTCTCCGAGCGGGTCACGCTGATCGACGACGGGCTCCTCCCGTGGGGGCTCGCGAGCGCCGCCTTCGACGACGAGGGCGTCCCCCGGCAAACCCGACCGCTGCTCGACCGCGGCGTCCTGCGCGGCTTCGTGCACGACCTAGAGACGGCCAAGGGCACCGGCAGCGAACCCACCGGCAACGGCGAGCGGGGCGGCGTCACGGGCAAGCCCGGGCCCGGCTTCAGCAACCTGCTCGTCGCCCCCGGGGAGCGGAGCTGGCGCGACCTCGTCGCCTCGGTGGACTACGGGCTCCTCGTTCACTCCGTGGTGGGGCTCGGCCAGGGGAACACCCTTCCGGGGACCTTCAGCAACCCGGTGGACCTCGGCTACCTGATCGAAGGCGGCGAGGTCCGGGGACGCGTGAAGGACGTGAGCATTGCGGGCAAGGTCTACGAGCTGCTCGCGGACGACCTCGAGTTCTCCCGCGAGCGTCGGGTGCTCTCGGGGACCACGCACCTGCCCTGGCTGCGCATCGGTTCCATGAACGTCGTGGGCAAGGGGTCGGCGTGATCCGGGGCCGGCCGGTGCCCCCGGAGGCGACGTCGCGGTGATCGGCTGGCTGCTCCGCCGCCTGCTCCGCGGTACCACCTTCCTTCTTCTCTCTCCGCTGCTCCTCCTGCGCGGGGTGCTCGGCCTCTTCTCCGGCCGGCGAGTGCTCGTGCTCCGCCTCCACGACGCCGTCCCGTGGGCTCCCGAACTCGTGCCCCCCGTCCAGCGGCTCCTCCGCGGGCGTCGTGCTCCTTCGCTCTCGATCCGCGAAGCGGTGGACGCGCTCGACGAGGCCGCTCGCACTCCCAAGGTTCCGGCGGCGCTCCTCGAACTCGACCGCGCGCGTCTGTCCCTCGCGCAGGCCGAGGTCCTCCTCGAGGCGCTCGACCGCTTCAAGGCGCAGGGGAAGAAGGTCGTGGTGTGGGCGGACGGGCTCAGCGGGCCCGCCCTCGCGCTGTGCGCCGCCGGCGACCGCGCCTACGGCCTGCCCGAAGGGCAGGTGGAGTTCCTCGGCGTACGGGTGCGCGCGGTCTTCCTCCGCGACCTGCTCGGCGTCCTCGGGGTGGTGCCGCAGCTCGACCACCACGGCGACTACAAGACCTACTCGGACACCTTCACGCGTCGGAGCATGTCCGCAGCCCACCGCGAAATGGCCGAAGAACTCGCCGACGACGTCTACGAACTCGCCCTGACGCCCCTCCTCTTGGGCCGCGGCCTCGCGCGGGAGGCCGCCCAGGCCGCCATCGACGAAGGGCCCCTCCCCGCTTCCGAAGCCGCCGCGCGCGGCCTCCTCGACGGCGTCCGCTACCGCGACGAACTCCTCGCCGAGGTGGGAGCGCTCCTGCGCGACGAAGCCCCATCGCCTTCTCCGTCTGCGCCCCGGCCCGAGGACGCCGCCGACTCCCCCCTCGCCGAGAGCCCCTCCGCCGCGGACGCCAGGCCCAAGGGCAAGCGCCGCACGCCCTCCGAGCCGAACACCTGCACCCCTGCGCAGCTCGCCGCCCGCTGGCGACGCCGCTTGCGGCGGCGCCGCGTCCTTTCCGACCTCCCGCGCGTGCGGGTGATCGAGCTGCGCGGCGCCATCGTCCCGGGCGAGGTCGGGCGCGGCTGCCCCGCCGGGCTCCTCGTCGAGGCCCTCGACCAAGCGCGCGAGGACCGACGCCTGGCGGCGGTCGTGCTGCGCGTGGACAGCCCGGGCGGGAGCGCGCTGGCCTCGGACCTGATCTGGCGCGCGGCGAAGCGCCTCGCCGAGGAGAAGCCCCTCGTCGCCAGCGTCGGGGACGTGTGCGCGTCGGGGGGCTACTACGTCGCCGTCGCCGCGCGGCGCATCGTCGCTCCCGCCGCCAGCCTGGTGGGCTCCATTGGCGTGGTGTCGGGCAAACTCCACCTCGCCCCCGCCCTCTTCCGCTGGGGCGTCCGCGTGGAGGCCGTCGCCCGCGGCGCCCGCGCGGGCATGTACGACCCCGACCGCCCCTTCACCCCGGAGGAAGCGGCGGCCAACCGCGCGGGGCTGCTCCGCTTCTACGAGACCTTCCTCGCGCGCGTGGCCGAGGGCCGCGGCAAGACGCGCGACCAAGTCGATGCCGTGGCCCAGGGCCGCGTCTACACGGGCCGACGCGCGCTGGGCCTCGGCCTCGTCGACCGCTTGGGCGGCCTCCCTCAGGCCCTCGAGGAAGCCTGCGCCCTGGCCGGCATCGAGGGCGAGCCCGAAGTCGAGCACGTCGTCCCCAACCGACCCTCCCTCCTGCAGCGCCTCGACCCGCGCGGCGGCGGAACCCTCGACACCGTCCTCGCCGACTGCGAAGTCGCGCTCGCCCTCGCCCGCGAGCCCGTCCTCGCCTATTGCCCCTGGCGGGTCAACTGCGGCGAAGGGCGCTTCGCCTAGAGGAGAGCGGACAGCGGCCTCGGTCGCGGCGCAGCTTCGCGCGGCAAGTCCGCCGCGCCGCCTGGCGAGGCCTGCCGGACGGGCTGGTAGGATCGGCGCGGTGAAGGACCGAGCGCGGGTCGTGGTCATTGGCGGAGGGCTGGCGGGTGCGACCGCGGCCTGGGGACTCGCGCGGCGCGGGCATCGGGTGATCCTCTTCGAGCGCGAAGAGCGCCCCGGCGTCCACGCCAGCGGCCGCAACGCGGGCATGATCCGCCGCCTGGTGGCGGAGCCGGCCATCGCGACGCTCGCCCGCGAGGGCGCCCGCCTCCTCGGCGAACCCCCCGCCGACCTGGCCCGCGTCCTCGACGCAGCCCTCGTTCGCCGCACGGGCTCGGTGCTCCTCGCCGCACCCCCCGAAGCCGCGGCCCTGCGCCCCGCCTTGGCGACGGCCCAGGCAGCGGGGCTCGGCGCGCACGAAGCGGACCCCCGGGCCTGCGCGCTGCACGGCCTGCGTCCCCTTCCCGGCGCCACCGCCTTCGTCACCCCCGAAGACGGCGTCGGCGACCCCCACGCGGTGCTGAGCGCGCTGTTGCGCGCCGCGCGCGCGGCGGGGGCGCGGGTGGAGTGCGACGCACCCGCCCGAGTCCGCGCGGGCGCCGCCGGCGCGGTCGGCGTGGAGACCCGCGGAGAGCGCTTCGTCCCCGCCGACGTGGTCGTAAACGCGGCCGGTCCCTGGGCGGAGGACCTCGCCCGAGCGGCCGGCGCCTCCCCGCCCCCGCTCAGCCATTACCGCCGGCACCTCTTCTACACCGGGCCGCTGGAGGGGATCGACCCGGACGCGGGCTGGGTGTGGGACGTGTCGCAGGGCTTCTACGCGCGGCCCGAGTCGGCGGGGCTGCTCCTGTGCGCCTGCGACGAGGAAGCGCGCCCGCCCGAGGACGCGCGGCCCGACGCCGCCGCCGCCTTGCGGCTGGCGGAGAAGGCCGCCCGTGCGGCGCCCCGCTGGAGCGAGCACCCGGTGGCCCGCCTCTGGGCGGGCCTGCGCAGCTTCGCCCCCGACCGCCTGTTCGTCATCGGCTGGGACGCGGGCCTGCGCGGCCTCTTCCACCTCACCGCCCTCGGCGGCCACGGGCTCACCGTCTCCCTCGCCCTCGCCGAGCCGGTGGCCTTGGCCGTGGAGGGACGCACGCCCGCCGTCCTGGCCCCCTTCGCCCCCACTCGACTCCAGGCCGTTCCCTCGTGAGCAGCGATCGGCCCAGCCTCCTCGCCTACCTCTCCGAGGGCTTCCTCCTCCCCCTGGTCGGGCTGGCCGTGCTCGCCGGCGGACTGGTGGGGGTGGTGCAGCACCTGCGCGCCCCCGGGCCACCGCCGCCTCCACCCGAGCGCGTCGCCGACGGCGGCGCGACCGGCGCGACCTCGAGCGCGTCCGCGGACTCCCCGGGCGCAGGCAGAGAGAACGCCCCGAGGCCCGAAGGCGGCCTCGCCGACGGAACCCGACCCCAGCACAAGCCGGCCCGCCCCGCCGAGGCCGACCCCGGCGACGCCGAGGAGTTGCCCCGCAGCCGCGCCGGCGTGCGCGCGCTCCTCGAACGCGGCGCCTTCGACCGGGCGCGCAGGGCCGCGCGCGCGCTCGGCGCGCGCGATCTCGAAGACGAAGCCCTCCTCTTCGCCAGCCTCACCGCCCACCTGTCCCCCGGGCCGCTCGCCGGTGCCGACCTGCTGCGCCTCGAGACCCCGGACGGCCCTCTCCTCGGGCGCCCGGGCCCCGAAGATCCGGACGCCTGGGTCCTCGAGACCCTCGACGGCGACACCCGCCGCGTCCCCCGCTCCGAAGTCCGAGGCAGCGAACTCCTCCACGGCGAGGCGGCCCGCTCGGCCCTCGACGCCGAACTGCGGCGCCGGCGCGAGGCGCTGGGCGACGCCCCCAGCGGGCTGGCGCTCCACCGCCTGGCCTACCTGGCCTTCGCCTGCGGTCGCCGCGCTCTTGGCGCCGCCTTCCTCGCAGACGCCTTGCGCAGCGAAGAAGGGGCCATTCTCGTCGACATGTTCGGCGAAGGCGACCTGCCGCGCCTGCACGCGGCCCGCCGCGCCCTGGCCGGCCTTCCCGCCGAGGAACCGCTCGCCCAGCGCTCCGACCCGCCCACGGACCCGACTCCCCCGCGCGAACCGCCCC
>RFHU01000141.1 GCA_003695705.1 Planctomycetota bacterium
AGATCCGCGCCTCGAACCTCGGCGACATGATGAAGTTCGGCGCCGCCTTCGACATGAAGAAGGCCCGCGCCCTCGCCGAAGCCGAGGCCTCCGCCGGCGAAGGAGCGCCCAGCGCCAGGCCCAGCGCCGAGGAAGTCATCGACCAGGCCTTCGCCCTCCTTCCGCAGGTCTTCGTCCCCGAACGAGCCCCAGGCTGGGAAGCCGCCATCGTGTTCGACATCCAAGGGGCCTCCCCCTGGACGGTGCGGGTGAGCGGAGGACGCTGCACCACCGAGCGGGGCCGCGCCGAGGACCCGACCTGCGTGGTGACCGTCGACCGAGACACCTACGCGGCGGTCATCCGCGGCGAGGAAAAGCCCGAGAAGGCCTTCCTGGCCGGGAAGATTCGCGCGACGAACCTGGCCGACATGATGAAGTTCGGCGCCGCCTTCGACATGAAGAAGGCCCGGGAAGTGGCGGAGCGGCACCGCACCCAAGGCTCGACCGCCTCCACCCCCGCGCCGAGCGTTGCCTCGGGCGGGGACCCCGCTGCGCAGGTCGCGGCCGCCTTCGACGCCCTGCCCGGGGCCTTCCGCCCGAGCGCGGTCCCCGGCTGGGAGGCAACCATCCGCTTCGAGGTGCGAGGCGCTGGGGAGTGGACCTTGGTCGTGGACGCCGACGGCCCCCGGGTAACCCGCGGCGCCGCGGGGGAACCGACCTGCGTCGTGACCACGGCCCTCGAGGACTACGCACGCGTCGTCACCGGCGAGTTGAAGGCCGAGCAAGCCTTCATGCAGCGCAAGATCACCGCAAGCAACCTCGGCGACATGCTCAACTTCGGCCGAGCGTTCGACATGCGTGCAGTGCAGGAGCACCTCCGCGGCAACGCGGCGGCCTCCACCGCACCGCCCGCCGCCCGTCCGGAGCCCTCCGCTCCCGGCGGAATGAACCGCGCGTGCATCGGCAACACCTACTCGGGGGAGGAGCCGCAGTTCGTCCGCCCCGAGGACGCGCGCCGCTTCGCGGAGGCGACCCTCGACGACAACCCCGCCTACGGCGGGGACGGGGCGGGGACGCTCGCCCCTCCCTTGTTTGCGGTGCGCCTCCTCAAGGACGTCGTCTTCCGCGCCGTGGGCGACGAGGAGTTGGGAGCCGACCTGCTCAACCTCGTGCACGCAGAACAGGACATGCGCTTCCTCCGCCCCCTGCGCACCTGGGACCTGTGCGCCACGCGGGCCACGATCACGGACATCGAGGACAAATCGAGCGGTCAACTCCTGCGCCTCAGCGAGTCGGTCCTCGTCGACGGGGAAGAAGCGGTCCGCGTGGCGGCCTCCATGTTCGTGCGCGCGCCGAACCGCGGCGAGCGGCCGCGCGAGCGCCCCCCCCAGGAGCCGCCACCCGAGCGCGAGATCGCGTTCCGCGAGACGGTCACGGTTCCTCCCGACCACGGTTCCCGCTACGCCGAGGCCAGCCTGGACAACAACCCGATCCACACCGACGAAGAAGTCGCTCGCCTCGCCGGCTTCCCTGGAATCATCCTGCAGGGCCTCTGCACCATGGCCTTCGCGGCCAAGGCGCTGGTCGGTCGAACGGCGAACGGCGACCCCGCCCGCCTCCGCCGCTTGGCCGTGCGCTTCTCCAAGCCGGTGTTCCTGGGGGACGTGCTCGAGACGCGGGGCTGGGTGCTCGACCCGCTGCCCGACGGGAGCAGCGCCTACGGATTCGAGGTCGTCAACCAGGCAGGCGAAGCGGTCATCACCGACGGACGAGCCGAAGTCGCGCCCGCCTGAGACGCTCGAGGTCGCCGATTCCCGCCCCGCTCTTCTGCCTCCTGCGGCGAGCCACCTACCCAGCCGGCCACGCAACTGCTAACGTTGCCGGGGGATGGCGAAGATTCGCATTCAGTGCAGCGAGTGCCACCACGAGGCGCGCGTCCCCGAGCAATTCCGGGGGAAGAAGGTCCGCTGCCTGCGCTGCCACGCCAAGTTGAGGGTCCCCGAGGACGCGCCCCTCGCCGAACCCCGCGCCCCGCGCCCCAAGCTTCCCCGCCGGCCTCCGCCGCGGAACACCCGCAGCCGCCCCGAGCCCCGCGCCCAACGCGGCGGCCCCTCCTCGCGCACCCGCAGGGAAGCCCTCGCCTTCCTCCGCGAACTCCTGCAGGAATACGACCACGCCATCGAGTCGATCCCGCGCGGCTTCGAGATCGACCTGCGCGGCGAGGCCTTCGGCCTCGCCCGCACCCTCGTGGGCGAAATGCTCGACTGCCCTGCGATCCGCGACGTGAAGCTGGCAGGCGGCACGGGGGAGTGTTGCATCGTCGTCAGCTTGCAGGGCTGGGAGTTCAACCCCGAGGATTCCTTCGCCGACGACGACGAGGACACCGAGGTCTTCCAGCGGCCCGTCCCCAAGGCCGGTCCGACCGGAGACTGGGACCCGCGCGGATTGGTGGAGTCGGCGGTGGACCTCGACGATCCGGGCGCCGACCCCAGCGCCTACTTGCAGGAGGACCTCCCCGAAGAGGTGTCCCCGGCCTCGACCATGCAGTCCATCTTCGCTCGCGACGCCTCCAGCGGCGCCGCCCCCCTCGAACCCGTGCGGGCCTACGAAACTGCGAGGCGCCTCCTCGAAGAGGGGGAACCGCACGAAGCCATCCGCCTCCTCGTGCGGGCCGTGCGGGCGGACCCCAACTTCGCTCGCGCCGTACTGGTGCTGGGCAAGGCCTACGCCTCGACCGGCGACTACCACCGCGCCCGGAGGGCCTTCCGCCACCTGTGCACGCTGGAACCCGAGGACGCCGAGGCCCACGTGCTCCACGCGGCGGCCGCCGTGCGCTGCGAACGCCTCGACGACGCCAAGCTGGCCCTGGCGACCGCCATTCGCCTCGATCCGGGCTACACCCAGGCCTACCGCTACGCCGCACAGCTCTACGAGAAGCTCGGCGAAAGCGACAAGGCCCGCAAGTTCCGAGCTCGCTACCAAGCCCTCAAGCTGCGCGGTTGAGCAGCGACCGCCCCTCGCTCCGCTGCAAAGTCCCGGGCCACTTCCTCGCCCGTGCGCGTGCCGTCCCTCGCTTGTGCGCCGGTCGCGACCCCTGTATTCTCCACAAACCCAATCCCCCGCCGAGTTAGGCCTTAGAAGGCTGTGGCCGCGAGCGATCACCTCCTCGGACGTCTGGTCCTCAAGCACGGCTTCGCGAGCGAGGCCCAGCTTCGCCAATGCATCCAGCGCAGCCCCCCGGGAACGAGCCTCCTCGAGGCGCTGACGCGGGCCGGACTGGTGGACGAAGAGCGTCGCCGCGTCCTCGAACGCGAGCTGGCGGTGGCCGGCTTCGTGCGCGCCGAACGCGCCTTTGCCCGCGTTTGCGCGGAGCGAGGCCTGCTCAGCGAAGAACAGCTCCGCAACCTGCTCGAGAACCAGCGCCGCGAAGGCTTCCGGTGGCGCGTGGGCGACGTGCTGCTCGAACGCGGGATCATTTCCCCCGAAACCCGCGAAGCCATCGCCCGCGAGCAAGTCCGACGCCTCGAAGAGGAGGACGCGCGCTTCGCCCGAACGCCCGCGAGCGCCGACGGGGACGACGCGATCCCGCTCGCCGGCGAAGATACCGCTCCGCACCCGAGCTTGCTCGAGAGCGTCGAAGAAGACCGGCGCCGCTACGGAAGCGGCGAGCGCCCGCCACTGGCCGCAGCCTCCGCC
>RFHU01000142.1 GCA_003695705.1 Planctomycetota bacterium
CACCACCTACCAGCTCCAGGGGAGCGGGGCCTGGACCGTGGCCAGCCAGACCCCTGCGGGGACCAGCGGGCCGGTGGCCCTCACCCTGCAGTCGGGCGGGACGATCGAGGTCCGGGTGCAGGTCAAGCGGGTCCTCGACGCGGGCAGCGGCGACACCTACCTTCACCTGACGTCGGTCGCCCTCAATCGGAGCACCGGCGAGGCGCGGACCAGCGAGACCGTGCTCAAGACCGGCGGGGCGCCCTTCCCGGGCCTCGAGTACGGCTTCCTCACGAACAACGTCAACTGCACCTTCTGCCACGCGGAGTTCGACACCGTGACCCGGGCCTACCCCGGCATGGGCGTCCCCGCGGGCCAGCACGAGCGGATCAAGGTGGCCAGCCTCGAGGCCCTGCAGATTCGCGCGGACAGGAGGAACCTCGCCAAGATCGCGGGGACCCTCTACGCGGTGGGCGCCTGGCAGAACAAGGACGGCACCCCGCTGACCCCCGCCGATACGGCGGCGGTGGACATCAAGACCGTGCCCATCGACCCCACCACCGGCAAGCTGGTAGCCGACGATTGGTCGGTCCTCACCGACCTAGTCGACGGCAAGCCGACCCAGACGCCCTTCGCCTCCTTCTACAAGGGCTACACGAACGCCGACACCTTCGACGGGGAAATGCCCGCCTCCTTCCCGCCGGTGATCGACCCGGGCGCCGACAAGCTCCTCGACGACACCGAGTGGCAGAGCCACCTCACCGCCGAGAAGATCGACGGAAAGCTCGAGGGCGGCGTCATTACGAAGTACGCGGACGCGCCGGGCAGCTACACCCCCGCCGGCGACAACCTGCTCCCGCGCACCGGCGGAGTGGGCGTCTACAACAGCAACATCAACGGGCCGCGCGAGAACGTCATCCTGATCGGCACCAAGGCCGACCCCATCCGCCTCAACGGCGACGTGGGGATCAACGGCGACGTGATCATCTCGGGCTACGTCGAAGGCGACGGCCTCCTCCTCGCCCGCGGCAACGTCTACATCGTGGGCGACCTCATCTACAACGACGGCGACACCAACGGCGACGGGACCGGCCTGCGCACCTTCGGGAAGAAGAACGACGGCACCAAGAACACTTGGGCCATCGCCGCCGCGGGGAACATCCTCCACGGCAACTTCAACATGGACAAGAACGGCAAGCTGATCGAGGGCTTGGGGACGAACGGGGGGAACGATCCCAGCGGCTCGGACGGCGGCCTCCTGGGCAAGGAACTCGGCCTCTTCAACCGCCTGGAGTGGGCGAAGACCCAGCAGTACGTGGGCGTCAACCCGAACATCGCCGATCCGGCGAACCCGGGCGCCTGGGGCGACCCGAACGCGCTCGGCGGACTCAAGGGGCCGACCCTCACCGACGACCCCACCAAGGCCATGACCTACACGGCGAACGACCTCGCCGCCGGCCGAATCCCCGCGAGCGACCCCCGGCTCGCCGCCAACGGCGGAACCTTGGCGTCGACCGCGGACCTCGTCGGTCAGCCGATCCTGAACACCGTCTACACGCCGGGCTACAAGCCCCGCTACTACAGCGTCAAGGATCCCAGCGCCGGCGGAAAGATCTTCGTCTTCAACACTCCCCCGAGCGATCCGAGCAAGCTCGACAAGGGAGCCTGGTGGGACAACACTTCGAACAACGGCAAGGGCCAGTGGAAGGGCAAGGAGAGCGGGAAATACTCCGAAATGAGCGAGCTCACCGGCCTGACCCCCGGCGTGGACTACGTGCCCGAGGTCTTCAACCCCGCGAACGACTGGTTCGATCCCACGGACCTCCTGGAAATGTACCGGGCCGAGGACGCCAAGCGGAAGGCCGACGGCGGCGTGCGCGAGTACGAAGTCGACGGCCTCCTCTACACGAACAACGCCATCTTCCTCATGGCGCGCAGGGCGGGCTCCAACTACGCCAACAGCTCGGCGGGGCAGATCCGGGTCAACGGCGGGATCGTGGCGGCGGACACGGGGATCCTCGCCGGGCACAACACCCGCGGGCTCTTGGTCAACTACGACAAGGCGACCTCGCAGTACCTGCGCCTCACCGACGACGAGACCGTGGCGCTGAGCACCGTGGTCCGCCGGGAGTTCTAGCGCGTCGTGGCCAGACTCGCTCCGCGACGGCGCGCGGGCCGGCGGTCCACGCGCCCTAGGGCCGGGAGGCTTGGGCGCGGCCTCGTGCGGGCCGGCCTGGTCCTCGGCGCGGCCTGCGCGCTCGCGGGCTGCCCCGGTCCGCCGGCGCCCCCTCCGCCCCCTCCGCCGAACCCGCGCAAGGTCGCGGCGGAGCGCCTCTCGGGGCGCTACCTCTTCTGGCTGGGGAACCGCACCGAGAGCCCCGCGGTGGGCCTCCCCTGGTGCTACCTCGACCTGGCGCCGGACGCCGGGGGTGGGCTGCGGGCGAGCGCCTGGCGGATCTCCCCCGACGAGAACGGCGACCCACAATTCGAGGAGCTGAAGACCCTCGCGCCGCCGCGCCTCGGCCGCGACGGCAGCCTCGAGCTCGAGCTCGAGCGCGTCTACTTCGACCCGGCCGCTCGCCCGCCCCGAGACTTCGACCCGGACGAAGTCCCCGAGGACGAGGACCCGGCCGAGGCGAGGGAGATCTGGAGCCTCCGCGTGCGCCTCGTGCCGGCCCGCCCCGGAGAGGAAGAGCTGTTCCGCCTCGACGCGGGCGCGACCAGCGCCCGGCTCGGCCCGCCCCCTCCGCGCGACCCCTTCGAAGACGGCGCCTTGGACGAGGAGGAAGAAGATGACGAGGCCAAGGAGCGCCTCTTCGTCCTCAAGGGCACCGGGAGGGTCCGCCAGCGACGCTGGGGCCGCACGCGCACTTGGAACACCCGCTGCGCGGGGTTCCGGGTCGACCTCGACGAGGACGAGGCCCTCCAGCGCTTCCAGCGCCAGCGGCCCAAGCTCGTCCCCGACTTCGGCGAGGAGGACCTCGCCGAGTAGGGAGCCCGGCGCCGGGGCCCGCACCCCAGGCGCGCCGCGCGACGGCGCTGGCGGAGCGGCTGCGCCCAGGGGTCTCGGCGCTCGGCGCGGCGAAAGCGGCGCCGAGGCCGCAGCGCGGCGGCGGGAGCCGAATCGACGGCGACCGCAGCGCAAGGGCGGCGGGGGCGGGGTCAGCGGCGGCCGGCGGCGCGCTTGGCGGCCTCCCACACGGCGCGGTAGCGCTCGCGCCGGGGGACC
>RFHU01000143.1 GCA_003695705.1 Planctomycetota bacterium
CCGACCGCCGCCTCGCCCACGAGCGGCCGGCTGCCCGCCGCCTCGCCCGCCACCGGCGCCCACCCCGCCGCCTCCGAGCCCCGTGGCCGTGGCCGCAGGGCCCTTGCCAACACCGTGGTCGAAAGGGGCCCTCCCCTTCCGACGCCCTCGGACTTTGGGAGGGTGGACGAGCGCTTCCGCCGCTTCCCGACGGTCGGGGAACGCTTCGACGGCTACACGATCTTCAAGGCCCTCGGCAAGGGCAACATGGGCAAGATCTACCAGGCCCGCGACAGCATGAACCGCAAGGTCGCGATGAAGGTGATCTTGGCCGACGTCGCCAACAGCGAGGGGCTGGCCCGCTTCCAGCGGGAAGGGCAGGCCCTCGCCGCCATCCCCCGGCACAAGAACATCGTTCAGGTCCACAGCAGCGGGACCATCCGAGGGCTCCCCTACTTGACGATGGACTACGTGGAAGGACAGAGCCTCGCCGAGGTCCTCCGCGAACAGGGCCCCCTCCCCCTCAAATCGGCGGGCCTGGTGGTCGAGAAGCTCGCCAAGGCCCTGCAGGTGGCCCACGCCGCCGGCGTGCTCCACCGAGACCTCAAGCCGGCCAACGTGCTCATCCGCAACGACGACGGCGAGCCGGTACTGACCGACTTCGGGCTCGCCGGCCTGAGGGGAGCCGAGTCCCTCACCCAAACCGGCGACATCCTGGGGACTCCCCTCTACATGGCGCCCGAACAAGTCCTGGGACTGAACAAGGAAGTCGACGGCCGCACCGACGTGTGGGGGCTTGGCGTCCTCCTCTACGAATTGCTCACCGGGGCCGTCCCCTTCCCGGGAACGTCCATGGTCGAAGTGTGCAACGCCATCACCAACCAAGACCCCCTTCCGGTCTCTGCCCTCCGCCCCGAGGTCGATCCGACGCTCGCGGGGGTCGTCGCCAAGGCCCTCGCCAAGGACAAGCGAGACCGCTTCCAGACCCCCGACGAGTTGCGACGCGCGCTCAAGGAGTGGCGGCGCGCACGCGAGAAGGGCGTTGAACTCCCGCCTCCGCCGCCGCCCCTGGAGATTCCCTGGTGGAAGCGCCCTCGCGCGCAGCTTGCCATCGGCGCAGTGTGCGCCTCGCTCTTCGCCATCGGCAGCGCGGTCGCCGCACGAAGCGCGTCGAAGCAGCCCCCGAAGAAGAACACGCATCCGACCCAGCGCACCGCTCGCGACGAGGCACTGCCGCAGGCCGAGCGGGTCCGGCGAGAGGTCCTGGTGGCCTTCGAAAGCGGGAAGTACGGGGCGGCGGCCGAGGCCCTCCGCCAGCACGCAGAACTCCTCCGTGGCCGTTCCTGGCTCGTCTCCCTGCGCAACCGCGTCAACGACCTCGTCGAACGCCGGCTGCGCGTCCGGCCCGTCGTCGCAGACGACCTGCGCGGCCCACTCCGCCTCGGTGGCGCGCTCAACGAACTCGGGTCCGAGCCCCCCTCCCAAGCCTTTGCCGACGCCGTGGTCGAAAGCGCCTTCGCCTTCGAAGAGGAAGCCAGCGAACGACTGGGCGATCCGAACACCCTGGACCTCCTCGAGGAGCTCGCCAAGAACGGCTTTCGCCCCGACCCCGTCCGCCTCCGCGACCGCTACACCCACCACCTGGTGCTCGTCCGCAAGCCCGAGGGACCGGATTTCTCTCGTCGACTCCTCCGCCTCTTGGCGTGCATGGTTCGCCTCCAGGTCGACCTGGACCTCTCGTTCTATCGGAACGCGGCCGCTCGCATCGACCCGCGCGCTCTGGGCTCGGCCACCGACGCCCACGAGCAGTACCTCGCGGCCATGCTGGAACTCGGTCGAGCGCACGACTCGCGCCAGAGCGCCCGCGTCAAAGAGGCGCTCGCGGCACTGAAGCCCCTCCTCGAAGGTCCCGCCGCGGCCACCCTCGGGCGTCGCAACGTAGCCTCCGCGTGGCTGGCCGTCGTCTCCAGTTACCGGGAGGAAGAGTCCAACGAGTCCACTCGCAAGATCCTCCTCGAACGGGCCCTCGCCACCGACCCCGAGCACACCGGAGTCCTCGCGGCCCTGGCCTCCCTGCACTGGGAACGCGCCAAGCGCGCCCTGAACCGCGAGGGCAACGGCGAAGCGGCGAAGGCCGAAGCGCGCGCAGCGCTGGACTACCTGAAGAGAGGCCTCGCCGCGTGCCGGGCCCAAGGGCTGGACCGCTCCGCCGCCTACCTGGATCGAGGACGCGTGCTGCGCCGCCGCGCCGCGCGCTGCGCGGCCTTCCTCGGGCTGGACACGCTCCTCGACGAGCTCTTCGCCTCCCTCCAGGAACTGCCCGAGGTTGCCCGCCGACACGCAGGCGCCGAGCTCGAAGAATACCGCGCCGAAGGCCGTCGACTGCGCGAGTTGCTCCGCGAAGGAACACGGTGAACGGTCGCATGGACGATCTCCCGCGCGGCGCCTTGTTCGCTCTCGGATTCCTCGGACTCTTGGGCGGCGGGGCGCTCCTGGGAGTGCTCCTCGGCCGTTCCCACGTCGCAGGCTTCGTGCCCGAGCCTGGCGCCGAACTCCGAGAGCGGGCTCGATCGCTCCGCGCCGAAGTGCGCCACTGCGTCCCCGACTTGATGGGGCTGGGAGGGATCGCGCCCCAAGAGCGCCTGGAGGAGATCCGAGAGGCCGCCAAACTGTTGAAGCGGCGCGCCACCGAAACGGGCATTGCCCTGGACCTGAGCGATGTGGGATTGCGCCTGGCCCGCGCCCCCTTCGAACGGGCCTTGCGCGCCCGCGACTTCGACGCGGCCGAGCGCTCCCTCGCCGCCTTCGAAGGGCGACCCGAGGGATACCTGCTCGGCGCACGGCTTGCGCTCGCCCGCGGGGAACGCCCCGACCACGAGGTGGTCCGCGCACTCACTCGATCCGCAGACCCGGAGTTGCAAGAAGCCGCGCGCCTGCTCGCAGCGCACCTGCGCGCCGAGGAAAGCCCCGACGAGGCCCTCGACCTGCTGAGGGAGGGGGTGCGCCCTCAGGTCGCCATCCCCGCGCGCGCCCACGCCTTCTTGTTCCAAGCCGTCCGCGCTCTCGACGTCGAGGCCCTGCGCCGTTGGCTTCCCGAGGTCCACGTTGCAGGTGCCCGGCGCCGAGCCGCCTCGCGACTGGTCGCCGCGGGCGCGCGCGCGGCCTCCGCCCGCCCCCTCGACGTCCCCGCGGTGGAGCGCGTCCTTCGCTGCCTGCGCCCCCTCGGGGAACGCGCGCTCGCCACGGACGACGCGGCAGGGACCTTCGTTCGCGAGGTCCTCGCCGGGGTGCGCGCTGCCACGGGGTCTTCGGAAGTGAACGACGCCTGCGTGCGCCTGCTCGAAGACCTCGCCGCAGCCGGTTTCCGCGCCCCCAAGCCCCGGGACGCCGACGCGCTCCTCGACCGATGCGCGGCGACGCCGGCCCCGGACGGAGACCTCGCTCTGCGGCGGGCGCGCCTCCTCGTCGCTCTCTCGGGGCTGAACCTGCGTGTGGAGCGGGTCCACCTCGTTGGCATCTCGCCCGCAGTCTTTGCGCGCCTGCCCGCCGGCCCCTCCGTACGCCTGCTGCGCGCTCGCGCGGCCCTGGCCGCCGGCGGCCCGGCCGCGGCGGAGGCGAAGGCATCGCTCGACGAGCTGTTGCGCACTCCCGAGGCGCGTGCCCTGACGCCCATCGAACGCGCCACGGCGATCCTCCTTGCGTCCGCGGGGGCTCCCGCGCCGGAGCGCGCGGCCGCCGTGCGGCGCGCCTTCGGCCTCGACCCCGCGTGCCCCTGGGTCCGCGTCGGTCTCGCCGAGGTCTACGCGCGCGAGGGCGATCCGGCGCAGGCCGCCGAGGAAGCACTCCGCGCGCAGGTCCTCTGCGACGACCTGATGCGCGGCCGACCGGGCGAGAACGCCGCCCGCCTTCGCCTTCGTCGCGAGCTCGTCTTCGTCCACGCCTTGCGACGCGACGAGAACCTCACCGAGGTCTTCCTCGGCTACCTCGCCGAGGCGGGAGACCCCGACCTCGACGCCACACGCGCCCGGGCCCGGGAACTCCTCGCGGGGAAGTGACCCCCGGCTTGCTTGGCCGGCCTCCCTCCTCCGCCGCAGGGCCTTCGCGGGGTAGGATCGCGCCACTCTTGGAGGTGAGCTCATGGCCGGTCCACGCGAGGTGCGCGCCCCCCGCGGTCTGGAACGTAGCTGCAAGACCTGGCAGGCGGAGGCGGCGCTCCGCTGCCTCATGAACAACCTCGACCCCGAGGTGGCCGAAGACCCGGATCGCCTCGTGGTCTACGGCGGAAGCGGGCAGGCCGCCCGTTCGTGGGACGCCTTCGAGGCCATCGTCCGTAGCCTGAAGTCTCTGGAGCCCGACGAGACCCTTCTCGTCCAAAGCGGGAAGCCCGTCGGCGTGTTCCGCACCCACGCCGACGCCCCGCGGGTGCTCATCGCCAACTCGAACCTGGTCCCCCGTTGGGCGACCTGGGAGGAGTTTCGCAAGCTCGAGGCCAAGGGCCTGATCATGTACGGGCAAATGACGGCCGGCTCCTGGATCTACATCGGCACCCAGGGGATCCTGCAGGGAACCTACGAGACCTTCGCGGCGGCGGGCCGAACCCACTTCGGAGGCGACCTCCGCGGACGCCTCGTGGTAACGGGGGGCCTGGGAGGCATGGGCGGGGCGCAGCCCCTGGCGGCGACCATGAACCAGGCCACCTTCCTCGCCGCGGAGGTCGACCCCGAGCGCGTGGCGCGGCGCATCGAGCATCGCTACTTGGACCGCTCCACCGAGGACCTCGACGAGGCCATCGCCTGGGCGCTCGCGGCCAAGAAGGCAGGAGAGGCCGTCTCCATCGGCTGGGTCGGCAACGCCGTCGACTTGCTCGAAGCGCTCTTGGAACGCGGCATCACCCCCGACCTCCTCACCGACCAGACGAGCGCGCACGACCTGCTGCGGGGCTACGTGCCCCACGGAGTGTCCTTCCGCGAGGCGCTCGCGCTGCGCGAGGAGGACCCGGAGGAATACGAGCGCCGCTCGGCGCGGAGCGTCGTGGCGCACGTACGCGCCATGCTCGCCCTTCAGGAGCGCGGCGCGGTGACCTTCGACTACGGCAACAACATCCGCGGACAAGCCGCCGCCCACGGGCTCGAGGGGGCCTTCGGCTTTCCGGGCTTCGTCCCCGCCTACGTGCGTCCGCTCTTCTGCCAGGGCAAGGGTCCCTTCCGCTGGGTCGCCCTCAGCGGCGCCGCCGAGGACATTGCGCGCACCGACGCGCTCGTACTCGAGCTCTTCCCCGAGGACGAGGCGCTCTGTCGCTGGATCCGCCTCGCGGGCGAACGCGTCGCCTTCCAGGGGCTCCCCGCGCGAATCTGCTGGCTGGGCGCCGGGGAGCGCGCCCGCTTCGGCCTCGCCATGAACGACCTGGTGGCTCGGGGGGAGATCGGGCCCATCGCCATCGGCCGCGACCACCTGGACACGGGCTCGGTGGCCTCCCCCAACCGGGAGACCGAGGCCATGCGCGACGGCAGCGACGCCATCGCCGACTGGCCGCTGCTGAACGCACTCCTCAACACCGCTTCCGGAGCGAGCTGGGTGTCGATCCACCACGGCGGCGGCGTGGGCATGGGCTACTCCATCCACGCCGGGCAGGTCGTGGTCTGCGACGGGACCCCCGAGGCGGCACGCCGCATCGAGCGCGTCCTCACCAACGACCCCGCCAGCGGCGTCGCCCGGCACGCGGACGCTGGCTACGAGGAGGCGCTGGAGTGCGCCCGCCGCCAGGGCATCCGAATCCCGATGCGCGAGTGACGCCGTCCGCGAACGGTCACCAGGAGCGCGCGGACGCGCGACTCCCGCCGCGCGGCGGGAAGAGGATCGCCAGGTTGGTCCGCCAGGTCATCTCGCCCCAGCGACGCCCCTCGACGTCGGGGTGGCGAGGCGGAAGGAGCAACTCGCGAAGGGTACGGCGTTCGGGCGGATCGAGACGGCCGCTGAGCAGCATCTGTCCTGCTGCGTCGTAGACGGTGCAGCGCACCGCCCGGTAGGCGGTGCCGAAGCCGATGATCGAAGGAGCTTCGAAGAAACGCAGCCGAATGCCCGCAGTCCCGGGAACCCGCTCGTTGCGCTCGAGCAAATCTGCGCGGACCGCCTCGTCGTCGTCGAGGTCGTAGGTGACCCCCGAGACGTCGTATCCGCTAAGGACGAGGCGCTCTCTGAAGGCGGTGAGCACGCCTTCGATGAACGGGGTGGGCTCGGGGATGACCTTGAAGGGCCGGTCCACGTAGAGGTGCACCGTGTGGATCGCGGTCGGCCGCCGAGCGATGCGCGCCGGCGGGAGGGAGCGGCAGCCGCAGGCCACGACCGAGGCGAGGAGCGCCGCGCAGGCCAGCCCGCGGCGCGGTCGCCCACGGCGCAGCGGATTCACCTTAGAAGTAGAACTCCCAGCGGTTGTTCTCGTACTTGAAGATGAAGGCGACGAGGGCGAACACGCACAGGATGGCGACGCCCAGCGGCCCCCAAAAGAGAGCGGCGTCGCTTTGGTTCGCGGGGTTGTTGAGGAGGAGCACCCAGGCCAGGTAGCTCCCCGCGGCCACGATGGTCAGGGCGAGGCCGATGGTGGCGTTGGTCTTCTCCCCCTTGCGGAGGGAGGAGATGCGGTGCAGGGTCGCGTCGTCGGGGCGCGCGGCGCTGTGCTCGCATACGGGGCAGACGAGGGTCTCGCTGCGCACCCCTGTGTCGAAGGCGAATTCCTCGAAGCACTCCGAGCAGATCACCGGCACGAGCTCGTGGCCGCTCGGACGCGGGGCCGCGGCGCGGTGGGCGCCGCTGCGCCGCCCGCTGACCGAGCGGGCCCGCCCGGTGCTGCGCTTGAACTTGCCCGACCCACGCCCGACCGAGGAGGTCCGGCCCGTCCGTCTCGCCATCGCTTCTGGCTCCCTTGGCTGCCGCGCGCTGCGAACGGTGGGACTATAAACCCTTTCGCTTGCGAAGGCGAGGCGCTCGGCAGGAAGGCGGGGCGCCCGGCAGGAGGCGGGGGCGGCCGCGGAGGCCGGCTTCGCCGGCCTGCGGCCGCTAACCGCTGGCTCGCTAGTGCGTTACGCCTCGGGCTCCGGTGGGGGAGAGCCGACGAAGAGCCCGCGCGCTGCCAGGCGCAGCTCCTCGAGGCCGCAGTAGAGGACGGGCACCACGAAGAGGGTAATGAGCACCACGCACATGCCACCGAAGGAGGGAATGGCCATGGGGACCATGATGTCCGCGCCCCGGCCGGTGGAAGTGAGCACGGGAACCAGGGCGAGGACGGTGGTCGCGACGGTCATGAGGCAGGGGCGAATGCGGCGCTTGCCCGCGACGAGTGTGGCGGCACGGATGGCGCCGGGCGTTCCAGGGCGGCTCGCCGCAAAGCTCTGGTCGAGGTAGGTGGCGACGACGACCCCGTCGTCGGAGGCGATGCCGAAGAGGGCGATGAAGCCCACCCAAATGGCCACCGAGAGGTTGATGGGGTGAACGCCGAACAGATCGCGTAGGTTCTCGCCGAAGACCGTGGCGTCGAGGAACCACGGCTGTCCGTAGAACCAGATCATGAGGAAGCCTCCGGCCCAGGCGACGAGGATGCCGCTGAACACGAACAGGGTCGTCCACACGCTCCGGAACTGCAGGTAGAGGATGAGGAAGATGATGAACAAGGCCAGGGGCAGAACGACCCGCAGTTTCTTCTCCGAGCGAATCTGGTTCTCGTAGCTGCCGGCAAAGGTGAAGCTGACGCCGGCGGGGATGCGCAGCTCGCCGCTGCGGATCTTTTCCTGCAGGTAGGCGTTGGCCTCTTCCACGACGTCCACTTCGGCGTGGCCCTTCTTCCTGTCGAAGAGGACGTAGCCGGTGAGGAAGGTGTCCTCGCTCTTGATGACCTGCGGCCCGCGTACGTAGCGGATCCGGGCCAGTTCCTCGAGGGGGATCTGCTGGCCGCTGGGCGTGGGGACGAGGATGCGGCGGATGGCCTCGACCGAGTCGCGCAGTTCGCGCGCGTAGCGCACGCGCACGGGGTAGCGCTCGCGGCCCTCGACGGTGGTGGTCTGGGGCTTGCCGCCGATGGCGACCTCGATGACGTCCTGAACCTGGGTGATGCGCAACCCGTAGCGGGCGATGGCCTCCCGGTCGATCTCGACCTCGAGGTAGGGTTTGCCGACGATGCGGTCGGCGATGACCGCCTCGGGCGCGACCGAGGGGACCTCCTTGAGGAAGCGCTCGATGTCCAGGCACACCCGCTCGAGGGTTTCGAGGTCGGGGCCCTTGACCTTGACCCCCATGGGCGCGCGCATGCCGCTCTGGAGCATGACGATGCGGGCGGCGATGGGCTGCAGGCGCGGAGCGGACGTCGTGCCGGGCAGGCGAGCCGCGCGCACGAGCTCGTCCCAGATGTCGTCGGGCGAGCGGATGTGCTCCCGCCACTGGCGGAAGGGCATGCCCTCGGGGTCGGGGATGAGCTCGCCCCGCTCGTCGCGGAGGAAGACGCCCTCTTCGGCGTCGTAGGCGAAGCGCAGGCGATGGCCGTCGGCGTCGACTTTGTACTCCGGCTTGTAGTTGACGACCGTCTCGACCATGGAGATGGGCGCCGGGTCCAGGGGGGTCTCGGCGCGGCCCAGCTTGCCGACCACCTGCTCGACTTCGGGCACCGAGGCCAGGGCGAGGTCCAGCTTGGCGAGCACGTCCTGGGCTTCGCCGATGGAGGCGTGGGGCATCGTCGTGGGCATGTAGAGGTA
>RFHU01000144.1 GCA_003695705.1 Planctomycetota bacterium
CGGTCCGAGCGGAACCCCCATCTACGTCCAGCACTCCGACGAGCTCCCCCCGCCGACTCGCCCCCTCTCCCCGCGCGAGGCCAAGCGGGCCTTCGAGAACGCCCTCGTCCTCGCCGGGCTCCGCGGCATGCTGGAATACGAGCGCCCCGCCCCCGGCCACGGGCACAGCCATCCGCTCATGGTGATCTACGACGCCCAACGCGGCGTGTTCAAGGCCCCGCTGACCCCCAAGCTCTCGGTGGGCGATCGCTTCCAACTCCGCGACGGGCGCGTCTTCCGGGTCACGGGCGCGCAGGTCCACGAGGTGCAGGGCGTTCCCTGCTACCAGGAGGCGACCGCCCGCGAACTCGGCGCCCTCGAGGAGCCCCTTCGCGACAGCTGGGAGGCCTAGCGAGTCGTCGAGCGGAGCACCGACGCGACCCCTCCGCCGAGCACGATCCAAGGTCGGCGGACCCGCTCGCCGGGTCCGCGCCCCGCGGCCGACCTCGCGACGGGCGACGTCGGGGTCAGAGCAACTCGACGGCGACGGCGTCCGCGAAGCGGACGCCCCTGCCGCTGAGGTGTACCCGCCCCGGCTTGTCGACGAGCAGCCCTTGGGCGCGCAGCCGAGCCAGCTCGCGCGCGAAGAAGCGCTCGGGGTCCACCCCGAGCTCGCGGAGGAAGCGCGCCCGCACGAGCCCCTCGCTGGTGCGGAGCGCGAGGTAGGCCGTCTCGCGCACCTTGCGGGCGAAGGGGAGCTCCTCGCGCTCGGCCACGGCGGCCTCTCCCCCGCCGGTCTCCACCGCCTCCACGTAGGCGTCGAGTTCGGGGTGGTTCCGCATGCGGACCCCGGCAACGTGCGAGGCCGCTCCGTTCCCCAGCCCGTAGTAGGGGTGGTTCCGCCAGGTGCGCTGGTTGTGGCGGCAGCGATGCCCCGGGCGAGCGAAATTGCTGATCTCGTAGTGCTGAAAGCCGGCGGCGCGCAGCCGGCAACGGACGCGGGCGAAGTAGCGCGCCTGCACCCCGTCGCTCGGCAGACGCAGCCGACCGGCCGCCGCGCTGCGCCCGTAGGCAGTCCCTTCCTCCACGGTCAGGCAGTAGGCCGAGACGTGGTCGGGCCGCAAGGAGAGGAGGGCGTCGAGGTCCTCTTCGAGCTCGGAAGGCCGCTGCCCGGGAATGGCAAAGATCAAGTCCAGGTTGAGGGAGCGCACTCCCTCGGCACGGGCCACGGCCACCGCCTTGCGCACGTCCTCGGGGCGGTGGAAGCGCCCGAGGGCGGCCAGCAGGCGCGGTCGAAAGCTCTGCGCGCCCAGGCTGAGGCGACAGAGCCCAAGGCCGTCGCGGAGGGCGCGCAGCTTCCGCGCGAGGAGCGTGCGCGGATTGGCCTCCGCCGTGACCTCCGCGCCGCGGGCGATGCGCCCCGAGAAGATCTCCACCAAGCGCTCGATCCCAGGGGTGGTGAGTTCGAGGGGCGTTCCCCCTCCGAAGAAGACCGTGCGCGCCCGCCAGCCAGGGGGCAAGCGGTCGCGGGCCTCGCGAGCCAGCGCGTCGAGGTAGCGCGCCTCACGGCCTGCGTCGAGGTGCGCCGTGGGAAAGTCGCAATAGGGGCAGCGCCGGGCGCAGAAGGGGAGGTGCACGTAGAGCGCCTCGGGGGTCCGGGCCAGCAGTGGGCGAGGGGGCGATGGCGGGGAGGTCTCGGATCTGGTCAAATGGCGGACATCCCTGCGTCCGGCCCCAACCGGGTTCGGGGGCACAGTTTAGCAGCCGGCTGGGCGGCCGGGAGCGACGCGAGGAGCGCCCGCATGGAGGCAGCGTCAGCGAGGAAGAAGACGGGGGGAACTCCCCCGAAGCTCGCCCCTCGCCCGGCGGAGGGCCTCCGCGGGCCGCCGCCCGCGCTCCGGCCCGTCCCCTGGAGCCGGTAGGACCTTCGCGCGAGCCGCATGGCAGGAAAGAGCTTCAAGGGAAATCTCGAGGTCCTCAACCTCAGCGACATTCTCCAGTCGCTGGCGATGAACCGTCACTCCGGAACGCTCATCGTCAACGACGGGAAGCGCGAGAAGAAGATCTTCTTCGCCGAGGGGGAGATCACCCTGCTCTCCACCAGCCGCCGCCAGCGCATCGGCGACTTGCTCATCGCCAGCGGCAAGATCACCGAAGAGGACCTCGACCTCGCCCTCAAGCTGCAGAAACAGAGCCGCAACAAGAAGCTCGGCGAGATCCTCGTCGAAGAGGGCTTCTGCGAACAGGAAGACATCGGCCGCCTGCTCCGCATGCAGGTCGAAGACGAGCTCTACGACCTGTTCCTCTGGCGCAAGGCGGAGTTCGAGTTCCTCGCCGACCAGATGCCCGAAGACATGGTCGCCGAGTCGCCCAACCTCACGCGGCTGAACATCAACACCAATTCGCTCATCATGGAGGCGCTGCGCCGGCTCGACGAGTGGACGCTGATCCAGAACCTGGTCCCCTCCACCAAGGAAGTGTTCGCCATCGCCGACCGGGACGCCTTCCTCGACGCGGACGTCCCGGAGCGGCTCAAGAACGAACCCGAGCTGATCGACGGCAAGACCAACGTAGAGGGGCTCGCCGAGCGGCTCTACGTGAGCGAATTCGAGCTCTGCCAACACCTCGCGGAACTCGTCAAGTGCGGAGCGATCCGGGCGCTCAGCCAGGAGGAACTGGCCGAGCGCGCCGAGGCCGCTTACGCGCTCAACGACTTCGCCGGCTCGGCGGCGCTCTACGGACGCCTTGCGGAGTACTTCCCCGACGAACCGAAGATCATGGTCCCCCTGGCCGACAGCATGCGGCGCAGCGGCGCCGACCGGCAGGCCCTCGCCCTTTACGAAGAGCTCGCGTCCCGCCTCGAAACCGACGGCGGCGACCCCGACCGGCTCCGGCAGTGCTACGAAGCCATCACCCAGCTCGACCCCACCCGCCTCGACCTGGCTCGGAAGCTGGAGAACCTCGAACTCGAGGCTGCTTCGTCGCAAGGAGCCCGCGGCGTGGTGGTCCCGCTCCTCGTTGCCCTGGCCCTCGCCGCCGGCGGCGGCGCGGTGTTCGCGTTCCGCGAGCGCCTCTTCGGCAAGCGCAACGCGGACGGGCCAAGCAAGAACGCCGCGCTGGTCCTCGAGGAGGCCATCCGCGCCGAAAAGGCCGGGGACTACCGCACCATGCACGAGCGAATGCGCGAACTCCTCGAGCACCACAAGGGGACCAAGGAGTTCGCCAAGGTCGAGCTGCCCGTTCTCGTGGAAACGATCCCCCCCGGCTACGACGTCTACGTGAACGGTGTCTACCAAGGGCTGACCGAGGTCGACTCTCCCCGCTTGGTCTGCAAGTACGTGCCCGCCACCAAGGTCAAGGTGGAAGTCTTCGCCCCCGAGGGCAAGCGCAAGGGCGAAGCCCCTCTGGACACCCGGGTCCTTCCCGCCGACTCCTACCAGGAAGCCCGCTTCGTCCTCTACTCCAAGCCCGCAGGCTCGTTCATCGGCGACGGCTGGCTCGAGGCGGGCGTGGTGGCGGCGAAGGATCCCCCCGTCCTCCTCGCACCGTCGCGCAGCGGGCTGCTCCGCGTGCTGCGCGCGAGCGAGCGCGGCCTGACCGCAGATCCGGCCTTCGACAAGCAGGTGCGGCTCGGGGAGAACGGAGACCCGTTGACTCCGCCCGTACTCCTCGGCGACGCCCTGCTCGTGGGTACCACCGACCGCGGGGTCCTCTCCATCTCCCTGCGCGACGGAACCCTCGGGGACGCCCCTCGCGCGCTCTATCCGGCAACCTTCCGCGTGGTGGGCGCGCCGGTGGCTCTCGACGGGGAGGCCGTCGAGGGGGGCCGCGTCGCCTTCGTCACCGTGGCCGGCGAGGTCCTCGCCTACGCGCTTGCCGGCGGGGACCCCGTCTGGCGCGCCGAGATCCAAGGCGTCGTGCGCCGCCCCCCCCTCCACCTTCCCGCGACGGCGGACCTGCCGCACCGCCTGGTGGTCACCGGCGCGGACCACCACGTGAGCGCCTTCTCCCTCACCGACGGCTCCCTCCTGTGGGACTACGCCTCCGCGCATCCCGTGGCCGGCGACCTGGTCGCCGTGGGCAAGGAGGTGCTCGTCCCGCTCGAGGAGGGTGGCGTGCTGGCGCTCGACGCCGCGAGCGGCGAGGCGCGCCGGACCTTGTTCGCCGAGTTCGCCCCCCCGCCCCGCGCACTCCTCCCCTCCCTCGACGGAGAGTTCTTGTTCACCGCCTCGAGCGACGGGCGCGTGCGCGCGTTCCGGGGCGGGAAGGAGGCGGTTTGGGAGTTCCGCCGCCCCGCGGAGCACGTGCCCCGCCTGGCCCTCCTCGACGCGCGTCACCTGGTGGTGGCCGCCGATGGCCCGGAGGTGTACGTCCTCCTCGCGGACCGAGGACAGATCGTCTGGCAGGCGCGCTTCCCCGAGGGGGGGAGCAGCCGCACCATCAGCCCCATCTCGGTGGTGGAGGACGGCTTCTTGGTGGGAACCAACAAGCGTTTCCTGCATCGCTTCGTCGTCCCCTCGAGGGCCCCGTGACGCACGCCCGCTCGATCCCCCTGCCCGCCCTCTGCCTCTGCGTCTGCGCCTCGCTGCCCGCCGCAGCGCAGTCCGGCATCGAGGTCCGCGAGGGCTACGAGGTCATCACCCCCCAGGCCTTCCGCAAACTCCCCGAGGACACCCCTCCCGGCCGGAAGTTCACCATCCACTACGTGCGCTTTCACAAGCTCTTCGGCCAGGAGTTGAAGCTCTACGGGGGCGTATTCCCCGACGGCCGGCAAGTCCGCTCCTTCCTGCACGGGCGACTCGTGGTGGAGGACCGACCCAGCCGCCGCGCGCTCCTCGAGAACTTGAAGGTCAACCGAGACTCCGACGGCAAGCGGCTGGTCCCCAAGAAGAGCTGGGTGCAGCTCTTCGGGATCGGAATGCGCACCCCCAAGGGCTACGTCCTCAGCGTCAACCGCGTGCACCTGCTCGGCTCCCAGGCGGACCGACTGCGCGAGCTACACGCAGCCCTCGCTCCCGACGACGCGCAGGGACGCGTGAACCTGGTCCGCACCCTGCGCCGGGCCGTCCGCTACTTCCCCGACGAAGCCAAACGACTCGAACCCCTCCTCGCGAAGCTGCTCGACGAAGCGCGCAACATCGAGCGCGCGCAACTCCCCGCGCTCCCGCAGGGCGTCTCCGAGCGGATCCGCTTCGCCCGCCGCTACCGAAGCCTCGACGTGCTCGTCGAGGCCTGGTCCCACCCCGAGGTCTCCGCCGAGGACAAGGCGCGCCTCGCCGAGAGCCTGCGCGTCGATCTCCACGCGCGCCGCTACCTCGGTCGCTGGATCGCGCGCGACGAGCTCCAAGAGCGCCTCGGCATGGCGCGCGACGCCCAAGGGAAGTGGGTCCCCGCCTTCCGCGTGCGGCTCCTCGAGGCGAGCGCCGCGGAGAAGAAGCGGCGCAAGGAGATCTTCCTCAAGCCGACCCTCGACCGCACCCTGCTGGAAGTGGCCATGGGGAAGGGAGACGTGATCGAGGGCATGGACAAGAACATGGTCCTCGCCGCCCGCTCCGCGTATCCGCTCGAGGTCGACCGCGTGCGCGAAGAGCACGAGCGAGGCAAGCTGGTGTGGGAGTACTGGCGGTTCGCCGACGGGCTCGAGGTCTACTTCGCCAACGGCTACGTGTTCAAGAAGGCAATCCCGGAGTCGGAGAAGGAGGACGAGGAGTGAGGGCAGCGCAGCGAGCGGCCGCCGGACTCTGCATCGCGCTCTGCGCCGGCTTCGGACCGGCCCTGGCCAACGGCCAGGAAGAGCATCCGGTCATCGACGGCTACGCCTTCCTTCCCGAGGAGCGCTGGGGCAAGCTCACCGAGGACGACCTGCAACGGAAGTACTACGTCGAGGGCCGCTGGCATGGCTTCCTCCGCCCGGGAATCCGTTTCTACAAGCGGACCGACATGGGCCGCTTCTTGATCGTCCCCGGGAAGCCCGACGACCCCCTGTTCGCCGCCGTGGTCGCCGACCGCGACTCCCTGGGCAAGCCGCTCAAGAAGCGGCGCAGCATGGTCCGCGTCTTCGGTACGCCGCTCCGGGTCGGCGCCCGCATCGTCCTCCTCGTCGACAAGGTGCAAAAGCTCCCCGACGAAGACGAACAGTTCCGCGCCCGCCTCGAGGCGCTCGGAGACGACCTCGACGCCATTCGCGCCTTGGGCAAGCGCTGCCGCGAACGCGCCCGCCTCATGGAAGACACCAAGCTCGCCGAGGTCGCCCGCCAGATTGCCGAGACCGAGCTGCGCGCCCGGCGCAAGCGCCTCGCCCCCGGAGACTTTCAGGGGCTCTTCGAACTCGCGAAGCGCTACGAGAGCGATCTCGGCGATATGACCAGCGCCATCGCCCTCTACGGAGAGGTCGCCGAGTCCCCGAAGGCGCCGCTCGCGGACCGGCGGGCGGCCGTCCGCAGCCTCGCGCGCCTCAAGGCCATCCGCATGCGCGTCAAGGACTCCTACAAGTGGGTGACGCTGGTCCAGTACCGGCACGCCGAAGGTTTCATCTTCCGTCGCGGGGTACGCGAAGCGGACGAGGCGTGGCGCCGCAAGGACCGCTGGATCACCCGAGAGTGGGCCGAGTTCGAGGATGCGGTCCGGGCCGAACTCGACCTCCGCCGCGGGCAGGTGGTCCCTGTGCGCACCAACCTGCACCAGCACGCCGAGGCCGCCCGCAGGGGAAAGGTCGAGCGTGGACAGAACTACGTCGAGGTCTCCCGCGCAGCAGGCTTCCCGCGCCACGTGAACCACTGGGAGGACATTCTGGACGCCAAGCCGATTGTGTGGAGCCAGTGGATCCTGCCCAACGGGCTGCGCGTCTACTTCCTCGACGGCGAGGTCATCTCCACGCGGCCCGCCGGGAGCCCTTGGCCCGAGTCCGAGTGGAACGGGAGCTGAGCGAGCCTCGGCTCCCCGGCGTCGAGCGCGTCTCCTGCGCCGAGGACACCGACCTCGTCGTTCGCGAGGAACCGCTCCTGATCGAGGTCGCCGGCGAGCGGGTGCTCACCATGCGCACCCCCGGCGACGACCTCGACCTGGCCCTGGGCTTCCTGCTCGCCGAAGGCATCGTCGCCAGCCCCGACGCGGTGGAGGGCCTCGAACTCCTGCCCGCCGGCCGCGGCGCCGCCTGCCCCACCGCGAAGGTCGTCCTCCGCCCGGGCGCGGAGCCCGGGCCCATCGCCCGCGAGCGCCTCACCCGCGCGCACGCCGTCCGCCCGTCCTGCGGCTTGTGCGGCCTCGCCTCCGCCGAGGGGCTCACCCGGCACCTGAGCCCGCTGGCCCCCGGGGGGCCCCGCTGGACGCTCGAAGGCTTGGCGGCCCTCAGCACGCGAATGCGTGCAGGCCAGCGCCTCTTCGCCGCCACCGGGGGCACGCACGCGGCCGCGCTCTTCGGACCGGACGAGGCCTGCTGGGCCCTCCGCGAGGACGTGGGCCGCCACAACGCGCTCGACAAGGCCCTGGGCGCCGCCGTCCGCTCCGGTCGCGACCTCTCCCAGGCCACCCTCCTCCTCTCCGGCCGCGCCGGCTACGAGCTGGTGCTCAAGGCCCTTCGCTTGGGCGTCCCGGTGGTTGCCTCCATCTCCGCGCCCACTTCGCTGGCCGTGGCCTTGGCCGAGGAGCACGGCCAAACCCTGGTCGCCTTCCTCCGCGGTCGAGGCGGTCGCGTCTACGCCGACGAAGACCGCATCCTGCCCGCCGGCCGAAGCGGTTGAGCGCGCCGCCCCCAGCCCCCCGCCGGAGGCTGGACGCAGGGCAGGGGAGTCCCGAGAATGCGCCGCCGAGCCAGCCTCCGGAGTCCTCATGCCCCTCGACCCCAGCCTGAAGAAGGTCCTCATCATCGGCGCCGGACCGATCGTGATCGGTCAAGCCTGCGAATTCGACTACTCAGGGACCCAGGCCTGCAAAGCCCTACGCGAAGAAGGGCTCGAGGTCATCCTCATGAACTCCAACCCGGCGACCATCATGACCGACCCCGAAGTCGCCGACCGCACCTACGTGGAGCCGGTGACCTGGGAGGCGGCCCGCGCCATCATCGAGCGGGAGCGCCCCTGTGCGGTCCTTCCCACCCTGGGCGGACAGACGAGCCTCAACGTGGCCATCGACCTCGCGCGCCGCGGGGTCCTCGAAGAATTCGGCGTCCGCCTCCTCGGCGCCGACGTCGACGTCATCGAGCGCGCGGAGGACCGCGAGCGCTTCAAGGAGGTCGTCGAGGGCATCGGCCTCGAGAGCCCACGCTCCCGCGCAGTCCACTCCCTGGCCGAGGCGCTCGAAGCCCAGCAGGAGATCGGCCTGCCGGCCATCGTCCGCCCCTCCTTCACCCTCGGCGGCACCGGCGGCGGCGTCGCCTACAACATCGACGAGTTCCGCGCGCTGGTCGACAACGGACTCCGCGCGTCGCCGACCCACGAGGTGCTCGTCGAGGAGTCGGTCATCGGCTGGAAGGAGTTCGAGTTCGAGGTCGTCCGCGACCGCGCGGACAACTGCATCGTCGTATGCACCATCGAAAACGTGGACCCCATGGGAGTCCACACGGGCGACTCGGTGACCGTGGCCCCTGCGCTGACCCTCAGCGACCGAGAGTTCCAGCGCCTGCGAGACGCCTCCTTCGCCGTGCTGCGCGCCATCGGCGTCGAGTGCGGAGGCAGCAACGTGCAGTTCGCAGTGGACCCCGCGAACGGCGCGCTGCGGGTCATCGAAATGAACCCGCGCGTGTCCCGCTCGAGCGCGCTCGCCTCCAAGGCCACCGGCTTCCCCATCGCCCGCGTGGCCGCCAAGCTCGCCCTCGGCTACACCCTCGACGAGCTCGCCAACGACATCACCCGCAGCACCCCGGCCAGCTTCGAGCCCGCCATCGACTACATCGTCACCAAAATCCCCCGCTTCGACTTCGAGAAGTTCGCCGGCTGCGACCCCACCCTGACCACCTCCATGAAGAGCGTCGGCGAGGCCATGGCCATCGGCCGGACCTTCAAGGAGTCCTTCCAAAAGGCCCTCCGTAGCCTCGAGCGCGGACGCATGGGGCTTGGCCTCGACCGGCGCGACGACTGGGGGACCGAACGAAGCCCGTCGCGGGCGGAGCTGCGCTCCCGCTTGGCGACCCCCAACCCGGGCCGCCTGTTCGCCGTCCGCCAGGCGCTCCTCGCCGGGATCCCTGCGGCCGAGGTGGTCGACCTGACCGGCATCGATCCCTGGTTCATCGGCGAAATCGAAGACCTGGTGGCCTTCGAGCGCCGCCTGAAGGAGGCGCACGGGGAAGCGCTCGACCCCGCGCTGGTCCTCGAGGCCAAGCGCCTCGGCTACAGCGACGTCCAGCTCGCGACCGCCCTCGGTCGCAGCCCCGAGGAGGTGCGGCGCTTCCGCGGCGAACGAGGCCTGCGACCCGCCTACCGCACCGTCGACACCTGCGCCGCAGAGTTCGCCGCGAGGACGCCCTACTTCTACTCGACCTGGGGCGAGGACTCCGACGAGGTCCCATCCAGCGGCAAGCCGAAGGTGGTCATCCTCGGTGGCGGTCCCAACCGCATCGGCCAGGGGATCGAGTTCGACTGCTGCTGCATCCACGCGTCCATGGCCCTGCGCGAGGACGGCTACGAGACGATCATGATCAACTCCAACCCGGAGACCGTCTCGACCGACTACGACACCTCGGACCGCCTCTACTTCGAGCCCCTGACCCTCGAAGACGTCCTGGGCGTGATCGAGCGCGAGCGGCCGCTAGGGGTCATCGTCCAACTCGGCGGGCAGACACCCCTCAACCTCTCGCTGGCCCTCCAGGCGGCCGGCGTGAACATCCTCGGCACGAGCCCGGAGGCGATCCATCGCGCCGAGGACCGCGAAGCCTTCGCCGAGGTGCTCGAACGCGTGGGCCTCGCGCGCCCCGCCGACGGGACGGCGCGCACGGTGGAGGAGGCCCTCGAAGTGGCGCGACGCATCGGCTACCCGGTCATGGTCCGTCCCTCCTACGTGCTGGGCGGACGCGGCATGAGCGTGGTCCACGACCGCGAACAACTCGAGGCCTACGTGCGCGCGGCCACCGAAATCAGCCCCGATCATCCCGTGTTGATCGACCAGTTCCTCGACGACGCCATCGAAGTCGACGTGGACCTGCTCGCGGACGCCGCAGGGGCGGTGGTCATTGGCGGCATCTTGGAACACATCGAGGAAGCTGGAGTCCACTCGGGCGACGCCTCCTGCGCGCTCCCCCCCTACACGCTCCCGCCCCTGCTCTGCGACCGCATCCGCGAGGCTTCCGCTCGCCTGGCGCGCGAGCTGGGCGTCCGCGGACTCATGAACGTGCAGTACGCGGTCAAAGAAGAGTCCATCTACGTGCTCGAAGCAAACCCGCGGGCCTCGCGCACCGTACCCTTCATCTCCAAGGCCACCGGCCGCCCCCTCGCGAAGATCGCCGCGCGCGTGATGGTCGGCAAGACCCTCCGCGAGCAAGGGGTGCTCGAGGAGCTCGCGCCGCCGCGCTTCGCCGTGAAGAAAAGCGTGTTCCCCTGGAACCGTTTTCCCGGCTGCGAAGTCCTCCTCGGCCCCGAAATGCGCTCGACGGGCGAGGTGATGGGCATGGACCGGGCCTTCGGGGCCGCCTTCGCCAAGGCCCAGGCCGGCGCCGGCGAAGACCTCGCCACCGGCGGAGCGGTCTTCGTCACCGTGCGCGACCAGGACAAGCAGCAGGTCATCTACATCGCCAAGAAGCTCGCCAGCCTGGGCTTCGAGATCGTGGCCACGCGAGGCACCTACACCGTCCTCGAGCGACACGGCGTCGAGCCCCTCCGCCTGGTTCCGAAAATCCACGTCGGCCGCCCCAACCCGCTCGACCTGATCCGCAACGGCGAGATCGCCCTGGTCGTGAACACCCCCTCGCAGCAGCCCATCGCCCGCCGCCACGAACAAGAGATCCGCGCCCTCTCGGTCGCCCGCGGCATCCCGTGCTTCACCACCATCCCGGCGGCGGCGGCCGCGGTGAGCGCCATCGAGCGCCTCCGCGCCGGCCCCCTCGGCGTCGAGGCGCTGCAGGACGTGCTCCTGCCTTGACCCTCCTCGACCGCGTCCGCGCCGCGCGCCCCGACCTCGACTGGGAAACCGCCCGGCCCCGCGCGCTGCCCGCCTTGCGCTCCCCCGCGGTCCCGCTGAAGACCCTGCGACGCGCCCTACGCCGCGCCGCGCGCCCCGTCCTCCTCGTCAACGACGGCGCCCGGACCCTGCCTCGAGACCTGCCCTGGGTCCTGGCCGAGCTCTGGGAGGTCGGCGGGCGTCCGCCCGTCGTCGTGGCCACGGGGACGCACCGCGAGAGCGAAGCCGCCGCCCGCGATCGCCTGGGCGGACTCCCGGTGGAGGTCCACGACGCCGACGCCACCCGGGCCCACGTCGCCCTCGCGCCGGGTGCGCGCATCGACCGCAGGCTGGCCCGGGCCGACCTCATCGTGGCCTTCGGCAGCGTGGAGCCGCACTACTTCGCCGGCTGGGGAGGGGCCCACAAGACCGCCACGGTCGGCGTCCTCGACCGCGCCTCCATCGAGCGCAACCACCGCCTCGCCTTGGACGACGGCGCACGCCCTCTCGCCTGCAAAGGCAACCCGGTCTTCGACGACCTCGCGCGCATCGCGGCGGCCATCGAGGAAGACCGCCGCCTGCTCGCCGTGAACCACGTCCTCGACGACGACGGACGCGCCGTGGGCCTGGGGGTCGGGACCTGGCGCGGCAGCCTGCGCCGCTGCGAAGCCGCCGCGCGGGCGCGCTTCCTCCACCGCGTGGGGCCGGTCGACCTCCTCGTGGCCCACGCAACCGGCCCCCTGGGGCGCACCCTCTACCAGGCCGACAAGGGGATCAAGAACACCGAAGCCGCCGTCCGCCCGGGCGGCTGCCTCATCCTTTCCGCCGACCTCTCCGACGGAGCCGGGCCGCCCCGCTTCCTCGACCTGCTCGCCCGGGCCCCCGACCTCGCCACGGCCCGGGCCGCGGCCCAGGCCGAGTACCGCCTGGGCGACCACAAGGCCGTTCGCTGGCGCGCCCTCGAAGCCCGCGGCGTGCGGGTGCTCGTCGCCTCTCCGCGGATCGACCCCGCCCTCTTGGAACCGGCGGGCATCGAAGCCTTTGCCTCCCTCGAAGACGCCCTCGCCGAGGCGCCGCCGGGCCCTGGGCGTGCCCTCCTCGTCTCCGACGCGGGCCGAAGCGTCGTGCTGCCCCCCGAACCGGCGACCTGAAGCCCCGGACCCCGGCACCGACCGGAGCGGCGGGCGAATCCCTCGGCGCGCCGTGCTCCCCGCAAACCCCATCCGCGCC
>RFHU01000145.1 GCA_003695705.1 Planctomycetota bacterium
CACGCGCCCCCCCGCCGGCCTCACCTCCTCGGAGCGTCCCCGTGCCGACCATCCAGTTCGGCGGCCTCGCCTCGGGCCTCGACACCCAGGCGCTCATCGACGGGCTCCTGGCCGTGGAACGCCTGCCCATTCAGCGCATGGAGGCGGACAAGACCCAGGCCAACGCCGCCAAGGGCATCTTCTCGGACCTCTCCGCCAAGCTCTCCGACCTCGAAGACCTCGCCGCCAAGCTCGACGACGCGCAGACCAACGTGGCCCGCACGGCGACCTCCTCCGACGCAGGCCTCGAAGTCAGCGCCACCTCGAGCGCGGTCCCTGGCGTCCACGAAGTGGTCGTCACCCAGCGCGCCGCAGCCACGACCCTCGCCTCCCAGAACGTGGCCGACTCCGCTGCCGCCGGCGTTCTGGGCTCCGGGACCCTGAGCATCACCGTGGGCGGCACGGTGACGAACATCGCCGTGGCCGCCGGAAACGACAGCCTGGAGGCCGTGCGCGACGCCATCAACGCCTCGGGCGCGGCCGTGCAGGCCTCGGTCATCAACGACGGCTCGGCGACTCCCTATCGGCTCGTGATCCGCGGCACCTCCACCGGGACCAGCAACGCCGTGAGCGTGGACGCCAGCGGCCTCAGCGGCGGCACGAGCCCGCTGGTGACCACCGAGCTCGTAGCCGCCCGCGACGCCCAGCTCACCGTCGACGGAATCCCCCTCAGCCGCGCCAGCAACGTCGTCAGCGACGTGATCGACGGGGTGACCCTCGACCTGCGTGACGAGGCCGGCACGCCCATCACCGTCACCGTCGCCACGGACCTCGAAGCCGCCCGCGAGCAAGTCCAAGAGCTCGTCGACGCCTACAACGAAGTCTTGGGGAAGATCGCCAAGGAGTCCCAGCCCGGCGTCGAGGGCGCACCCGGCGGCCCGCTCCTCGGTGACTTCGTGGCCGACCTCACCCGGCGCCGCCTCGGCGACGCCATCGCCCAGGCCAGCGGAGGCGGTACGGCGCTTCCCAACCTCTCCGCGCTCGGGCTCGCCACCGAGCGGGACGGGACGCTCCAATTCGACGCCGCCGACTTCGACGCCGCCCTCGGCGCAGACCCCGACGCCGCCGCGACCCTCCTCGCCGACGCCGCCGCGCGGCTGGTCGCCGCCGCCGACGAGCTCAGCAAGAGCGGCGGGCTTCTCGACGAGCGCCAGAAGGCCCTCGACACCACCGTCCGCGACCTCGAGCGCCAGATCGACCGCAAGGAAGACAGCCTGGAGCGCAAGCGGGAAATGCTCGTCCGGCGCTTCAGCGTCCTCGAGACCATCAGCAGCACCTTTCAGGCCCAGAGCAACTTCCTCGCGGGCCTGACCGGAGGCACGAACAATGACTCCTGAGCGCGCCGCGCAGGCCTACGGAGGCATGCGCGTGACCACCACCCGCCCCCAGGCCCTCGTCCTCCTCCTCTACGAACGAGCGCTCCTCGACATCGACCGCGCGCAGGCCGCCGCAGAGCATGGCGAGGCGCAAACCGCCGCCGCGGCCCTCCGCCACGCTCGCTCGGTGGTCCTCGAACTCCTCGCGTCCCTCGACCGCGAACGCGGCGGCGAACTCGCCACCAACCTGGCCGCCCTCTACGACTTCGCCTTCGCCTCCCTCGCCCCGCCCGCTCGCCGCGAAGAAGTGGACGCCGTGCGCGAGGTCCTCGACGGCCTCCTCGACGCCTACCGACAGGTCCTGGAGGGACAGCATGCCGCCTGAGCGCGTCACCACCCTCCTCGAGGCCATCGAAGGCGAAGTCGCGCGAGCCCTCCACTCGGTGGCCGCAGGCGACCTCGAAGGCGCCCTGGCCGCCGAGCGCGCCAGCTCGGAGTTCGTGGCCGCCCTGCGACGCGAAGGCGCCGAACGCCTCGAGCGCCCCGAGCACCGCGCGCTCCTCGGGCGCATCGCGCAGGCACACCGTCGCCTGCAGGTCCTCCTCGCCTCCGAGCGCGAACACGTCCTCGCCGCCCTGCGCAGCCTGCGGGACGAGCGGCGTTGGCTCCAGAACGCCGCGCCTCGCCCCCGCGCCGCCCGCGTCGACCGCGCCGCCTAACGGTAGCCCCCCGGCCCGACCCGCACCCACGCCGCGCCGGGCCGCTCTTCCACCCCCCCTCTGGCCTCGCCGCGGACAGGCGGCGGAGGACGGACGCGCGCCCCGGGGTGTCCGTCCGCAGGGGCACTGGAGGCAGAGGTGCGCCGACGCACCCGCTCGCGCTCTTCCGCTGCGGGTGAGGCAAAGGCCTGTCGCGAACTCCGGCAGCGCCGCCGCCGCTTCCGTCAGCCGCCGCGGTGGAGGGATTCCGAAGCAGGACTTAGAGCTGGCACGCCGAATGCGAAGGAGTCCTTCCGTCAGGAGGTCGCCATGCAGTCGCCGCTGCGCTCCGTGTTGCTCGTCGGTCGCTCGCTCCAGCGCTTCGCCGCCGCCTTCGAGGCCGCCGGCCTGCGCGTCGTCGTCCGCGAAGACCCCGCCCGGCTCGGCAGCGCTCGGGCCGACGTCGTGTGCGTGGCCGGGGCTCCCGCCGACGTGCGGCGCGTGCGCCGGCGCCTTCCCCTGACCCCGGCGATCTACGTGGTGCCCCGCGGCGACGAGTCGTGCTCGGCCCAGGCCGCCCTCGAGGCCGGCGCCTACGACGTCTTGGCACGCGACGCGTCCCCCGTTCAGGCCCTCGGCCGCCTGCGGGCCGCCCACCGCTACCGGCAGGCCTGCGAACGCGCCGGCAGCGAGCGCTGCCGAGCCCGGGGCGCCAACCTGGCGCTCCTCGCCGCGCAGCGCCGCCTCGAAGGCCACGCGCTCGCCCTGCTCAGCGGCCGCCCGAGCGCGATCGGTGGCCTCGCGGCCGAAATCGCCGCCCGCCTGCGCGCCCGCTCCCAGGACCTCCCCCTCGACGTCGCCAGCGACTTGCGTCGCCTCCTGCGCCTGGTCGAAGGAGAAGAGGGTGCGGGCCGCGAGCGATCTCCCGTCCGCGCAGCGCCGGTCCCCGCGTAGCGTCGCGGCCCCGCGAGCCCCGACGGAGGCGCCGACGCCCCCGCGCTGGGCTTCGCCGCGGGCGCAGGCGCCCCTGGCCCTTGGCCGCGGGCGGACTTAGGAGCGGCACGACGGCTGCGTTGGAGAGCGCCAGCCCGCCCGGAGGTGAGGCATGGACGCCGCACGCCGCTCTCTGCTCGTCACGACCCTCTGCCTCCTGGTCCTCCCCTGCACCTCCGGCTGCGCCGCCCTGCAACGCTTCGAGGAGGGCCTGGAAGCCGCGGGCATTGCCCGTTTCCACGCTCCCCTCGCCGCTGCCGGCGACGGAGGCCGGGCCGTGGCCATCGAGGGGCACGGCCCCGAGGGTCGCCGCGTGGGCCGCGGGGCGGTGATCGGACCCGACCGCGTTCTGACCGTTGCCCACGTCGTCGACGGTTGCGGGCGCCTCGAGGTGGCCGTGCGCCGGCGCGGAGGCTGGGTGCGCGCCCGGGCCATCGAACGCATTCCGCAGGTCCCCGAGGACCTCGTGGTCCTGGCCCTCGAAGTCGACGCGCCCGGCCCCTACGCGGACTTGTTCGGCTTCTCAGGGTTCCCCGCGGACGCAACCTTCCGCCCCTCGGCCGACGGACGCCCCCAACAAGTCCTCCTCGCCCGGGGGCCCCGCCGCTGGGAACGCGTCGCCCTTCGCCCGGGCGACTCGGGCTCTCCCGTGGTGGACGCGCGGGGCGCCCTGGTCGGCCTGGTCTCGGGTCGCTGCGGCGACCTTCCCGTCCTGACCCCCTGCCGCCCCGCGGCCGGAGAGCTCGCCCGCCGGGCGAGCCCCGCCTCCTACCTCCCCCTCAGCGCCCCGTGAGGTCCCCGTGTTCGAGGTCTACCGGAAGAAGGATCGCAAGCTGCTGACCGTCTACGGGGTCCGCAAGTCGGGACCCGCCGACGAGCAGACCAAGTTCCTCGTCTACGACGGCCGCTGGAGGTGGGTGTGGGCCGGCGACGTGGCGCCGGCCGGCGGGCGCACCGAACGCATCGCCCGTCCTGCCGGCAGCGCAGCCCTCCTGCGCCCCCAACGCGCCAGCGACGCGCTCCGCCGCGGCAGCGCCCGCCTCAAGGCACCCGGCAGCCAGCGGAACGTCCGGCCCACCGGGAGGCTCCGCGCGCCGCGGCGCCCTGCCACCGTCGAGGCCGGCCCGAGCTGGTGGCAGCGGCGCGGGCAGCGCACCTAACCGCCCGTGCGGCGAAGCTCGAACCGCGGCCGCCGGCCGCTCCCGCCCGAGGCGCCGCTGGCCCGCCTCGACGCGGCGGCCACGTCGCCGCAAGCGGGCAGCACGGTCCGAACGGCCGTCAGGCCGCTCGGCGTTCGGCGCGGCGGCGCGCGAGCTCGGCCCGCAGGCGCACCACGTAGGGCGAGTGCTCCAGGCAGAAGGGCCTGCGCCCGGTCCCTCGGCTCACGGGCCGACCGCAGTCGCGGCAGGTCGTCGACTCCCGCGGCTCGGTGGCCGCGTCCTCGGGCGCCGCGAGGCGCACGGCGAGAGGCTGTCCGTTCATCCGCTTCATGCCCACCTCCGTGGCCGAAGAAGCGCAAGCGCCGTGCCCCCGCAGGGCTCCCGGCAGGCGTCCCCGCGGCGGCGCGCCGGAAGGCGCGCAACCCGAAAGCCCTCCGATGTGCCCGCAGCCGCGGGCAAATCGCCGAGGGGCGGGAGAAGGCCGGCGCCGCTCGGCCCCGTCGCATCTTCCATCGCCCCCTCCCCCAGGAGCTGCCGCGTCCCGCATCGCCTGCTAAGGTCGAAGCACCCGGCGCGGGCGTGCCGAAAACCCGCGACCCCAGCAAGAGGAAGGCATGGGGCAGGTCCTGATCGTCGGAAGCCAGGCGGACGACGCCCTCGCGCGCCGACTCGGACGCGAAGGGCACCGGGTGCACCGAACCGCCGACCTGCGCGGAGCCTTGCCATCGCCGCCACCGGACCTCGTGGTCGTCGACGGACCCGAGTGGCTCCTGGAGTGCCGCCGGCTGCGCCTGGACCCGGCCACCGCGCGCACGCCGGTGCTCGTCGTCTCGCCCGGCGAACTCCCCAGCGAACTCGCCAGCGTGCTCCGTCCGGACGCCGGCCGCCACGCCCCAATCCCCGTCGCCCGCAAGGACGTCCTCGCCTGGGCGCGGCGTCTCCTCGAAACCCCCGGAGCGGGGGAAGGCCGCACCCTGGTGGGGGGCCTGCTCATCGATCGCGAACGCCACGAGGTGCTCGTCGAGGGGACGCCCGTGCGCCTCACCCCGAGCGAATTCCTCCTCCTCGACGCCCTCGCCAGCGAACCCCTGCGGGTCTTCCGCCGCGGCGAGCTCCTCGAACGGGTCGCCGGGCCCGACGCCGCGACCACCGAGCGCGCCATCGACGCCCACGTGCGCTGCCTCCGGCGAAAGCTCGGCGGGCTGCGCGCGTGCATCGAGACCGTCCGCGGCGTGGGCTACTGCTTTCAGCCGCCGCCCCCTCCCGACGCGCACCCCGACGGAGACGGGGAGGAACAGGTCGGCGCGCAGCGCTCCTGCCTGGTCGGCGCCGCCCTGCCGGCGGGGGTGGCCCTCCTCGAGCCCCAGGAGCCCTGCACCATCGGCCGCGACCCCGCCAGCGCGGTGGTCCTCGCCCACGACGCCGTCAGCCGGAGGCACGCGGACATCGTCTGGGAGCGCGGCGCCTTCGTCCTCAGCGACCACAGCCACAACGGCACCCTCGTGGAGGGGCGCCGCATCGCCGCCCCTCACCGCCTCTCCCACGGCGAACGGGTGCAGGTCGGGCCCTTCTCCCTCACCTACCTCGAGTTCTCCGACCCGGCCGAGCTCGAACCCGTCCTCGCGCGCCTCGTCGACACCGAGACCCGCGACTGGAGCGCGCCCCCCGCGCCGCGGGCGGGCACGGACGCCGACCGGGCCTTCGCGGGCGAAGAGCTCGTCCGCGCCTGCCAGCTCATCAGCATTCGCGGTCGGGACGCCTGCATCCGCGTGGAGGGCACCACCGCCGCGGGCGAGCTCGTGTTCGTGGCGGGCATCCTCCGCAGCGCCCGCTGCGGCGACTTGACGGGCGAAGCCGCCGCCCGCCGCCTGCTCGGCGAAACCAGCGGCCGCTACCGCGTCTTGGAGTTCGACTCCGAGCAAGGTGGCGACGACGCTTCGCTCGGCGCCGCGGACGAGTCGCCCCTGCACGCCCTGCAACGCACCCAGCGCCTCCTCCAGTCGCTGGTGGCCCGGTGACCCCCTTCGGGAC
>RFHU01000146.1 GCA_003695705.1 Planctomycetota bacterium
GGCGCCCCTCGCGCCTCCACGGATCGAACCGGCGCCAAACGGTCTTCCCTGGGCCCTAGCGCTCGGGCAAACCTCGCCAGGATGCGCCCGTCCTGAGGATCCAGAACACTCCGTCCAGGAGCCTTCGCGGGTGCCGCGGCTTCCCCCGTCGTGTTGCAGGCGGCGGAAACAGGTCCCGGATCCGCCGCCACCGCTCGTTCGTCAGCTCAGGACGCCCCATCGCACTCGGTGCCCTGTCGTCCCAGAGCGCTGCGCGGAGAGCTTCGATTCCAAGACGCATGGCGACGAGCGTCCCTGCAAGCCCCCAGGGACGCACCCGTCACCGCACCATCGCGAGGCGGACCCTAGGGGACGACGCCGGCGACGTTCTGCACCAGGGGATTGATGAGCAGGACGGCGCCGCCTGCGCCTTCGTAGCGCAGGTAGTTGACGTTGAAGAGCGTGGTGGTTCCGTTGCGAGTCCATCCGGTCCCTTGAATGACCGCGTCGCTGGCCGCGGTGTAGGGCACGGCGTCGATGAGCAGGGTGTTGTTCTGCGTCTTGGCGGTGACGTCGGCGGGGGTGACGGTGATGGTCACCTGCGGACCGCCCTGCTGGGGCACGCCGAGGTCGTTGAGGTTGGCGATGGTCGGCCCGGTGTTTCCGAGGTCGAGGTCGACGGTGGTGATGAGGAGGTCGACGCCGTTGGGAACGGTGGTTCGGAAATCGTAAGAAACGTCGTTGGGGTCGTAGACGATGACGTCGTTCTGGTCGCCGCCGACGATGGTGTCGGCGCCGGGACCTCCGTCGATCTGGTTGTCGCTGAGGAGGCCGCCGGTGATGACGTCGTCGCCCTCGCCGCCCAGGAGCAGGTTGGCGAATTGCAGGGGGCCGGGGTTGGCGGTCAGGGTGTCGTTGCCGGCCAGGCCCACCAGGCGGGTGCCGAACACGTCGCTGCCCATAAGGGTGTCGTCGAAGTTCGATCCGATGATCCCGTCGATGTCCATGTTGCTGACGTCGTCGCCCGTGGCGTCGCCGCCGCTGGCCGTGTTCGCGGCGAGGTCGACGGTCACGCCCGCTGGCGAATGCTCGTAGCTGATGTCTCCGCCGTTGTTCGGGCTGACGACGAAGGTGTCGGCGCCCGGGCCGCCCTCGAGGGTCGTGAGCACGCCCTGCTGATCGGGTCCGGTGAGGGTGTCGTCGAAGGCCGAGCCGCGGATGGCCTGAATGTTGATCAGCGTGTCGCCGTTCTCGTCGCTGTTGCCGCTCTGCACCCCGAGGGTCAGGTCGACGGTGACGCCGGCGGGAGCGTGTTCGTACGAGACCGTGTTGAAGCTGTTGGGGCCGCCGTCGATGGTGTCGGCGCCGGGACCGCCCTCGAGGGTGTTGTTCACGCTGTCCGCGCCGGTCAGGGCGTCGTCCTGCGGCGAGCCGCGTACGCCTTCGAAGTTGGCGAGGGTGTCGCCGGCGGCGTCGCCGCCGCTGGCCGTCTGGGCGCCCAGGGTCAGGTCGACGGTGACCGCGGCGGTGGAGGTGGCGTAGGAGACGATGTCGTCGCCGTTGCCGCCGTCGAGAGCGTCGGCGCCGGGACCGCCGAGGAGGACGTCGTCGCCGTCGCCGCCGTCGAGGGTGTCGTCGCCGGCGTCGCCGCCGAGGAGCTCGTCGTTGCCGGCTCCGCCGGCGAGGGTGTCGTTGCCGGCGCCGCCGTCGAGGGTGTCGTCGCCGTCGCCGCCGTCGAGGGTGTCGTTGCCGTCGCCGCCGGCGAGGGTGTCGTTGCCGGCGTCGCCGTTGACCGTGTCGTCGCCGGCGTCGCCGGAGAGGGTGTCGTCGTCGTCGAGGCCGGAGATGGTGTCGTTGCCGTCGCCGCCGCTGATGGTGTCGGCCTGGGGCGTCCCGACCAGGTTGTCGTCGCCGGCGGTTCCGGTAATGGTGGCGCCGCCGCCGGTGGCGCCGCCCGCGGTGCTGCCCGCTGCGGTGCCGTCGCTGCGGGAGCCCGTGTTGCAGCCCGCAAGCCCGCCGAGGGCCAAGGCGGCGAAAAGGATGAACGCAACCAAGCTGCGCGTAGGAATCATGAGTGTCTCTCGAGTTCCGTGAACCTTGCCCGTTCCTGGGCCGTTGGGGCGCGAAGATCGCTGTCCCCTCGCGGCAAGGCAAGCGCAAAGCCGGCCTCCTGGCGGCTTTTACGCTACCTTCACCTCCTGCTCTCCGCGCGGGAAGCGCACACTCCGTTCCGGACCGAGGAGGGTCTCGGGGGGTCCTAACCCGTCAACTCTTGGTGAGGGGGGGCCGGCCGGTTCGGTTTTGGTTTCAGCAGCCTGAACCGATGCGCGCACGGCATGCGCAGGATCTCCGCGTTGCAGGCCCCCGGAGAGGCCGAGCGCCCGACGCGGGGGTGGGGCGCCTCCTGGCCGGCGCGGAGAGGCCAGGTCCGCGGCGGAGCCCGCAAACGGGGTGACTCCATGACCGACGCGCTTCCCCCGCGCCTGCTGCGCGAGGCCTACGACCGTTCGGCGGACCGCTACGACGCCCGCTTCGCGGCCTTGCAGGCGGAGAAATACGACGCGCTCCTGGCGCGGCTCTCGGTGGACCCCCGCGCGCGGGTCGCGGACCTCGGCTGCGGGACGGGACTCTTGCTGGCGCGGCTGCCCCGCCTCGAGCGGCCTCCGCTGGCGCTGGACTTCTCCGGGCCCATGCTCCGGCGGGCCTCCGCGGGCGCCTGGCGCGTGCAGGGGGACCTCCGCCGCCTACCGCTGGCGAGCGACCGTTTCGATCTGGTCTTCTCGGTGACGTCCCTGCTCCTCGCTCCTGGGTCGGCGCGGGGGGCCCTCGCCGAGATGGCCCGGGTGCTCGCGCCGGGCGGGTGCTTGGCCCTCACGCTGCTTGCGCGCGACCGCGGGTTCGGAGTGGAGGAGGCGCTCCGCGCCGTGGGGTTCCTTCCCGGGCCGCCCTTCTCCTGCGGCCAGGACGTGGGGTGGATCTGCCGGCGGCCGCCTTGACGCGCGGAGGGCCGCCCGGCGGGGGTCGCGGGCGGAGTTCCCCTCCGGCTCCTACTCGGAGCGCCCCAGGCGGAAGTGGATGCGGGCGAAGGAGCGCTCGAGCTCTTCGGGAGCGAAGAGGAAGTCGCCTGGCCCCTGCGAAGCGTTGCCCTGCTGGCGAAGGGACTCGAGGCAGCGCGCTCGGTAGGCCGCGATCTTCTCGCGCTCGCCCCGGTCGAGCCACACCCCGCAATCGCAGCGGTCGATCTCGACCCCGGAGGTGGCGTAGCGCTCGCGCTGGAGGGTCCCGCGGCAGCGAGGACACGCGAGCGGAGGGCTGTCGTCGACTGGTTGGCGGGGATCGAGGGCCTCGACGCGTTCGGCGAGGGCGAGTTCGGGGCGACTGAGCGCTTCGCCCTCGCCCTGGTCGAGCCACTCTCCCCCGCAGCCGCAGCATCGGTCGACCTCGACCCCTTGCTCGACGACGGCTTCGAGGGCGACACCGCAGCGGGGACACTCCATGACAAGCCTCCTGGGGAGGGGCCCATCCTCTGCGAAATCAGAGCCTTCCGCCAGGGAGGCCGTCTCCAACGAGGGGCGAGTCCGTGCGTATCAGCCAACGTCCTCCCGACCGGCTGCGGTGCGCGGTCGCCCGCCCGCGGGACCCACCCCACCACTTCGATGGAGATCCGACGATGAGCAAGGGAAGCATGGCCTGGACCGCTGCGCTGGTGTGCGCCTTGGGGGCGAGCGCCGCTGCGCAGACCGAGGAGCGCGCCGCGCTCGCCTGGAAGTTGGACAAGGGCCAGACCCTGCATTACGCCTACAGCGTCAAGAGCACCACCAGCCTCGGCATGGGCGGTGGGATGAACCTCGTCGACACCGAGCAGAAGACCGGCTACACCCTCACGCTGCGCGTGCTCGACGTCCAAGGCGATCGAGCGACCGTCGAGGCGACCATCACGTCGGTCCAGCAGTCGCGCACGAACAAGTCGATGATGGGTGTCCAGACCGTGGCCTACGACAGCGCGGCCGACGACGGGCAGGCCACCGGCGAGGCGAAGCTGCTGAGCGTCCTCCGGCATGCGGTCGGCAAGAGCTTCCGCTTCACCCTCGACGCGACCGGGAAGGTCGAAGGGCTCAGCGGCGGGCAGGAGATTCGAGACGCCATCGCGAGCGCGGCGACCGAGGAGGTCAAGGCCTTCTTGCAGTCCCAGCCGGGCGCCATGGGCCCCATGGGCATGCAGATGGGGCCCGAGCAGATTACGCAGATGTTGGTGGACCGTCTTACGGCGGCCTTCGCCGACGAGGCGCTGTCCGAGTCGCTGAACCAGGTATGTCAGGTCCTGCCCCCCGGCCCGAAGGCCGAGGGGGAGAGCTGGACGCGCGAGCGCAAGGTCCCCGTGCTGATGCTCGGACAGCTCGGCTACCGCACCAAGTTCACCCACTCGGGAAGCGAGGGCGGGACCACCCGCATCACCCTTGGCCTCGACGGCGAGCCGACCCTCGAGCGTGCGCCGGCCGAGGAGGGTGGGGGCAACCCGATGATGAACATGCTGAAGACCGTGCTGGCGGGAATGAAGCTCAGCAGGGCCTCCCTGGATGGCTCCGCGACCGTCCGTTCCGGGCACGTGGTGGACGCCGAGATCACCCGCAGCATCGAGGCCGAGGGCGAGGCGCCTGCGGGCCTAGGCATGATGGGCGGCATGGGCGGCCAGGGCGGCATGGGCGGCCAGGGCGGCGAGGGCGGCCAGGCTCCCAAGATGAGCGTGTCCGCGCGCGTGGTGGTGCGCTTCGTGCAGAAGGACGCTCCCCCTGCGGCGAAGCCGGCTTCGGGCGCCGGCGCCGACGAAGGCGCCAAGTTCTAGGGCCCGCAAAGGAGCCCGGTCGAAGCGCGCGGAGGTCGAGCGACCTTCGCTCGGGACGCGCGCCCGGTGGCCGCGGGGGGCCGCGTCCCGACCGCGGGTCGCCGTCGCGCTTCGGAGCGCGGGAGGGGCGGCGGCTCGTCGCTGCCCCCGCTGGGTCCGCGGGTCGGCGCTGGGCCCGCGGGTTGGAAGGCGAGCAGGGTGGAGCAAAGACCCATCGCAGGCGGAGAGGGGCCTTCGCCCCTTCGGGGCGGGGGCCCTCGGTGGGCTCCCCTTCGCTGCGGTCGGGCTCCGCGGCGCGGTCTGCGGCGGTCGTCGCTCGCCACCGTGTTCGCGTGCGGGGTCCTGGGGGTGGCGGCGCCGGCGTGGGGGCAGCGCTGGGAAGCGAGGGCGGGCGAACGACGGCGCGTCGTCTTCTCGGTGCGCCTCGAGCGCAGCCGCGGTCTCGGCGGCCGGGAGTTGCAAGCCGCCGACCTCGAGCTGAGCCTGCGCTGCGCTGAGGAGGTCGCGAGTGTGGACTCCCGCGGCGTCGTGCGCGGGGTGTTGCGGGTGCGCTCGCTGGCGGGGGCGATGCATGCTCGCATGGCCGGCCTGCGCATGCCGCCCTTGCGCCACGACACCGCCTCCTCCGCCGCGAACGAGGGGGGGCCTCTCGCGGCCCTCCGCGCGGGTGTGGGCAAGGAGCTGCGCTTCGCGCGGGGTCCCCGGGGCGAGGTGCTCGAACTCGCGGGCGGTTCGGCGTTGCGGGCGGCCATTTGCGCCCGGGCCAAGGGAGGGGGCTGGCCGTCCTTCGGCTCCGGTCCCCTCCTCGAGCAGTTGACCGCCGTGCTGGCCGACGAGTGCTTGCGCGACGCCCTCGACCTCCTTTGGCGGGTTCTGCCTCCGCCCGGGGCGGGGTCGCGCTGGCGCGAGGAGCGGCGCGAGCGCTTGCCCTTGCTCGGCGCCTTGGTCTACGCCTCGCGCCGCGAGGCGCGCCGCGAGGGCGAGGAGTTCGTCGTGCGCGCGCGCGCGGAGGAGGGGGCGCGGATCGAGGCGACCGCCGCGGCGGCCGGCGGCACGGGGGTTCGGGACCTCGAACTTCGCGGCGCCGAGGTTGCGGGCGAGGCGCGGTTCCGGCGGGGACGCCTCGCAGCGAGCGAGGCTCGCCGCCGGCTCCGCGGGCGCGGGCGACTGGGCCTTTGGTGGCTCGAACTCGACGCCCGGGCCCGGCTCCGCTACGAAGTCGAAGGGCCCCGCCGGCGGGTGTTCTGAGGGCGGGAGGCGCGCCTTCGCCGCGCGTTGCGCGCCGTCGCCAGGCACCCTACGATCCTGCCCCTGGGAGGTGTCATGAGACAGACTGCGACGGCGCTGGTCTTCGCCCTTGCCTCCGCGGGTCTGAGCGCAGCCAACGCTCAGAGCGCGACCGAGAAGATCCCCGGCTACGGAGAGGCCAGCCCCGCCGAGCGCCTGGCGTTGCTCTCGGTCGCCGGCGCCGACAAGGTCCTCACCCTGCGCGAGTGCAACGAAGCCGTGGCTGCCTTGGTTGCCGCCGAGGTCGGCAAGGGCAAGGACCCCAAGGAGCGCCTCGAGTTGCTAGGGCGCCTGCGCGCCAAGGCCGCCGAGAAGCTGAAGGAGCTCAACAAGGCCCGCAAGGCGGAGAAGAAGGGCTTTGCAGCCTTGCGCGAACCCGATTCCTACTTTCAGCAGGCTGTCGCCTTGCAGTTCATCAGTTTCGCGGCGGGGCCCAAGCCCACCTTGGAGGCCCTCGGTTGCCTGAAGCTCGTCCGCGAGAACACCAACTGGTCGGCGCACCACGCCCTGGTGCTCGCGGTGGTCACCGAGGCCTTCGCCCGCGACGAGGAGTTCGCCAAGGCCGACATGGAGGGGAAGCTGCGGCGGATCAAGGTCCAGGCGGAGGAGCGCGGCATCGTCTCGGACCACGAGCGCACCTACCTCGAGAAGGCCGTGCTCGCCGAGTGGCTCAGCGCTCGTCTGCGCTCGGGGGCCGCCGCCCAGGAGCTTTCGCAGCGGGTCGCCGACCTGCGCGAGCGCCGCATGATCTGTTTCTTCACCTCGAGCTGGGCGGCGGGCATTCTGAAGCAACTCGACGCGCTGCCTGCGTTGGAGGCTGCGCCGGGCCCGGCGGGAGGCTGATGGCCTCTGCCCGCGCGCGTCCGCGGGCCGAGGCCGATCGGAGCGCCTCCGCGAAGCCGACCCGTCGAGGGGAGCGGTGCGGATTCGGGCGGTCGCGGTGAGCGTCCCGCCCTCCGGTGCGGAGGGGCCCTGGGAGCCAGGCCCCGCCGGTCCGTGGGTGCAAGGCCGCGTGGGTTGCACCGGCTGCGCGCCCCTGAGTGCACTCGCGCTGGCCTTCACCCTGCTTCCCCTGGCCGAGGTGCTCTTGCTCCTTCGCGTGGAGGGCTGGCTGGGGCTTCTGCCCACGGTGGGCCTCGTGGTGGCGACGGGCTTGGGCGGGGCCTGGCTGGCCCGCCGGCAAGGCTTGGCGGTCCTCGCCCGTCTGCGCGCGGAAGTGGCCCGCGGCGCGCCCCCCGGCGGTCCCCTGGTGGAGGGTGCGCTCCTTCTGGTGGCCGGCTGCCTGTTGGTCACGCCGGGGCTCCTTACCGATGCCGTAGGCTTCCTCCTTCTCCTTCCCCCCTTTCGTCGAGCCCTGGTGCGTGGGCTTCGCCGCCGGGTGTTCGGCGTCCCCAGCGACGTCCCCTCGGTCGAGGGGACGGCGTGGGGGCCGGGGGAGGTGGTGGATGCGGAAGTCCTCTCGAGCCGAGCGGCGCCCCCGCCGGCGTCCGACGACCCGGATGCCCTCTCCTCCACTCCCTGAGCACGTCCGAAGCCCACCTCCTGCGCAGGGAAGTCCGCCGCTCCCCCCGGAAGCGCTGCGCCGGGATCCGGGGAAAGGTGGAAAAGGAGTTCGGCAGGTGCGCCGTAAGTCCTTTGGCTATGAAGCCAAGGAAGGGCGCGAGGGTCTTGTCCACGGTTTCTCCACAGCCCACGCGCTTGGAACGCAAAGAGATGCGAAGACTTCGTGGAGCGGCAGGTTTTTTCTTTGACCTGCCGCAGCGGCGCGGATAGGCTATGGGCCTCTAAGTCGCAGTTAGTGCTTGACTTATGGCCGCACCCCCCTCGGGGTTCTCGCGGCTTCTGTTTGGGGAGGGGTCGTGGCCTACCGCTACTCGGCGTCGGGAACCCTGCTCTTGTCGCCGCGTCACGTGGAGCGGGTGTGCTCTGCGCTCCGAGCCCACGGAGTGGCCCACCGTCGCGAAGGCAACGCCGTGCTCATCGAACACGAAGAGCGGGCCTCGACGCCCTCCACCGTGCGGGCGCGGGCCGCCTTCGAGGAGATCGCCCCCTTCGTCGACGAACCGCAGTCCATTCAAGTGAACTGCGAACTCACCGGCGCGGTGGAACTCGGCTTCGTGGACGGACGCCTGCGCGAGGACAAGGCGGTCAACGTTTGGTCCCAGCGCAGCGACGTGCCCACGCCGGACGACATCATCGACGAGCTGCGGCGGCGGGGCATCGCGGCGCGCGCGCATCGCCTGAAGGGGGGCCGCAAGAGCGGCCGCCGCTCGCGCGTCTTCGAGATCCAGCCGGGATCCGGAGGCCCGGGGTGCCGGGTCACGGTCAAGCGCCGCTTCTGGGACAGCTACGATTTGCTTTCGGTTCCCGAGGTCTACGAGCCGCTCTGCCAAAAGTACCACATGAGTTCTGCGCGCCTCCGCGACGCGCTCAAGAACGCCACCTTCGGCCTCGAAGTCCGCAACCCCGCCCTGCGGACCGCCTCCTCCGACCTCGTCTACGATGCGCTGGTCGAGGTCCTCGAAGACATTACCGAGGGGATTCGCACCGACATCGGCTGAGCCCCCCTCGCCTGCGTTCCGGATGCTGGCCCAGCCACGGTGGCTGGGCCAGCGTCCTTCCGGAGCGTCGCGGGGACCTTCGCCGGGGGCCGCTCGCGGCGCTTCGGCGGAGCCGCGCGCTCAGCGGGGCGGCGCCTGCAGCCGGACGCGCTCGGAGGGAGTCTCCTCGCGCAGGAAGTTCTCCAGGGCGGCGGCGAAGTCCTCGGCAGTGGGCCAGCGGTCCTCGGGCCGGAAGGAGAGGGCCTGCCGGCAGGCGGCGTCGAGGGCCTCGGGCACGGTGGGGTCGAGTTCCTGCGCGGAGGGGCCCAGCTTGCCCTTGCGGGCGTTGTCGATGGCCTCGCGCAGGTTGCGTCCGCGAACGGGCAGTTTCCCGCAGAGGATGGTGAACAAGAGCGCCCCGAGGGCGTAGATGTCGGCGGCCGGTCCGGCGCGCTTGCTGTCGGTGATCTGTTCGGGCGCCATGTAGCCCGGGGTTCCCATCATGATCCCCGGCAGGGTGAGCCGCCCGCTCTCGTCGAGGGCCTTGGCGATCCCGAAGTCGGTGAGCCGAACCTGCCCCTCGGGGGTGATGAGGATGTTCGCCGGCTTGATGTCGCGGTGCACCACTCCCCGGCGGTGGGCGTAGCCCACCGCGCGCGCCACGCGGGCGATGAGCCGCACGCCTTCCTCGCGGGAGAGCGAGCCGCTTCGGAGCCGCGCAAGGAGGGTCTCGCCGACGACGTACTCCATGACGCAGAACCATTCCCCCGAGCCGGTGACGATGCCCAGGTCGTAGACGGAGACGATGGCCGGGTAGTCGGCGAGCTTCCCTTGCACGAGGACCTCGCGGCGGAAGCGCGCGATGGCATCCGGGTCGGCCTCGCCGCCCCCGCGCAGCCACTTGACGGCGCAGCGCTGCTTGCGCTGCTCGTCCCAGGCTTCGTAGACGATGCCCATGCCGCCGCGGCCGACTTCGCGCAGGAGGAGGTAGTGCGCGCCGAGGTAGCGCGGGGGAACGGGCTCCTTCTCGCCGTGATGGGAGGCGTCGGGGTCGAGGAGGCCGACGACTTTCAGCGCGTAGTCGTGGCCGAGCACGATCCGGTCGCCGGGCCTGGCCACAGCCTCTTCGATGCGTTCGTCGTTGAGGTAGGTCCCGTAGCTGCTGCGGTCGACGAGGCGTAGGCGCCCGTCGGGGAGGGCTTCGGCCTCGCAGTGGTGCCGGGAGACGTGCTTGTCCTTGCAGACCACGAACGACTGCGCGTTGCGCCCGACGGCGACCCGCTTCCCCACGGGGCAAAGGGTCACACTCCCCGTCTGGAGCTCCTGCAGAATGACGGCGCTCGGCATGGAGGGAGCCTAGCCGAGCGCGCGCGGTTCCGCGAGGGCTGGGCCTCCTCCCTCCGGCGACGGCCTCGCCGCCGGGGCGCGGCCCACGCTCCCTCGGTCCCGCGCCGGCGCGACCTCGCTGGCCGGCTCGGAGCGGATACACTTCCGCCATGCCCCCAGCGCCGAGCCCGGAGGAGGTCGAAGAGGCCGCGCGCGCGGTGTTCCGAGACCCTGCCTTCGCGCGGGGGCTCGACGCGTCGCACGTCGGCCCCGAGGAACTCCTCGAGGCCTTGGAGCGCTGGGTGCTGGATGGCTTTCGCGCGCTCGTGGGCGCGCTGCAGGGACTGGCCGCGGCGTCGCCGCTCCTCTACTACCTGCTGATCTGCTCCTTGCTCGCCGTGCTCCTCCTCCTGCTCTGGCACATGGCGGTCACCCTCCGCGCCGCCTTTGCCGGCGGCGTCCTCGCCGGCGACGAGAGCAGCGCGGAGGACGCCGCGGAGCGAGCGCGCCGCTTCCGCGACCTGCGCCGGGAGGCCGAGGGGCTCGCGGCGGCGGGCGAGCGGCGGGAGGCCCTCCGCGTCCTCTTGCTCGCCCTCCTCGCCTTGCTGAGCGAGGAGCGGGTGCTCCGCGTCGCCCGCAGCCAGACCCCTCGCGAGGTGCTGTCTCGGCTCGAGGATCGAGTCGGCGAGCGCCTGGGGAGCTTCGGGCGCGCGGTGGAGGAGGCCCTCTACGGCGGCGCCGACGTGGGCGCCGACGACTTCACCGCCTGCGCGGACACCGTCGACGCCCTCGCCCGGCAGGTGCGCCGCGCGTGACCGGGCCTGCTCCGGTGGCCGAGGGGCAGCTCGTCCGCGTCGGCGTCGAGGAAGCGGCGCGGCGGGCCCGCCGTGCGCTGGTCCGCAACGTGACCCTCGCCGCCCTGCTCGTGGGGGTCTTGGGCGTTGCCCTGGACCTCTTCGTGATGCCGCCCGAGGAGGGCAACGGCCGGCGGACGACCTACAGCACGCGCGCCGACGGCTACGGCGCCGTCTTCGAACTCGCGCGGCGCCTGGGGTATCGGGTGGAGCGCCACCTGGGGAGCTTCGGCAGCCTCCCTCGCCCCCCGGACGACCACGCCCTGGCGGTCATCGACCCCCTCTCGACGGTCGCCCTCGCCCGAGTGGGCCAGGCGACCCTCGACGCCGCGCAGCGCCGCGCCCTGTTCGCCTGGATCGAGGCCGGCGGTCGCCTCCTCTGGGTCCTTCCCGGTCGGCGCGCCCTCTCGGCCCTCGGGGTCGAGGTGGCGACCGGGCCGAGCGACGACGACGCCGATGAGGACCTTGCCGCGTCCCTCCTCGGAGCGCCGCCGCGCGTCCGCTGGGCGTCCGTCGCCGGCGCCCTGCGCGGCCGCGGCCCGCTGAAGGACCTTGCCCTGCACTTCCCGCGGCCGCTGCCGAGCGACGCGCGGCGCCTGGCCCACTCGCTGCGCCCTCTGGGCGGGGAGGACCGGCTCGTCCGCAGCGTCGACACCGCGGAGCAGCCCTTGGGCATCGCCGTGTTCGCGGGGCCGCCGGGGGATGCCCGCGTCCTCCTCGAGCTCGACGGGGCGCCCCTGGCCGTCGAACGAGCCTTCGGCCGCGGTCGGATCGTGGTCGTGGCCTCCCCCTACCCCTTCACCAACCTGGCCATCAGCCCGCGCGGCGGGGCGGCCCGGGTCGCCCAGCGACTCCTGCACGTCACCAGCGAAGAGGGCCGCCGCGAGCTCCTCTTCGACGAATTCACCCACGGCCTGCGCCCGCAGCGTTCGCTGTTCGCGCTCCTCTGGGAGAGCCCCGTGCGCCTGGTGGTCTACGCGGTTTCGCTGCTCGTGGGGGTTCTCGGTTGGCGGGGGGCGCTGCGGCTCGGAGCGGCGCGGCCCGAGCGCCTCGTTCCGCGTCGGGCCAAGGAGGAATTCGTGGTCAGCCTGGCCGATCTGACGGAGCGGGCCGGCCGCGCCCGGGCCGCGGCGCGCTGGCTGCTCGCCGCGCGCCGTGGGGAACTGCCCGCGCCCGCCGAGGACGCACGGCTTGCCGCGCTCGTGGAGCGCATCGAAGGGGCCGGTCCCTTTGGCCCCGAAGACTTGCTGCGGGCGTCGCGCACTCTGGACGAGGTCGCCCGCGAGCATCTCGCGCGCCGGGGCGGCGTGCGAGAATCCGCCGCTCTTGCGGAGGTGGAATGAGCCGCATCGCGGATCTGCTCGGCGCCCTGCGCCGCGAAGTGGGCAAGGTGGTGGTCGGTCACGAGGAGGCCGTGCGGCTCATCCTCATCGCCTTGGTCAGCGAGGGGCACGTGCTCCTCGAGGGAGTGCCGGGGCTCGCCAAGACGACCCTGGTGCGCGCGCTCGCCGCAGCGCTGGGCCTGGAGTTCAAGCGACTCCAGTTCACGCCCGACCTCATGCCCTCCGACATCATCGGTACCCAGATCTTCGACTTCCAGACCGGCAAGTTCCATCTCGTCGAGGGGCCGGTGTTCACCAACCTCCTCCTCGCCGACGAGATCAACCGTGCGCCGGCCAAACCGCAGTCGGCGCTGCTCGAGTCCATGCAGGAACGGCAGGTGAGCATCGAGGGAGCCGCCCGCGCGCTCCCGCAGCCCTTCCTGGTGCTCGCCACCCAGAACCCCATCGAATACGAGGGCACCTACCCCCTGCCCGAGGCCCAGCTCGACCGCTTCCTGTTCAAGATCCGCCTCGACTACCCTAGCCTCGACGAGGAGGAGCGGGTCCTCGCGCAGCATCGGGGGGATACGGCGGGCCTCTCGACGCTGCTCAGTTCGGTCCACCCCGTCGGCGGGGCCGAGGAGCTGGCGGCCGCCAAGGAGCAGGCCCTCGCCGTCGAGATCCGCCCCCCGGTCGTCCGCTACCTGCTCGAGCTGGTTCGCCGCACACGCGACAACGTTCACATTCAGCTCGGGGGGAGCCCGCGCGCTTCCCTCATGCTGCAGGTCGCCGCCCGCGTGGCCGCCGCCCTGGAGGGGCGCGACTACGTCATCCCCGACGACGTCAAGGACATGTTCGCGCCCGTGCTGCGACACCGCATCCTCCTCACCGCCTCCGCGGAGGTCGAGGGCCTGGGCGCCGACGGCGTCCTCCGTTCCATCCTCGACGCCGTGCCGGTTCCGCGCTGAAGGGCTCCGTCGTGGCGTGGGACGCGCAGGGCGGCCGCGGCGCGGCGCCGAGGAGCCGCGTCCGGGGCGAGGAGGCGGCGGCTGCGCCCATCGCCCCCGGCCCGCGGCGCGCGGTTCCCACGCGTCGCCTCCTCTGGGCGCTGGCCAGCTGTCTCTTGCTGTCCCTGCCGGTGCCCCTCATCCCGCCGGTGGGCTGGCTCTGGTGGAGCGCGCTGGCCGCGCTGGGCCTCCTGCTCGGAGTCGACTTCCTCACCCGTCCGCCCCGTGCCTCGGTCCTGGTGGAGCGGCGCCTGGCGCCGGCCTACCACGTGGGACGGCGCGGTCGCTACGCCCTCGCGCTGCGGAACGCCTCGCCGCGGACCTTGCGCGTGGAGCTGCGCGAGGTCCTTCCCGCCGAACTCGAGGGCGATGGCTGTTCCCTCGAGTTGCTCCTCGCGCCGGGCGAGGAGCAAGTGCGCGAGGTGGAGTTCGTCGGCCTCTCGCGGGGTGCGCATCCTCCGCCGCCGCTGGGTCTACGCGTTTCCTCGCCGGCGGGCCTCCTCGCCTACCAGGAGCTGCGCACGCTCCCGGGAGAGGTCCTCGTCTTGCCCGGGCGCCCCGCGGGCGAGACCGAATGGCTGCTCGCCCAGGCGGCGACCATCGACGAGCTGGGGCAGCGCCGGGTGCGCCAGCGCGGCGCGGAGCGCGAGTTCGAGTCGCTTCGCGAATACGTGGTGGGCGACGAGGTGCGCAAGATCGACTGGAAGGCCAGCGCGCGTCGCCGCCGGCCGCTGGTGCGCCTCTTCGAGACCGAACGCAACGCCGAACTCCTCCTCGCCGTCGACACGGGCCGCCTCATGGGAAGCCTCATCGACGGCGTCCCCAAGCTCGACCTGGCCTTGACGCCGGTCCTCGACCTGGCGGCGGTCGCCTTGCGCCGCGGCGAGCGCGTGGGGTTGCTGGCCTTCGACTCCCAGGCCCGCTGCTTCGTGCCGCCGCGCGGTGGACTCCAGCAACTCGGGACCCTGCTCGAGGCCTGCGCGCGCCTGCCCCGGCCCCGCGAGCCCACCAGCTACCTGCGCGCCGTGCGCTACCTCGAGGCGCATCACCGCAAGCGATGCCTGCTCCTCGTGTTCACCGACTTCACCGACGAACTCAGCGCTCAGGAGATGCACGCCAGCCTGGCGGCCCTCACGCGCCGGCACGTGCTCGTGTTCGTGGGCGTCGGCGACCCGCACCTCGCGCGCATCGCAGACGCTCCAGCGACCGTCCCGCGAGAGGCCTTCCAGCGGGCGGTGGCCGCTCAGCTGCTCGAGGAGCGCCGCCGAGTCCTGGCCGGCATGGAGCGCTTGGGCGTGCTCACCGTGGACGCCGAACCCGCTCGCCTCAGCGGGCCGCTCATCCGTCGCTACCTCGACGTGCGCCTCCGCGGCCTGGTGTAACGCCTCTCTGCCTCAAGCCCGGCGCAGGCCCAGCAGCTCGTCGTGGGAGGGGAGGGGGACGGCGCGCTCGGCCAAGGTGGGCGCGCCCACGGCTTTGTGGGCGAGCCCGCGCGGGGCCCGCCCCAGCCCGAGGAACAACGCCCAGAAGACCGCGCTCGCCGCGGCGAAGGCGTAGCGGCCCGGCTCGCTCAGGCCCGACTGCCGGACGAAGGATTCGATGAGCGCTGCCACGAAGAGCATGGGGAAGGCGAAGCAGACCAGGCGCAGCACGTCGCTGCGGATCCTCCGCAGGGCGGCCGCGCGGCCGCCCTCCCCAGGGTCGAGGAGGGTGTGGCCGAGGTAGAGTCCACCGCCGGCAAGGACCACGATGGCGCCCAGTTCGGTCACGCCGTGGGGCAGGATCCAGGCCCACCACTCGTAGGCGAGGCCGTGTTGGTGGAAGGTGTGGCTGTAGGCGCCTAGGAGGGCCCCGTTCATCAAGAGGACGTAGACGGTGGGGAGGCCGAGGAGGAAGCCGGCGAAGAAGGAGAGGAGCGCCACCTTGGTGTTGTTCTGCCAGAGGAAGGCGGCAAAGAGGGTCTTCTCGCCGCGGCTGGCCACGTGGTCTTCGGCGTCGGAGCCCGCGTCGTCGTGGGGCCGTCCGGCGAGCAGGGACTCGCGGAGCTCCTCCCGGCTGGCGTAGGGGGACCGCACGTCCCCGGGGGCCACGAACCGCAAGGCCCACTCGGGATCCCGCGCCGCGCCCAGGTAGCCGTAGAGTCCTCCCAGGACGAGGAGCAAGGCCGCGAGCAGGTGGTAGCGCCAGGTCTTGCGCACCGTCTCGGGGAAGGCCAGCAGGGCGAGGAAGACGCTCGCCAGGTCCCGCCGCCGCCGGGGCCGCCCGTAGAGGATCGCGTGGGCGGCGGCCACCGTGCGGTTCAACTCTTCGCGCTGACGAACCGAGGCGCCGAAGGCGCGCACCAGCGCGAGCTGGGTGGCGGCTGCGCGGTAGAGTCGGCCCAGTTCCTCGACTTCACGGTCGTCGAGGGCGTCCAGGCCCCGGCGGGCCTTGGCTACGAGCGCGGCCAGGCGCCGCCCGACCGCCTCGCGGCCCAGCGGCGCCACCCTTCGCCCGTCCCTGCGCTTCTCCGAGGAGCTCTCCATCACCGCCGAGCGGAGGTTACCCTTTGGCCATGCAGCCCGCGAGCCTCCCGTCGCTCTATCCCTGGGACCCACCCCACGATCGGCTCGTGCTCGAGACCCCCGAGCAGACCCGCCTCGAACTCTCCATCGCTCCCTTCGGTTCACGGCTCGTGGCGGCCGCCATCGACACCGCGGCGGTGTTCGTCATCAGCCTGGCGGTCCTCGCCGGGGGAGTCCTCCTGGCTGCCGCGGCCGGCTTCAGCGCCGACTCGGTCGACAACGCCTTGATGGTCCTGGGCGTCGTCTACGCCTGCTGGTCCTTCTTGGGTCTGTTCTACTTCGTTTGGGGCGAGGTGCGCGGCGAAGGGCAGACCTTCGGCAAGCGGGTCGTGGGCCTGCGGACCATCCTGGCGACGGGGCAGGGGATCACGGTAGGGGCCGCGATCGTGCGCAACCTGGCGCGCATCGTCGACAACATCCCGCTCCTGTGGTTGGTTCCGACCCTCGCGCCCGGGCGCCGCCGCGTGGGGGATCTGCTCGCGGGAACCTACGTGGTCCTTGCGCAGCCGCCCGCGCCCCCTCGGCGCCGCATCGACTGGCCGGCGCCGAGCTACGGTGAGCTCTCCGAGCGGGAGTTCTACTTCGGCGGCAGCGTGGCCTCGCGCCTCTCTCCGCGCGACCTCAACCTGGTGGAATACCTGCTCGAGCGCGTGCGCGCGGCTCCGCCCGCGCGGCGCAAGCGCCTCCTGGCGCTGGTGGCGCGGCGCTACCTGGAGCGCTTCGGTTGGGAGGGAGAAGAGCGCGAACGAGCGCTCCACAGCCCCTTGCGCTTCTTCCTCGAGCTCGGCCTCTTCCTCCGCTCCCGCTACGAAGAGCAGGCCTACTAGCCGTGCGGGTCGAGCTGCGCGAGCGCACCCTGGGAGAACTGCTCGGCGTCAGCCTGTCGCTGGCGGCCGACCGTTTCGGTGCGCTCTTCTTGCTCCTCTTCGTCTGCAACCTGCCTCAGGTCCTCGTGCAGGCCTTCCTCGTCCCCGACCCGACGCCCCTCGACCCCGCATTGGGGAGTCCGGTCGATCCAGCGGCCTTCTTCCGCGACTTCTTCGCCGCCATGGGGGTGTGGGTTCCGGCGGCCCTGATTCCGTATCCCTTCCTGCAGACCGCGGCGACCTTGGTGGCCGCGCAGGCCTTTGCGCCGGAGGAGCGGCCCCTGTCTTGGGTCCTGCGCCGCTCCTTGCGCCTCTACCCGCGGGCCTTGCTCGTCCTGGCGGCCATCGGGTTGTTGAACGTCGTCGGAGTTTGCCCGGGCATGTTCGTGGGGTACTTCGTGTTCGCGGCCTGGTTCTACGTGGCCTTGCCCGTGGCCGTGCTGGAGGACCGAGGCTGGCTCGAGGCCTTGCAACGCAGCCGCGCCCTCGCCCGCGGCCACTTCGGCGTTCTGCTCGCGCTTTTCTTGGCCTTGCACTTCGCGGTTCCCTTCGTCATCGCTCCCTTCGCGGCCCTGTTCCAGTTCGCGTTCATGAACTCCCCGTGGGCGATCGCTCTCTTGCAGGGCTTCCTCGGCATGGTCGTCGGGGTCTTCCCCATCGTCGGGCCGGTGGTCGCCTACCACCATCTGCGGGTGGTCCGAGAGCACTACGACATCCAGCGCCTCGCCGAGTTGGTGGACGCGGTCGCGCCCGATGGCGTCGGCGCGCGCTCGTGACCCCGGCGAGCGGCCGAGCTCGCCCGGCGAGGCACGCCGGGATCAGGTGCGCGGCGCCTTCCTCCGCGCGCGGCGGCGGCGTCGGCGCCGGTAGATGAAGGAGACGAAGAGGCCCACCAAGAGGCTGAGCCCGACCAGGCTCCAGGCAGTGGTCTTGTACTCGCCGAGGGGCATCGCCGGGTAGGCGAAGGGTTGGAAGGGGCCGATGCGCCGTCCGTAGCGCCCGACGAACAGGAGGGGCGCCCAGCCGGCGAAGAGGAGCGAGAGGATGGTGGCTGCGCCCGGGCCCAGGGAGCGCTCGGCGCGGACTTCGCCGCGCTGGAAGGTCCAGAGGAAGTTCGCGGCCAGGGCGGCCCCCACCACCAGGGCACCGCCGGCGGTGGTTTGCCAGCGCCAGAGTGCCCCTCCCCGGACGAGGAGAAAGGCGACGTAACCGGCGAAGAACGCGCTGGCGAAGGCGAACAGGTTGTAGATCCCCGCGGCGAGGCGGCTCCGGGGCGACAGCAGGTAGGGCAAGCTCGCGGCGTCGTCGGGAGCAAGCCAGCGCGCCACCGGGACGCGCTCCCGCGGGCGGACGGAGATGGTCGGAGCCGCCGGCCGGCCTTGGACTTCCCCCGCGCGCCCCGCGGGCGCTTCTTCCACGGCGGGCGCCTCCTCCGCTGCCGGTGCGTCTGTCGCGGCGGCGGGGATCGCGTCCAAGGCCTCGATCACCGCCGCGGCGGTGGCGGGGCGGCGCTCGCGATCTTCCTCGAGGAGGCGGAAGATGAGTTCGTCCCAGGCGGGGTCCAGCTCGGGGCGCAGTCGCGAGGCCGGGCGGATGGTGCTCGGGCTTGCGCCGGTGAGCATCACGAAGAGCATTTTCCCGAAGCTGAACAGGTCGGCGCGCCCGTCGAGGTCCGCCCCGCGCAACCGGGAAGGGTCTTCTTGCTCGGGCGCCATGTAGAGAGGCGTCCCCACGGCCGCGCCGTCCCGGGTGAGGCGGCTGAACTCCACCGAGTGGTCGAGGTCGCCGCTGGACAGGAGCCCGATCCCCAAGTCCGCGAGCTTGGGCTCTCCGGCGGCATCGAAGAGGACGTTGCTTGGCTTCACGTCCCGGTGAACGACCCCGCGGCGATGGGCAGCGTCGAGGGCCTCGAGGACGGCGCGGCCGATGCGACGCACCTCGTCGAGGGGGAGGCCGCCGGGATGCTCTTCGAGGAGGTGCTCGAGGCTGCCGCCTTCGAGGTATTCCATCACCAGGTAGGGGACGGCGCCGCCCGGCCCCTCGTGTTCGCCCACGTCCTCCACCCGCACGATCCGCGGGTGTTCGAGGCGGGCCGCCATGCGGGCTTCGCGGAGGAGGCGCTCGGCCACGTCGCGGCGGGGGACTTTGAGGGAAACGCGGCGGCCTAGTTCGACGTGCTCGGCCTCGTAAACGGTGGCCTGGCCGCCCACGCCGAGCACACGGAGGATCCGGTAGGAGCCGAGCCGGTCGCCGGGCCCGGCGGGTCCGCTGGCCGCGTCGTCGAGCCCGAACAGGCGAGCGGCCACGCTGCGCGCCTGCGCCCGCAGATCGGACGGCAAGGGGGTGCGCGTGGCGCGGAACAGCGTGTTCACGTCCGAGCGCCTGCGCTCGGGGTAGGCGGGCGCCTGCGTCTCGTCGCTGGCCATCGCTGCGTCTCCTGGCCCAGTGTCTCACACGGCTCGCGAGCACGGGGCGCGGGGCGCCGCGCCACGGCGGGGAACGATCCTGCGCCGGACGGGGTTGACGAAACGAAAGGTGCCGCGGCGCGGCGCCCCTCGCCCCGTGTCGCGGAGCGCCCGTGTGTCTGGCGCGGGCCTCCCCCGTGGGGCGCCGCGTCCGAGAATTGGCGCGGGTTCCGCCTAAGTCTCTGCGGTATCGGGATCGCCGCGAAGCAGGCGGTCGATGAGGGCGTGGGCGGCCGCGATGCGCTTGCGGATGGTCTTGCGGTCGTGGCCCTGAGCCTCGGCGACCTCGGCCTGGGTGAGCCCGCCTTCGTAGTAGAGCACGAAGGCTTCGTAGGTCTCGTCGCCGAGTCGTTCGCGCACTGCCTCGAGGACCCGTGCGGCGTCGAGGCGCTGCTCGACCCGCTCCTGGGCACCCGAGCGCTGTCCGACGAGTTCTTCGTCGGGAAGCGCGGCCGGACGGCGGGTGTGGCTGCGGCACCACTGCGCCCAAACCGTGTGGGCCTTGAGCCACATCCAGGTGTTGAAGGAGCGGGTCGGGTCGTACTTGCCGTGGACCAGGCTCTGCTCGAGGAGCATCAGCGTTTGCTGCAGGCACTCCTCCGCGTCGTGGGACTGACGGAGCATGCGGGTGAAGTAGCGGTGGATGCGCTCGATGATCCGCTCGAAGAGCGCCGCGTGCGCGACCTTCGCCGCGGGGGCGTCGCCGCGCATGGCTTGGGCCGCGAGCTGCGTGGTCGTGTTCACGCCCTCAGACTACCCGCCGCGCGGCCCGGCGCGGCGGCCCCGATGCCGCCGACCTCCGCCGAGACCCGGCGCTTCCTGGAGGGGGCCTGGGGGCGGAAGGACAGCGGCGGCGCTCGGGCGAGCCTCCGTGCCGTAGGATTTCGCCGCGTGAGCGCGTCCGACACCGTCCCTCGCAAGACCCTCGATCGGGAGCTGGGCCTCCTGGCGGTGATGGCCATCTCGATGGGGGCCATGCTCGGCTCGGGGTTGTTCGTCCTCCCCGGCATCGCCGTCGACGCGGGGCGAGGCTTCGCCGGCGCGGCCATGCCGCTCGCTTACCTCATCAGCTCGGTGGTGGTCTTTCCGGCCGCGCTTTGCAAGGCCGAGCTGGCCACGGCCTTGCCTCGCTCCGGCGGGACCTACCTCTACGTGGACCGCGGTCTCGGCCCGCTGGCGGGGACCGTCGTCGGCTTGGGGGTCTGGTTCTCGCTCGTCTTCAAGGCGGCCTTCGCGCTGGCCGGGCTGGGGGCCTATTGCGCCTTCGCCCTCCACCTACCCGGCGAGGCGCGCACTTTCCTGCGCGCCCTCGCGGTGGTCCTTTGCCTTGGCCTCATGCTCCTCAACCTGCTCGGGGTCAAGAAGTCGAGCGCGCTTCAGAACGGCATCGTGTGCGTGACCCTGATCGGGTTGGGGTTGTTCGTCCTCGAGTGCCTCCCTCGCGCCGACGGCGGTCGCCTGTTCGCGGGTGCGGGCAGCGCCGGAACCGTTCCCCTGCTCAAGACGTCCGGGCTGGTCTTCGTCTCCTTCGCCGGCGTGACCAAGGTGTGCTCCATTGCGGAGGAGGTACGGCATCCCAGCCGGAACCTGCCCCGAGGCATTCTCCTTTCCCTCGCGGTGGTCGGTCTGATCTACGTGCTCGTCACCGCCCTCTTGGTCTCGGTCCTCGACCCCGCCGCCTTCGCCGGTTCGCGCACCCCCTTGGCCAGCGTCGCCGGCGAGGTCTTCGGCCCGGCGGAGGGCGTCGGGATGGCGCTCCTGGCGGTGCTGACCCTCACCTCGATGGCCAACTCCGGCATGCTCACCAGCTCCCGTTTCCCCCTGGCCATGGCTCGAGATCGCTTGCTGCCGGAAGGGCTCGGGTCCATTCACCCGCGCTTCCGTACCCCCGTCCGCTCCATTCTGCTCACGGGGGCGGTCATGGGAGGGCTGGTGGCCCTGGTCGACGTGGAGCGACTGGCCAAGCTGGCCAGCGCCTTTCAACTCCTCGTATTCGCCGTCGTCAACCTTTCGGTGGTCGTTCTCCGCGAGAGCGGCGCGCGCTGGTACCGTCCCGCCTTCGCGGTGCCGGGATACCCCCTGACGCCCATCGTCGGCGCTCTTTGCTGCGTGGGCCTGCTGGCCTTCTTGGGGCCCTTGGCCTACGCAGGGGCCGCAGGCATCGTCTCGGCGGGGCTGGCCTGGTACTTCCTCTACGCGCGACGGCGCGTGGAGCGTCGCGGCGCCCTGACCCGCCTCTACGGCGAACGGCGTCGGCTCAGCGGCCGGGTGACGCGCTCGGCCGTGCACGAGCGTGCAGGGGTGCTCGTGCCCATCTTCGAGCGGGACGAAGACCTCGAGGACCTGATCCCGCTCGCCGCGCTCCTGGCCGAGTCGGGCGAGCCGCTCAAGGTCCTGCGCATCGAGGAAGTCCCCGACCAGGCGGCCCTGGCGGACTTCGCCGACGAGGACCCCTTGACCCGGCAGATCGCCCAGCGCGTGGAAGGCATCGCGGGCCGCTACGAGTTGGACTGCGAGTTCGAGGACGTCGTCACCCACCACGCCAAGCACGTCCTCTACGAACGGGCCGTGGACGAGCGCGTCCACTGGCTGGTGATGCGCTGGCAGCCGCGTTCGAAGCGCCGCTGGTTCGTCCCCGACCCCGTGGCTTGGTTCGTGCACCATCCGCCCGTGGACTTGGTGCTGTTCCGCGAGACCCCCGGCGAGGACGGTGCCGGCCTCGAGCGCTTTCGGCGCGTCCTGGTCTGCCCCGAGCCCGGGCCCCACGACGTGCTCGTCGTCCACGTTGCCGACCGCTTCGCCAGCGCCTACGGCGCCGAGTTGACCTTCGCCTACGCCATCGGCGCCGACCCCGACGACGAAGAGGAAGAAGCGCGTGTGCGTGCCTACCACCGCGGCTTGGCGCGCCTCTATCAGGCCCCCCTCCGCGAGCCGCTCCTCCTGCGAGGCTCCGACGAGGCCGAGGCCGTGCGCGCCGCCTCGCGCGATTTCGACTTGTTGGTGCTGGGTGCGCCGCCCGAGAACGAGAGCATGCTCCGCAGGAGCTTCGAGGACCGAGTCACCGAGGGGGCGGCTTGCGCCGTGCTTCGGGTCAAGGCCGTGCGCGGGAGCATGCACACCAGCTTGCAGAAGGCACGACAGCCCGCGCATTCGCGCCCGCCGGGGCAAGAGCCCCAGCCGCGCCTGCCCTCCGATCCGGGCTTTCGCCTTGGCGACGTCCTCGACGCCATCCCCATGGTTGGCGAGAAGGCCATCCGAACGAAGGGCCAACTCTTCGCCGCGATCGCAGCCGGCTTCCGCGAACGGCATGGGTACGACCCGGGCATCGAGGCGGCCCTCTGGGCACGGGAGGAGAAGCAGTCCACGGCGCTGGGGAAGGGAGTCGCAGTCCCTCACGCGACCATCGATGCCCTCGATCGGTTGCACGTGGAACTCTGGCTGCTCGGGGAGCCCATCGACTTCGAGAAGGAGGGAGAGGACCCCGTCGACGTGGTGTTCGTGGTCCTCTCGCCTCCGGGGCTACGGCGCCGACACCTGCGGGCCCTGGCGCGGATCGGGCACCTGATTCTCCTCCCCGAATTCCTGTCCTGCCTCCGAGCGGCCCGTAGCCCCGAAGACATTCGCGACCTCGTCGAGACCCACGAGGACGAGCTCGGCACGCGCTGACGCCCCACGGGGGGCGGAGCCGCGGAGTTTTTTCCCCTTCGCCTCCCCAGGGCCGCCTCGAGCGCCAGAGAAGGGGTCGACGACCCTGCGCCGCGAGAGGCCCCCGCCGGTCGAGGCCACGCGCCTCCTCCCGGGGCCAAGGAGACACGCTTCGTGATTCGACCCTTGCTCTACGTCCTTTGCTGCGGCGTGGCCTGCGCGAGCGGCTGCGACGTCCAACGCGGGAAGGCGCCCGACGCCACCCAGGGCGCGCCGAGGGACGCGCGACCCGCCCGCAGGAGTTCCCTGCTCGCCGCGCCGACTTCGCCGCTCGTTCCCGTGGCGGTGGGTCTGCGCTCCAACGACCTTGCTCGCGTCGCCGCGCCGGCGGCGCCTGCCTCCCAGGGCTCCGGAGAGGAGGCCTTCCTTCGCATCGGCGACGAGGGGATCGAAATTCCGGGGCTGCTCCGCATCGACGAGCGGGGAGTGTTCTTCGGCAACGGACTCTCCATTTCCGACGGAGGGGTCGAGATCCCGGGTGTGCTGCGCATCGACGAGCGTGGGGTGGTCCTCTTCAAGGCGCCGGGGGTCGAGCGGCCCGCGCGCGGCGAGGAACTCCTCCCCGGGCACCTTCGGCGAAGGGAGAAAGCGCCCCGCGTCTACTGAGTCCAGCCTGCCCAGCGGGTGCAACGGGCCGGGGCGTGCAGGAGCCAACGCGACCACCGCTGCGGGAAACGGCTCGGTTGCTCGCCGCCGCGCGCGGCGCCGCGTCCGCGGGGCCGCGCGCCCTTCGCGTCGCGCGGCCCCGGTTCGGGGCGCGGCGGTCCGTGGCCGAACCCCGACGACGTGGAGAAGCCGGACACCCGCGGGCTCAAGAAGGGGGCGGTGGGATGAACATGGCGTCGCCGTAGCTGTAGAAGCGGTAGCGCGCGCGCACGGCCTCGGCGTAGGCCCGGCGGATGACGTCGACGCCCGCCAGCGCGGAGACGAGCATCAGCAAGGTGCTGCGCGGCAGGTGGAAATTGGTGATGAGCCCGTCCACCAAGCGGAAGGCGTAGGGAGGGTGGATGAAGAGGTTCGTCTCGCCCTCAGGGACGCCGCTCTGCGCGTAGGCCTCGAGGGTGCGGACGACGGTGGTGCCGCAGGCCACGATGGGGCGACCGCATGCGCGCGCGTTCGCGAGGGCTCGTTCGGTTTCGGGGGGGACGCGGTAGCGCTCGCGCTCCATGCGGTGGTCCTCCACGCGCTCGCAGCGGACCGGCGTGAAGGTCCCGGGGCCGACGTGGAGCACCACGCGCGCGATCTGCACGCCCCGGTCCTCGAGGTCCGAGAGGATGGCGGGGGTGAAGTGGAGCCCCGCGGTGGGGGCGGCGATGGCGCCGGGTTCGCGGGCGAAGACGGTCTGGTAGAGTTCGCGGTCTTCGGGGCGTTCGGGGCGGCGCACGTAAGGGGGCAGGGGGAGGCGGCCGCAGCGCTCGGCGGCCTCGAGGGCCTCCTCCCCGACGAAGCGGACGGCGAAGCGACCTGCGCCGAGCCCCGAGAGGATTTCCGCCCGGGCTGCGCCCTCCTCGAGTTCGAGGACCTCGCCGGGTCGAGGCCGCCCGCTGGTTCGTACGAAGGCTTCCCAGGCGCCGTCGACCAGCGGGCGTACCAGAAGGAGTTCGGCCTTGCCGCCGGTCGGGCGTCTGCCGAGGAAGCGCGCCGGGACGACGCGGGTCTCGTTGAGGACGAGGAGGGCGTCGGGGGGCATGCGCGCCACGAGGTCGCCGAAGGCGAGGTGTTCGCAGGCGCTGCCGTCGCGCGCTACGAGGAGGAGCCGTGCGGTCCCGCGAGGGAGCGGCTCCTGCGCGATGAGCTCGGGGGGCAGTTCGTAGTCGAAGGCGTCGACGAGGGTCACTCGGACGGCTCGTCCGTCGCTGCGTCGCGGAGTCGGGGCGGGGCGCGCTCGTCGAGGCGCTCGGGCTCGCCGCCACGCTCGATGCCGTAGACCGCCAGCTCGCGGAGGGAGGCCTCCTCGAGGGGGCCAAGTTCGAGCTCCTCTTCGATGGCGGCGCAGCGGTCGGGACGGGCGCGGGTCTCGGGGCTGCGGGGCGCGAACAAGGAGCAGCAGTCCTGGTAGGGGAGGATGGAGGTTTCGTAGCTGCCGATGGCGCGCGCCCGCTCCATGATCTCCACCTTGTCGAGTCCGACCAGAGGGCGGAGCACCAGGGTTTGGGGGACGACGGCCTCGACGCAGAGAAGGTTCTCGGGCGTCTGGCTGGCGACTTGGCCCAGCGCCTCGCCGGTAACCAGCGCCTTGTGGCCACGGGCGGATCGGATGGCGTCGGCAATGCGGTACATGGCGCGCCGGAGGAGGACCACGCGGAGCGGCTCGGGGGCGGCCGCGGCGATGCGGTCCTGGATCTCGGTGGTCGAGGGGACGAAGACCCGCACCCGGCGCGGGGTCCAGCGAGAGAGGGTGCGGGCGATGCTCAGGACCTTTTCGAGGACCCGCTCGCCGGTGTAGGGGAAGGCGTGGAAGTAGCAGTGGTCCACGTGCAGGCCGCGCTTGAGGGCGAACCACGCGGCGACGGGGCTGTCGATGCCTCCCGAGAGCAAGCACAGCGCGCGCCCGCCGGTCCCGGTCGGCACGCCGCGCGGGCCGGGGTTGCCGCCCGAGTGCAGGTAGATCGCGTCGTCGCGGACCTCCACGCCGATCACGAACTCCGGCTCGTGCACGTCGACGCGTGCGCCGGGGATCTCCTCGAGCACGCGGGCGCCGAGGCGCGCGGCGATGGCGTAGGAGCCCTCGGGGAAGGACTTGTCGGCGCGGCGGACCTCGCATTTGAAGCGGGTGCGGCCGGCGGCGACGAGTTCCTCCGCGAGGCGCACGGCGATCTCCTCGGCGGCCGCGAGCTCCTTGGGGACGCGATGCACCTCGGCGGCGCTCGCGACGCCGAAGGTTCGGCCGAGGGCGGCCAAGGCCGCGCGCGGGTCCGCGTCCGCGGGGAGGTCGACCAGGAGCCGTCCGCGGGTGCGTCGGACGCGGCCGAGGGGAACCCCGAGCTGGCGGGCGACGTTCTCCCGCAGCCGCTCCTCGAACCATCCGCGGCGTCCGCCCTTGAGGGCGACCTCGTCGTAGCGGACGTGGATCAGCATCGGCCCACCCGCGCGCGCAGCTCGGCGACGGCCTCGGCGAGGGCGCCGACGGCGGCTTCGACTTCCTCGGCGGTGGTCTCCCGCGAGAGGCTGAAGCGGAGGGCCGAGTCCACCCGCTCGTCGGGGAGGCCCATGGCGCGAAGCACCGGGCTGCGCTTCCCTTTGCGGCTGGCACAGGCCGAGCCGGTGGAGACGAAGACACCGCGCGCCTCGAGGGCGTGGAGGAGAGGCTCTGCGGGGAGCCCCGGGAAGGAGGCATTCAGGGTGGATGGGAGCGCGTTCGGCGGCGAATTCACCACGCCTCCCGCCGCCTCGATGCCAGTGCGCAGGCGGCTTCCCAGCGCCTGCGCACGGGAGGCGAACGCGCGACGGGTCTCGTGGGCCCGCAGCGCGGCGACGCCGAGGCCGACCCAGGCAGGGAGGGCCTCGGTCCCGCTGCGGAGCCCGCGCTCTTGTCCACCTCCGTGGAGGAGCGCGGCGACGCGTGCGCGCCGTCCCAGGCGGAGGGCGCCGGCGCCCTTGGGTCCGTGGACCTTGTGGGCGCTGACGGTGTAGGCGTCGATGACCTCGCCCGGGGGAGGGAGCTTGCCGAGGGCCTGCACCCCGTCGACGTGGACGAAGAGCTCCTTGCGGCGGGCCTTGGCCCGCGCGGCGATCGCCTCGACAGGGAACACGGCGCCGGTTTCGTTCTGCGCGTGCATGAGGGAGGCGACGATGGTCTGGGGTCCTACGGCCTCCACGAAGGCGTCGGCGTCGAGGGTGCCGTCCGCGGCGACCGGCACGTAGGTCACCCGGAGGCCTTCTGCCTCGAGGGCGCGGAAGACTTCGAGGACCGATGGGTGCTCCACCGCGGTGGTCACCGCGTGGTCGCCGCGTCGACGCAGCGCCCGCGCGGCGCCCTGCAGGGCCAGGTTGTTCGCCTCGGTGCCGCCGCTGGTGAACACGACCTGCGTCGCGTCGGCGCCGAGGGCGGTCGCGGTGCGCTCGCGCGCCTCGGCCAGCGCGCGGGCGGCCTCGGCTCCCAGGGCGTGCAGGCTGGAGGGGTTCCCCCAGCGCTCGCGGAACCAAGGCAGCATGGCGTCGAGGACCTCGGGGGCGACGCGGGTCGTGGCGTTGTTGTCGAGGTAGACCTGCACGAGGCGAGTGTAGCGGCTGACGCGTCGGGAGCGCAGGACGAGCGCCCCGAGGAGCGCGCCGGCCCACGCCCGGTGGTGGTTCGGGCGCCGGGCCCCGGGGAGCCGGCGCCGCCCGCGCCCTCCCCGAACCGTTCGGGAGGGCCGGGAGGCGGCGGGGCCGGAGGCCTTCGGGCGAGCGCTCGCTGTCCGCGGGGAGGGCGGCGCGGGTCCTGCGGCCCGGGGAGCGGAAGGGGCAGCGCGGTCAGCGGGACTTGAGCGCGAAGCCGACGAGCTTGTAGAGGAGGCGGGCGCCCACGTTGCCGTCCCACTCGTCGCCGTCCGGTCCGGGCGCGACTTCGCACAGGTCGAAGCCCACGATCCGCCGGCCGCTGCGGACGACGGCCGCGAGGAGGCCGGTGGCCTGGGCGAAGGTGAGGCCGCCGGGGACCGGAGTCCCGGTGTGGGGGCAGAGGGCCGGTTCGAGGCCATCCACGTCGAAGCTCACGTAGACCGACTCGGGGAGGCGAGAGACGACTTCGTCGGCGAGGGCCCGGAAGGCTTCGCCGTCGTGGAGCCGCGCCCAGAGCTCGGGGCCGCTGAGCGCCGTGATCCGAGGGTCTTCGGCGATGCGCCGTTGCTCGCTGGCGGCCAGGTCTCGGTAGCCGACCCCCACGAGCGCCGCGACGTCGAGGTCCTCGAGCACGTTGTGGAAGATCGAGGCATGGGACCAGCGCAGGCCTGCGTAGGCCCGCCGCAGGTCGGCGTGAGCGTCCACGTGCAAGACGCCGAGGTCCGGGCAGCGCTCGGCGTGCGCGGCGATGCTCCCGTAGGCGACCGAGTGGTCTCCACCGACCACAGCGACCAGGCGGCCCGCCTCGAGTTCGCGACCGACCTCTTGCCGGACCCACTCGTGGACGCGGGCGCAGAGCGCGTCGACTTCGGCGGCCACGTCGGCCAGGGCGGGCGCCGCGTCGACGCCTCCGGCGGCGAGGACCTCCACGGCGCGCGAGCGGGCGCGGGCGTTCCAGTCGCCCAGGCGCGGGTGCGCGGGGAGCATGGCGATGCCCGCTCGCCAGGGCTCGCCCGTTTCGAGGTCGAAGAGGTCGAGCTGTTGGCTGGCGGCGAGGATCGCGGCGGGGCCCTGGGCGGTGCCCGCACGGTAGGAAACGGTGGCCTCGAAGGGGACGGGGAGGACGACGACGCCCGCCTCGTGGGGCGGGACGTCCAACCCGAACAGCCCGTCGCCTCCGGGGGCCTCGACGTTAGCCACGGCAGGCGGCCTCCCCTTCGCCGGGGGCGCGCGGCGCGCCCCCGCGAGGCGTGGGCGACGGCGGGGCGGCCGAGCCGCGGCCCTCGGGGGAGGCGTCCGGGCCGTGGCAGGACGGCAGGGAGAGTGGGCGCCGTGGGGGTCGCCCCGCTGCTGTCAGAACTCCGCGTCGCAGTCGGTGCACTCGAACATCCCCGAGGCGGGAGACATCGGCGCTGGTTCGTTGCACTTGGGGCAGGGAGGCGCGAACACGGACTCGTCGAGTGCGAAGCCCTCCGGCAGGGACTCCTTGGCCTCCTCGAGCGACTCCTTGCGCGCGATCAGCTCCCGTTGTGGGTAGAGCAACCACACCTCGGCCTTGGCGCCGCCGCCGACGATCTCGATCAGGCGACCGTCTTCGTGTCGGTAGTGGAGGTGGACCTTCCCGGACATGCGGACCCCAGGGTACCCTCTGGGCAGGGAGATGCCAGCCAGACCGGGCGGCGAATTCATGCGCGTTCTGTTCATCGTTCCGCCCGAGACGCACTCGATCGAGTCCTCGGTTCCCCCAGCCCTCGAGGCGGGCAAGGGCGTCTACCCCAAGCTGGGGTTGCTCTACGTGGCGGCCCACCTCGAGCGGGCAACGGGGCTCCGCCCGCGGGTCATCGACTGCCCGGCGGAGGGCCTCGGCGAGGCCGAACTCGCCGCGCGCCTCCGCGCCGAGCCCGTCGATCTCGTGGGGATTTCCGCGCTGACCTTCAATCTGATCGATTGCTGGCGGGTCGCGCGCTTGGTCAAGCGGATCCGACCGGAGGCGCTCGTGTGCCTCGGAGGCCAGCACGTCACCCTCTACCCGCGCGAAACCCTCGGACTCGAGGGGGTGGACTTCGTCATCCACGGAGAGGGGGAGCGCAGTTTCACTCGCTTGGTGGAGGTCCTCCGCGCGGGGGCGAGGCCCGAGGAGCTCGCGCGCATTCGTGGCCTCGGCTTTCGCCGCGGGGAGGAGCTCTTCGTACACCCCGAGCAGGACCGGATCGAGGACCTGGACGCCCTGCCGCACCCCGCGCGGCACTTGATCGACCTCGACCGCTACGACCACGTGGCCGCGGCCGGTCGGCGCATGGCCACCGTGCAGACCTCGCGGGGCTGCCCCGCGCGCTGCCTGTTCTGCGACATCCGCCGGACCGCCTTCCGCAAGCGCTCGCCCGAGGACGTCCTCCGAGAGCTCCGCGACCTGGCCGACCGGGGCGTGGACGACGTGTTCTTCGTCGACGACACCATTACGATCGACCGCCAGCGCTTGTTCGAGCTGTGCGAGCTGGTGCGGCGAAGCGGCGTCCCTCTGCGCTTCAAGATCTCCGCGCGAGTGGACACGGTTACCCCCCGGTTGCTCGAAGCCTTGCGGCGGGCCGGCTGCTACCGCATCCACTACGGGGTCGAGAGTGCGAGTCCTCGCTTGCTCCGTTACCTGCAGAAGCAGACCACGCCCGAGCGCATCGCCGAGGCGTTCCGCTGGACCCACGAGGCGGGCATCGGGACCTTCGCCTACTGCATGATCGGCATTCCCACCGAGACGCGGGCCGAAGCCCTGAACACCGTCGACTTCGCCATAGCGCTCGACCCGGACTTCGCCCAGTTCTCCATTTGCACCCCCTATCCCCGCACGGCCCTCTACGAGAGCATGCGCACCCTGGGGCACGTTCCGGGCGATCCCTGGCGCTCCTTCGCCAAGCGACCGGACCCCTCCTTCCGGGTTCGCTTCTGGAACCCCGCCTTCAGCGAGGAGGAGCTGCGCGCCCTGCAGGCGGAGGCGCACCGTCGTTTCTACTCGCGGCCGCGGGCCGTTGCGCGGCGGGCGGCCAGTGTGAGGAGTTGGCGCGATCTGCGGGCCAAGGCGCGCTTGGGCGCCAAGATCCTCCTCGGCCGCCTGAGCGGCTGAGGCCCCCGGGCTCGCTCGGCCTCGACCCTCGCTCCGTTGGGCGCGCCGCGACCGGAAGGTGCCCCCCCGGCGGGGTCGGGTCGGTCGATGCCAGGGGCCCTGGAGGCCGACGGCTCGCAACGGCCCTCGGTCGGCCTCGCCGGGAGGCTAGCGGTAGGGCCCCTCGCGCCGGTCGGCGTCTTCGTTCTGTCCGCGCAGCTTGAGGTTGAGGAGGCGCGCTTCGTCCTCGCGGTCCTCTTCGGCCTGCTCGGCCAAGCCGCGGATGCGGCGCTGTTGCCATTCGCGCCAGCGCTTCGCGTCCTGCCCGAAGTCGTATTTGGTGAGCAGCGCGAGATGTTCGGCGGCGGCCTCGCGAAGCTGGGGATCGCGGCCTTCGAGGATGGCGATCATGGGGGGAACGGCGTCGAGGTCGCCGATCTCGCTCAAGCAGCCGAGCGCGAACTCGATGGCCTCGGGCGGCGAGCCGCTCAGGGCGTCGGTGAGCGGGCCCACGGCGCGCGAGTCGACGAGGTGGTCGCGGATGCGCTCGACGATGTCGTCGTCGACTTCCTCGGAGCGGTCGTCGGCGAGGATGCGTCCGGCTGCTTCGATGAGCGCCTCGAGCACCTCCTCGTTTCGCGACCCCGTGAGCCGCTCCAGCGCGTCCAGCGAGCGTTCGTCGACGAGCTCACTCACCAGCGAGCCGAGCGTCATGCGTCTCCTCCCGGGGGCCAATCAAAGCAAACCCAGCGCCAGGGCGCGAGCCCCGAGGGGTCATGAGCAGGGCGGGAGTCGAACCCGCACGCCCAAAGGGCATAAGGACCTAAACCTTACGTGTCTGCCGTTCCACCACCTGCTCGCAGGGGGGATTCTACTGCTCCGGAGCGGCGAGGGGGCCTTCGCATGGGTTTGCGCGTTCGGCGGCGGCCGCGAGCGGTCGCGGGAGGAGGCGGGTCAGCGGTTGCGGAAGCACTCGGGGCAGTACACCGGCCGCTGGTCGCCGGGGACGAACGCGAGTCGCGTGAGGGCGCCGCAGGCCGAGCAGAGGACCTCGCGGGGGTCGGGACGCGGCGGGTCGGGTCGA
>RFHU01000003.1 GCA_003695705.1 Planctomycetota bacterium
CCCCCCCGCCCCGCCGCCCAGGCAGATCTCCCCTGCTGCTCCCATGAGCGCCCCTGAACCGAACCGTTCCCTCGCTCCGCCCGAGGGCGCGGCGCTCGCGAAGGCTTGCCTGCACTGCCGCGAACCCATCCCCCGCGGCCGCGAGCGCTTCTGCTGCAGCGGCTGCGAGGCCGTCCACGGTTTGCTTTCGCGGGCCGGACTCTCCAACTACTACCGGGTGGCCGAGGACCTCGGCGCGACGCCGCCTCGTCCCCAGGACGCCTCCGATCCCGCCGCCGCGTGGGACGACCCGCGCTTCCTCGAACTCCATACGACCCTCCTCCCCGGCGGCCAGCGGCAGGCGCGCCTCTACCTCGAAGGCGTCCACTGCGCCGCCTGCGTGTGGCTCGTCGAGGCCCTGCCTCGCCTCCTCCCCGGCGTCGTCGAGGCGCGCCTCGAACTGGGTCGTGCCCTGGCCACCGTGCGCTGGGACCCCCGCGCGGTGCCCTTGAGCGAGGTGGCCCGCACCTTGGCCGCCCTCGGCTACCGGCCCCATCCCGCTCGCGGACTCGAGCGGAGCGAACGCGCCCGCCGCGAGGAGCGCGCCCTCTGGATCCGCATCGCCGTTGCCGGCGCGCTCGCCGGCAACGTGATGCTCGTCTCCTTCGCCCTCTACTCGGGCGCCTTCGGCGGAATGGACGCCGGCACCACCCAGTGGTTCCGCCTCCTGGCCCTCGGTCTGACGGTTCCCGCCGTCGTCGGCCCTGGGAGCCTCTTCTTGCGCGGGGCCTGGGGAGCCCTGCGGGCCCGGAGTCCCCACATGGACCTCCCCGTCGCCCTCGCCCTCCTCGTCGGCCTTGGCTGGGGGGCCGCGAACACGCTCCGGGGCAGCGGAGAGGTCTACTTCGACACGGTGAGCGTGCTCGTGTTCTTGCTCCTCGTCGGGCGCGCCCTGCAGCACCGCCAACAGCGGCGCGCCGGCGAAGCCGCCGCCGCCCTCGGCTCCCTCGCCCCCCGCAGCGCCCGCAAGGTCGAAGGCGAGCGCACGCAGGACGTGCCCATCGAGGCCCTCTCCCGAGGAGACCTGCTCTTGGTGCGCGCCGGCGAGGCCTTCCCCTGCGACGGTCGGGTGGAGGAAGGGCGCTCGCGCATCGACGCTTCGCTCCTCACCGGCGAATCCCGGCCCCGCGCGGTGGCCTCCGGCGACGAAGTCCTGGCCGGGACCCTGAACCTCACGGCCGAGCTGCGGGTTCGCGCCCTGCGCACCGGAGAGGAGACCCGCCTGGCGGGCATCGTCGCCCAGGTCGAGGAGTGCCAGCGCCGCAAGGCCCCCGTGGTTGCCTGGGCCGACCGCATTGCCGGGGTCTTCGTCACCGGCGTCCTCGCCCTCGCGCTGCTCACCCTCGGTCTCTGGCTGTGGCTCGACCCCGCCGTGGCCGTCGACCGGGCCGTTGCGCTGCTCATCGTCACTTGCCCCTGCGCCCTGGGGCTGGCAACGCCCCTGGCCATCGCCGCCGCCCTCGGAGCGGCCGCGCGCGAGGGGATCGTGGTCAAGGGCGGCGCCGTCCTGCAGGCCCTCGCCGCGCCGGGGACCCTTTGGCTCGACAAGACGGGAACCCTCAGCGAAGGGCGCGCGACCCTCGTGGCCTGGGAAGGGCCCGACCCGGAAGCCCTCGAAGAAGCCAAAGGGTGGGTCAAGGCCCTCGAGGCCAGCTCCACCCACCCCGTGGCCCAGGGCATCGAGGAGGCCTTCGCCGACATCGCGGCGCCCCGCCTCGACGCGCCGCCCCAGGCCGTCGCTGCGGGCGTCGCGGGCTGCCTGGGCGGGGAGCGCCTCCTGGTGGGCTCGCCCGCCTGCGTCGAGAGCAGCGGTCTGGATCTGCCGGCCTGGGCGCGAAAGGCCGTGGCCGGCGTCCTCCGCCGTGGCGCGACCCCCGTGGTCGCCGCCCGGGGCGAGCGGATCGTCGCCGTGGGCGGACTCGGCGACCCCCTGCGCCCCGAAGCGCGCGGCATCGTGAAGGCCCTGGCCGCGGCCGGCTGGCGCGTCGGCATCCTCTCGGGCGATCACCCCGCCGTCGTCTCCGCCGTTGGCGCCGCCCTCGACCTCCCCTCCGCGCGCTGCTTCGGCGGACTCCTCCCCGAGGAGAAGCGCGCCCGCGTCGAAGCCAGCCGCGGCGAGGGCCCCGTGGTGATGGTCGGCGACGGGGTCAACGACGCCGTCGCCCTCGCCGCCGCGGACGTGGGCGTCGGGGTCCGCGGAGGGTCGGAAGCCGCCCTCGCCAGCGCCGACGTCTTCTTCGCGCGCCGCGGCCTAGAGGGTCTCCCGCGGTTGCTCGGCACCGCCTCGCGGACCCTGGGCCGCGTGCGGACCAACCTGGTCCTCTCCCTCGCCTACAACCTCCTCGCCGCCTTCTTGGCGGTGGCCGGAGTCATCGGCCCCCTCCTCGCCGCCGTGCTCATGCCCCTCAGCTCCCTGGCGGTGGTCGCCAACTCCTACCGCGGGCTGCTCCGCGAAGACGGCCCCCGATGAGCGTCCTCGCCTTCGTTCTCCCCGTCGCCCTCGCCCTCGCGGGCCTCGCCCTCTGGGCCTGCGTGCGGGCCATCCGCAGCGGGCAATTCGACGACCTCGACACCCCGCCCTTGCGTGCGCTCCTCGACGACGTGCCCGCGCGGACCGACGGAGCGGCGCCTCCCAGCGGAGGTGCCTCCCCCCCGCGGGATCCCCCTCCGCCTCCGCCCGCCGGAGAAATAGCACTGGCGCGCGGGGAGGAAGTCACGGAACCTTGACCCCGTGACCGACGACGATCTCCCCCTCGACGCCCTCCCAACGGCCGCGAACCCCCGCTGGGCCGTGGCCGTCGCCCTGGTGGTGGCCCTCGCCGCCGTGGGCGCGTCCTGCCGCGCCGGCTCGACCCCCAGGGCCGCTCCGGAAAGCAGTCCCGGCGCCCCTCCGAAACCAGTCGGACCGGACGACGCCTCGCACGGCGCTCCGAACCCCGAGGCTCCGGAGCGTCCGCCGCCGCCCACGGCCATCCGCGACTACTTCGTCGACCCCGACCTGCGCGCCGGAGCCGCGGAGGACCAAGCCCCCGACGCCTCCGGAGACGCGGGGACGCCCCGACCGGCCGACCCTTCCCCCAAGCCCGAAGAGGCGGAGGCCGGCGCCGCCGAGGCGCCGCCCCGGCCCCACGCCGCGGAGGGAGCCGAACCGGCGGACGCCTCCCTCATCGCCCGCGGCCGCGAGCTGTTCGCGCTGCACTGCACGGCCTGCCACGGACCCCAGGGCCAGGGGGACATGGGGCCCAACCTGTGCGACGACTACTTCCTCCACGGACATCGCCCCGCCGACGTGGCGCGAATCATCGCCGAGGGGAACCCCAAGGCGGGCATGATCGCCTGGAAGGCCGTCCTCCGCCCAGACGACCTGCGGGCGGTGACCGCCTTCGTCCTTCGCCTGCGCGGAACCAACCCGCCCTATCCCAAGCCCCCCGAAGGGACGCACGCCCCTGGGAGGGCGTCTGGAAGGCCCTGACTGCGTTGCTCGTCGGTCGCGACCCGAAGGTCGCTGGACCTCCTCGCGCCTTGTCCGGGCCTCCCAGACGCCCTCCCAGGAATGCCCTCCCACCGTCGCTCGTCGGTCGCGACCCGAAGGTCGCTGGACCTCCTCGCGCCCTGTCCGGGCCTCCTGGGCGCCCTCCCAGGAATGCGCTCCGACCGTCGCTCGTCGGTTGCCAGGCCTCCTCGCGCCTTGTCCGGGCCTCCTGGGAAAGGCCAGAGAGGGATGCTCGTCGGTCAGGGCCCCACGGTCGCGCCAGGCTTCGTCGATCCTCGGCGCGAAGGCGAGGAGAGGTCAGCCCTCGAGGTCGCGCAGGAGCTGCTCGAGCTTGGCGACCACCATGCGGTGCTTGCGCTTGAGCTCTTCGTGGGCGGCGCCTAGGGCGGCTTGCTTCTCCGCCGCCTCCTCGTGCGCGGCAAGGAGCGGGTCGGCCTGGTCGCCGGCCCCCGCTCTGGCGAGTTCCGCGAGTTCGCGCTCGTGAAGGCGGACCTCGTGGCGCGCGCGGCGCAGCGCATCGAGGTGCTCGAGCAAGCCCGCGCCGTGGCGCTGCAGGTCGGCGCTGAGCCGGGTCAAGCTGGCGAGGGTCTTGGCGTGCTGAACGCGCCAGGTGCGGAGGTCGTCCTCCCAGGCGTCGATGGCGGCGAGCCACTCGGTGTGCTGGCGGTGCATTTCTGGTTGGCTCGGAGCGGACACGGAACACCTCCCCGACCACCGCCCGACGCCGGAGGCGCGGCGGCGGTCCTCAGACCGTACGCGAGAAGCGCTCGCTGCCTCCTGCGGTGCGGTGCGCGTCGAAGGCCATGGCGACGTTGCGGATGAAGAAGCGTCCCAGCGGCGTGACGACGAGGCGGTCGCCCGAGAGGTCGACCAGGCCGTCTCGCTCGAGGGGCCGCAGCCGCTCGAACTCCTCGGGGTAACGCCGCGCGACGTCTCCGGGGAGGGGACGCCCGGTCATCAGCGCCCGGATGAGCTCCCGCCGCTCGAGGTCCTCGGAGGTCAAGGCGTAGCCGCGGCAGGTGGGCAGCCGGCCGGCGAGGACGGCCTCTTCGTAGGCCTCGATCTCCTTGGCGTTCTGGGCGTAGACCTCGGCGAAGTCGCCGATGGAACTCAGCCCAAGGCCGATCAAGTCCTCGGCGCGCTTCACCGTGTAGCCCTGGAAGTTGCGATGCAGCTCGCCCCGTGCCTGCGCCTTGGCGAGTTCGTCCTCGGGAAGGGCGAAGTGGTCCATGCCGAGGTGCACGTAGCCCGCGCGTCCGAATTCCTCCACCGCCGCCTTGAAGAGCGCATACTTCTGCTGGGGACCGGGCAGCGGGTATCCCTTGCGGTCGAAGCGCTGCTGCGCGACGCGCAGCCACGGCAAGTGGGCGTAGGAATAGAGGGCGATGCGATCGGGACGCAGTGCGATGACTTGCTCCAGGGTGTTGCGAAAGGTCTCCTCGCGCTGGAAGGGGAGCCCGTAGATCAAGTCGATGTTGATTCCCCGGTAGCCCAGGCTGCGGGCGCCGAACACGAGCGCCTCGGTGGACTCCACCGACTGAAGGCGGTTGATGGCTCGCTGGACCTCGGGGTCGAAGTCCTGCACCCCGAAGCTGGCCCGGTTCCAGCCGAGTTCCGCCAAGGTCTTGAGCTGCTCGAAGGAGGTGACGCGGGGATCGACCTCCACCGCCCGCTCCTCGGCGCCAGCGAAGTCGAAGGCCCGGGCGAGGATGCCGTGCAGGCGCCGCAGCTCCTCGCAAGTAAGGAAGGTCGGCGTCCCGCCGCCCAGGTGGAGTTGGGTCACCCGCGGCCGCGCGCCCAGGGCGGCGCCCACCAGGGCCACTTCCTTCTCGAGGACGTCGAGGTAGGCGCTGGCCACCCCGGGACGCTGGGTGACGATGATGTTGCAGGCGCAGTAGTGGCACAGGCTGCGGCAATAGGGGAGGTGAACGTAGAGCGAGACGGGCCGGCCACTCTCCCCCAGGCGCCTCAAGGCCGCGGCCGCGTCGTCGGGGCCGAAGTCGTCGCGGAAATCCGCCGCCGTGGGGTAGGAGGTGTAGCGCGGCCCCGGGCGGCTGAGCCGTTCGAGCAGCTCGGGGTCGATGTCGAGCGGAACGGTGCTCGAACCTTCGGGCGCGGTCATGGGGGCCTCCTCTCGCGGTTGCGGCGGCCTTCCGGTGCAGGCTCAGCCCGCCTCGCGTTGGGCGCGGAGCGCGCGCACGCGCTTGACGAGCAACGGGACACGGCAATGACGCAGAACGTTCTCGGCCACCGAACCGAACAGCCAGCGGTCCACCCCCGTGTGCCCGTGCGTGGTCATCGCCACCAGGTCCACCTCGAGGCGATCCACCGCCGCGAGGATCTCGCTGGCCGGATCGCCCAGGCTCACGTGGGTCGTCACCTGCAGGCCCTGGTCCTTCAGGCGGTCGACGAAGGGCGCCAGCCCCTCCTCCAGCTCGGGGAGCATCACGGGCGGCCCGAGCATCTCCCCGTAGGGGACGGCCGTCGCCGCCAGCGCGCCCACCCGGCAGAGGACGAGCTCCGACTCGTAGAGGCGCGCGAACTCCTCGGCCAAGGGAAGGATGGCCGCCGAGTTGTCCGAGCCGTCGAGGGGCACCAGGATCTTGCGGAATCGAGGCGCCGCGTCTCCTTCGCCCTCTTCGCTCGGGTTGCAAAGGAGCAGAGGAACGTTTGCGTGGCGCAGTACGCGCTCGGCGACGCTCCCCCGGATCCAGCGCACCGGCCCGGTCCGCCCGTGGGTCGCCATCGCCACCAGGGAGACGGGAGGCTCCTCTTCGGTGCGCCGCAGGATTTGGTCGGCGGGATCGCCAAGGCGAGCGTCCCAGCGGACCGTGGCCCCCTGCTCTTCGAGACCCTGCGCCAGCTCCTTCAGACGCCGTCGGGCGTGCTCGAGCCGCAGCGTGACGAAGCGCTCGCCCTCCTCGGGGTCTGAGGTCGTCTCGCGCCCGAGGGGCGGCACCACCGTCAACAGCTCCACCACGGCGTCCTCGCGCTTGAGGAGCCGGCGCACGTGGGCCAGCGCGCGTTCGGAGAACGGGGTCGCGTCCAAGGGAACCAGAATTCGTCGAAACATGTCCGCCCTCCTCCGGGCCCGTGGGTGAGCACGTGGGGTGCCAGGCCCGCAGGGTGCAGCCTACGCGCCTCCTCTCGCGGAAGGAACACCCTCCCGGACGTCCGTTCCAGCGCACCGCGCTTTGCGCCCGGGCCGCGTCCTCTCCCCCCGGAGCACGCGCTCGCGAATCCCAGGGGAACGACAGGAGTCCCGAAGGCGTCCCAGGGCTGAGACAGGATGCACGGTCTGCGCGGTCGCGAACGGCGGCGGCGAGGGGGGGCGGGGGCCCTTGCGGGGGCGAGCCCGCCCGCGCAGGGACACGCCCAGGGCCGGGCGCTTGGCGACGGGGGCGCCGGGTGGGGCCCCGAATCGGCACCGCTCGTGCTAAGAACTCTCCACCAAGGAGGTTGGACGATGTCGCACACCCCCGGCGACCCCTACTGCGTGGGGGCTTGGATGTCCCGCAACCCGACCGCGGTCGGCCCCGAAGAGCTCGCCCGCCAGGCCTACTTCACCATGCGCCGCGAAGGCTTCCGCCACCTCCCCGTGGTCGAGGAGGGGCGCCTGGTCGGAATGGTCACCGACCGCGACCTTCGGCGCCCCGACCTCAGCAACGACCCCGACGGCTGGAACGACGACTACCGACTCAGCGACGACTACACCGTCCGCGACCTGATGACCGAGAAGGTGCTCACCGCCTCCCCCAAGGACCCGCTCGAGCGCGCCATCAAGACCATGCAGGACGCCCGCGTGGGCGCCCTGCCCGTGCTTGACAAGACGGGCGCCCTGATCGGCATCCTCACCACCCGCGACCTCATGAACGCCCTCGGCGCGGCCCTCGCGGCCAAGGGCGAGGTCTTGCGCCGCTAAGCGGCGCAAGACCTCGCCTCCTCTCGGCGAGGTCCCCGGGCGAAGGGCCCGCCCTCCGCCCGGCCCTCGCGCGAACGCCCGTCGCCCTCGTCTCCGGCGGACGGGAGATTCCTTCCGCCCCCCGGGGGGAGTCTGCCATCGCGGCGGGCCGGAGGTGTTCGCTTGTAGGCCTTACGCGCGGTCTCGGGGTTGCTAAAACGGGCCCATGGAGAGGATCTCGCTCCTCCGCGTCCTGTCCCTCCTCCGCCGCCGGCGGCGCTTCTGGGCCTTCGCGCCCTTCGCGCTCGCCACGGGGCTGGGCGTGGTTCGGTGGGACCCCCTCTACGAGGCGCCCAGAATCGAAGGGAGGGTGGAAGTGCCAGCGCGCGAACCGGGAGCCCTCCGGGTGCTGACCCTCAACGTCGCCCACGGGCGCGGCACCGCCTTCCACCAGGCCCTCACCCGTCGCGAGCACATTCGCCGCAACCTCGATGCCATCGTCCGCCTCGTCCGCGCCACCGACGCCGACGTGGTCGCCCTCCAAGAGCTCGACGCGGCCTCCGCCTGGAGCGGCGGCTTCGACCACCTCGACTACCTGGCCCGCAGCCTGGGCTACCCCTACCGCTACCACGGCCTCCACGTGGACCGACGCCGGCCGCGGCTCGCCTACGGCACCGGCGTCCTCTCACGCTTCCCCCTCGCCGAAACCCACAACCACCCCTTCGAGATGAACCCCTTCGACACCAAGGGCTTCGTCTACGCCCACGTACGCGCGCCGGGCAAGGACTTCGCCCTGGTTTCGGTCCACCTCGACTTCAAGCGCGACAGCGAACGGCGCGCTCAGCTCGAGCGCCTGAGCGAGTTCCTTGGAGACCGCACGACGGAGCGCCTGGTCGTGGCCGGCGACTTCAATTGCGCGCTGGAGGAGGAAGGGATCTTGCGCTCCTTCGTGCGCCGCAACGCCCTGGACGCCGTCCCCGACCCGCTGCCGACCTTCCCCTCGAGCAGCCCCCAGCGCTCCCTCGATCACGTCTTCGTGCGGGGACTGAGCATTCGCAGCCGCCGCGCCTTCGACGTCGCCGTGTCCGACCACCTGCCCGTGCTCGTCGACCTCCGCTGAGACCCGACCGGCACCCGTCCGAGCCTTGGGTCCGCGAGCGGCCCACCGCTCGCGGCCCGTTCGCTTCGGGGTCTTGCGCGGCCCACCGGGGCCCTTGCCCTCCCCCCGGGACTCGGGTCTGCTGGGGACGTGCTCCTCGCCGTCACGGCCGCCGCTGCGCTCCTCCCTTCGGTCCTCCTCGTCTGGTTTTTCCGCGCGCGGGACGTCCACCCCGAACCCGCGGGCGCGCTCTGGGCGACCTTCGGCCTGGGAATTCTGAGCACCTTGCCCACCGTGGTCGTCGCGCTTCCGCTGGAGGCCGTCCTGCGCGCCCTCGCCCTCCCCGCAGCCCCCGCCGCGCTCCTCGACGCCTTCTTCTGCGCAGCCCTCCCCGAGGAGTTCTTCAAGCTCTGCGTGCTCCTCTTCTACGTGCGCCCCCACCGCGCCTTCGACGAGCCCATGGATGGCATCGTCTACGGCGTCGTCGCTTCGCTGGGCTTCGCCACCTTCGAGAACGTCCTCTACACCGCCGGCGGAGGCCTGGTCACGGCCCTCCTGCGCGCCTTCACCGCCGTCCCCATGCACGCCGCCTGCGGGGCGATCATGGGCTACTACGTGGGCCAGGCCAGCTTCGCCCCCAACCCGCCTCTCGGCCGCCTCCTCGCCGCCTACCTGTGGCCCGTCCTCATCCACGGGGTCTACGACGCCCCCCTCCTCTGGATGGCGAGCATCGACTCGTCTTCCGGCGGCGAGGTCCCCGACGCCGTCGCCTTGCTCGCCCTTCTCGGCGTCGGCAGCTCCCTGCTCTCCCTCGGCTGCGCCGCCGGCTGGAGCCTGCTGCTCGTGCGTCGCTTGCGGCGCGAACAGCTGCGCCTGCTGCGGGAGGGCCGCTTCGTCCTCCTGGACCCCGCCCTCGCAGGCCCGGCCCCCGTGGGTCGCGTCCTCGACGCGGGCGCGGACACGGCCACACCCGCGCCGCCCGCGTCCGAGGGGCGCGCCGCCTGGCCGTTCATCCTCGCCGGTGGCGCCGCCTGCGTGTTCGGGGGCCTGGTGCTGGTCGCCTCCACCGCCTTCCTCGCCCTGGGTGACCCCGCGCGGAACGCCACCGCCACGGCCCTCGGCAGCCTCTTCTGCTTGGGCCTCTTCCCCCTCGGCGCCGGCCTCTTCGCCTTCGCCCGCGGCGTCTCGCGCCTCGGCGCGCCGCAGCGCCGCCTCAGCCCCTACCGGCGCAGGACCGGCGACGCGCCCTCGTAGCGCCCGTCCCTTCGATACGCCCCTCGCCCTCCCCGGAGCGGGTCACGGAGAAGCGCGCCTCGTGGAGTAGCATGCGCTCCATGCCCGACGACCTCGACGCACTCCGGTCGGCCCTCGAACTGTCTCCCGAGAACGTCCCGCTGCGCACCCACCTCGCCCGCTCCCTCCTCTCCCGCGGAGCGCACGCCGAGGCCGAGGAACTCCTCCGCGCGGGCCTGCGCCTCGCACCCGACAGCCAAGAGCTCAAGCTGACCCTCGCTCGCTGCTATCGGATCCAAGGAAAGACCTCGGCTGCCTTCGTCATCGTCGAGGACCTCATCAAGCGCAGCCCCGATCCGGCGCCCGCCTACCTCCTCCACGCCCGCCTGCTCCTCGACACCGGCGAGCGCGAACGCGCCGCGCGCGAATACCGCAAGGCGCTCCGCGAGGACCCCGATGCCGCCGACCGCGCCCTCGAGAAAGCCCTGGGCCTCGACGACGAAGACGATCCGGGGCTCCCCGCGCTCGGTCCCACCCCCATCCGCCTCGAAGCCGAGGGTCTCGAGGACCTCGATCCCTCCGCCTTCCGCCTCGAACGCCCAACCATCACCTTCGCCGAGGTGGGCGGCATGGACGCGGTCAAGGAAGAAGTCCGCCTGAAGATCATCCACCCGCTGACCCGGCCCGAACTCTACGCCGCCTACGGGAAGTCCGTCGGCGGGGGCATCCTCCTCTACGGCCCTCCCGGCTGCGGGAAGACGCACCTGGCCCGGGCCACGGCCGGCGAAGTGGACGCCGCCTTCCTCGCCGTGGGCATCGACGACGTCCTCGACATGTGGCTTGGAAACAGCGAGAAGAACCTGCACGCGCTCTTCGCTCTCGCCCGCCGGGAGCGCCCCTGCGTGCTCTTCTTCGACGAGGTCGACGCGCTGGGCGCCAAGCGCAGCGCCATGCGGCACCACGGCGGGCGCAACGTCATCAACCAGTTCCTCGCCGAACTCGACGGCGCCAAGGCCTCGAACGAGGGCGTCCTCGTGCTCGCAGCCACCAACGCGCCCTGGCACCTCGACGCCGCCTTCCGCCGCCCGGGGCGCTTCGACCGCATCATCTTCGTCCCGCCTCCCGACGAGGCCGCGCGCGAACAGATCCTGCGCATCCTCCTCCGCGGCAAACCGGTCGCCGACCTCGACCACGCCAAGCTCGCCCGCAAGGCACGCCACTTCTCGGGCGCGGACCTGATGGCCGCCGTGGACCGCGCCGTGGAAGCGAAGCTGGCCGAGGCCCTCGCGGCCGGCGTCCCCAAGCCGCTCACCCAGAAGGACCTGCTCGCAGCGCTCAAGCGGACCAAGCCCAGCACGCGCGAGTGGTTCGCCACCGCGCGCAACTACGCCCTCTACGCCAACGAGGGCGGACTCTACGACGACCTGCTCCCCTGGATCGAGTGACCTCCGGCGCCCGCCTCGAACGCGCCTTCCTCCTCCTCTCGCAGGGGCGCACGGCCCTCGCGGAGCGTGAAGCGCGCGCCGCCCTCGCCACGGACCCCGATGACGCACAGGCCCACGCAGTGCTGGCCCTGGCTCTGCTCGGACGAGAGCAGCACCGCGAAGCGGAGGAGGCCGCACGCCAGGCCATCGCCCTCGCCCCCGACCTAGCCCTCGCCCACTACGCCCTGGGCGCCGTTCGGCTCGGCCAAGGACGCCTGAAGGACGCCGAGGCGCCCTGCGCCGAGGCCCTGCGCCTCGAACGCGACGCCGTGCATCACTGGCTGCTCGGCCGCCTCCGCTTGGCCCAGTCGCGCTGGGCCGAAGCCCTCGAGCAAGCCGACCGCGGGCTGGCCCTCGACCCCGAGCACGGGGGCTGCCTCGACCTCCGCGCCACGGCCCTGATCCAGCTCGGACGCCACGACGAAGCCGAGGCCACCCTGCAGGGGGCCCTGGAGCGCGACCCCGAAGACGCCTCCGCCCACACGAACCGCGGCTGGCTCCGCCTACACCGCGCGGACCCTCAGGGCGCCCTGGCCAGCTTCCGCGAAGCCCTCCGCCTCGACCCCACCAACGAGCGCGCCCGCGCCGGCATCGTCGAAGCGCTCAAGGCACGCCACGGGCCCTACCGCCTCTTCCTCCGCTACTGCCTCTGGATGAGCCGCTTGGGCACGGGCAAGGGCTGGCTGCTGATCATCGGCGCCTACCTGGCCTACCGCGTTCTGCTGGGCGTCGCCCGCAGCAACCCCGCGCTGGCCCCCTGGCTGCATCCCCTCCTCGGCGCCTACCTCGTCTTCGTCCTCTTCACCTGGACCGCCGACGACCTCGGCCTCCTCCTCCTTCGCCTGCATCCGCTCGGCCGCCTCAGTCTCTCGCGGGGCGAACGCATCGGCTCGCTCCTCTTCGGGGCCTGCCTGCTCGCGGCCGCCCTCCTGGGCGGGGTGTGGTGGTTGAGCGGCGTGGGAGCGGCGGGGCGCCTGGCCCTGGTGTGCGCGCTGCTGGTCCTCCCCTTGACGGCCGCGCGCCGCCAGCGTCCGGGCTGGGGCCGCTGGCTCCTCGGCGGCGCCGCCGTGAGCGTCCTCCTCGCCGGCCTCCTCGCCGCCGCCTGCTTCCTCGCCGGCGGAGACGCCGACCCGCCCGACCCCCTCCTGCGCGGCCTGGGCAGCCTCGCCTTCTTCGGCGCCGTGCTCGGGGCGGTCCTCTCGACCTGGCTCCTCCCCCTCGTCGCCCTCGCCACTCGCCCGCGCTGAGGAGCGAACCGCGCGCCGCCGGACCTCCGTGCGGCGGAGCGACCGCTGCCCCACGATCGGCTGTGCGCGCTCAGCCTTTGCTGCCGGCGTCGTCCCCTTCGCTCCGGGGCCGAACCACCACCAGCGGACGGTCGCAGGCGCGGACCACCCGCTCGGCCACCGAGCCGTACCACCAGCGGGCGATGCCCGTGCGACCGTGCGAGCACATGCACACCAGGTCGGCCTCCTTCGCAACGCGCACGATTTGTTCGGCGGGATCCCCGTGCGCCGTGCGACGGCGCACGGGGATCCCGCGGCCGCGCAAGCGCTCGGCCTGTTCCTTGAGGGACAGCGGCCGCTCGGGCGGATGCACGTCGAAGAGGATGACCTCGCCCCCAAAGCGCTTGGCGAAGCGCGCGGCCCAAGGAAGGGCGAGGTCGGCGAAGGCCGAGCCATCGAGAGGGACCAGGATGCGCCGCCAGGTTCCCTGGTGGGTCTTGGGAATGGCGCTGGGATTCGCTAGGAAGACCGGCACCGCGCTGCGCCGCAGGACCCGCTCGGCGACGCTCCCTCGCGGTCCGCGGTCGGCGCCGCCCTCTCCGTGGGTGGCCATTGCGATCAGCTCCGACCCGCGCTCCGCAGCCGCCACCAAGATCCGCTCGGCGGGGTCGCCTTCCTCGAGGCTCCAGCGCACGGCGAGTCCTTCGGCCTCGAGGCGACGGCGTGCGTCTTCGAGGTAGGCTTCGACGGCCTGGCGGGCGCGCGCGTCGGGCGAGCCCCCTCGGCCCGGATCCAGGACGCGCACCAGGTCCACCTCGCCCCCCTCGCCCGCCAAGCGCACCGCCGGGACGAGCATGCTCTCGGACAAGACGGAGCCGTCCAGAGGCACCAAGAGCTTCACCGCAGGCCTCCTCCGAGGGCGCCCGCTGCGCCCTCCCGAGCAACCTACCCGCCCGGCGCCGTCGCGCCAGGGCGCGGCGCGGGGTCGCTCCCCGAGCGAGCCTCGGGAGGAGGCCGGAGAAGAAGGCAGTCGCACCCCCCGTGCGGGGGGAACGGGCGGCCGCCGCGCGTCAGGGCGGGGGCGCCAGGCGCCTCAGCCCTCGGTAGAACCGCCCGTAGCCGCCCACCGGACAGGAGGCCTCGATGCGGGCGAGGTCCTGGGCCGCGGCGGCGTCGATCCAGCCCAAGGCGCGGAGGAGGGCGCCCAGCGAGCACAGGCCGCTGCCCCGCCGGCGCCGGCGGAGCAACTCGGCGAGGGCCCAGCCCACCACGGCGGGCGGACAGCCATGGCGGTCCACCGCCCGGCGGGCCGCGGCGCGCACGCCGCGGGGAAGGAAGATCCGCCTGCGCCGCTCTTGCACCCGCGCTCCCGCGAGGTTCCGCGCCCCGCACCCGCACCTTGGGAAAGGGAGAAAGGGGGTTTCCCCGCCCGCGCGCCCACCTGCCGC
>RFHU01000147.1 GCA_003695705.1 Planctomycetota bacterium
CACCGGCCCCCTCCCCGGAGGCGTCGCGCCTCCCGGCACGACGCGCAGCAGCCGCCGCGTGGCTTTCTCCCGCTGGCTGACGTCCCCCGAGAACCCCTGGTTCGACCGCGCCCTGGTGAACTGGGTCTGGGCGCAGCTCTTCGGCGCCGGGCTGGTGGAGCCCGTCGACGATCTCGACGCCGCCGCCTCCTCCCCCTACGCGGCCCTTCTCGAAGGCCTCGCCGCGGACTTCGTCGCGGCCGGCCGCTCGTTGCGCTGGCTGCTCGGGACGCTGGCGCGAACCCGCGCCTACCAGCGTTCCTCCGCCGGCGCCGGCGAAGACCTCGCCGACGCGCGACGGTTGTTCGGCGCCGCCCGCGTCCGCCCGCTCCCCCCCGACGTCGCGGCCCGCGCCTTGCTGCGCGCGGCCGGTCGCGCCGAACCGGGCCCTGGCGAGCTGCCCGGACTCCACCGGGCCCTGCGCCGTCGCCTCGCCGCGGCCCTGGCTCGGGCCTTTGCGGCCGCCGAGGGCGACGGGGAGGCCGAGGCCGCGCTCCCCGCGACCCCCACGGCCGCGGCGGTCTTCCTGCTCAACGGCCGGGAGCCGACCGGGCTGGTGCGCGGGCCCGCGCTGCGCGCGCTCCTCGCCCGCGAGCCGGACCCGGCGGCTCGGGTGCGCGCGCTCTTCGAGCGCACCCTCTGCCGCGCGCCGCGGCCGAGCGAGGCCCGCGCCGTAGTGGCCCTCCTCGCCGCGCGGGGGCACGACCGCACCGCCTACGAGGACCTCTTCTGGGCCCTCCTCGCCTCGAGCGAGTTCCTGAGCAACCACTGAGGCTTCCCGTGCCCGACCCCGATCCCTCCCCTCTCGCCGTCTCCGGCCACGCGGCAGAGCCGTCCGACGTCGCCCCCGCCGGGGACGAGCGCCCGCGGCTGGAGCGGCGCCGCTTCCTCGCCGCCGGCGTGGGCCTCGGCCTCTGGTTGGCGAGCGGGGGCCGAGGGCGCGCCGGACCGGCGCCTTCCGCCGAGCGCTGCGTGCTCGTCTGGCTGGAGGGCGGCCCCAGCCAGCTCGAGACCTTCGACCCCAAACCAGGGGCACCCACGGGCGGCCCGACGCGGGCCATCGAGACCGCCGTCCCGGGGCTGCGCTTCGCCGAACACCTCCCCCTCCTCGCCGAACGCGCGGACCGCCTGGCGGTCATCCGCTCGCTCACCTCCCGCGAAGGCGACCACCGGCGGGCGAGCTACCTCTTGCAGACCGGCTTCCGCCCCGCCGCGGCCCTGCGGCACCCGGCCTGGGGCTCGGTGCTCTCGGCCGAGCTCGGCGTCGTCCGCGCCGACGTGCCGGCCTTCGTGGCATTGGGCGGCGGGGCCCTCGGCCCCGGCTACCTCGGCGGCGAGCACGCCTCCTACGCCGTCCGCCCCGGCGCCGCGGGCGCCCTCGTCCCCCGCCCCGAACTCCCCGCCGAGCGTCGGGCGGGCCGGCGTCGGCTGCTGCAGCTCCTCGAGGCGCCCTTCGCCCGCGCCCACGGCGCCGGCGGGGAGGGGAGCCCGGCACCCCGGGCCGCGGCCCTTGCGCGGGCGGATGCGCTCCTCGCCGGCCCACTCCATCGCGCCCTCGACCTGTCCGCCGAGTCGGCCGAGGCGCGCGCATGCTACGGAGACTCCGAAGCGGGCGCGTTCCTCCTCGCCGCCCGGCGCCTTCTCGAGGCCGGCGCGCGCTGCGTGCACGTGCGCGTCCCCGGCTGGGACGACCACCAGGACCTCTTCGCGCGCTTGCCGGCGCGAGCGCGCGCCCTCGACCGGGCCCTCGCGGCCCTGCTCGACGACCTCGCCGAGCGAGGCCGCCTCTCGCGCACCCTCGTTGCCTGCCTGGGAGAATTCGGCCGCACGCCCGACGTGAACGCCCGCGGCGGGCGCGACCACTACCCGCGCGCCTTCTCCGCCGTGCTCGCCGGCGGCGGCGTGCCCGGCGGCGTCGTGGTGGGCGCAACCGACTCCGAGGGGCGCGAGGTCGTAGAGCGCCCCGTGCGCGTCCCCGACCTGTTCGCCACCCTGGCCCGGCTGCACGGACTCGACCCCGAGGCCCGTCGCTACGCAGGCGAGCGGCCCCTGACCCTAGTGGACGGCGGGCGCGCCCTGCGCGAGCTCCTTCCGGGTTGATCCCTTCCCCGTGGGCCGGGGCGTTTCGGGGCAAGGGCCCCTCCGTACCCCTGCCGCCCTTCTGGGCGGGTTGCTAGACTCCCCGCGGAGGCGCCCCTCATGCCCCGCTCCCTCGCCGCGCGCTGCGCGCTGCCCCTCGCCTGCGTCGGCCTGCTGGCCTTCGCCTCCGCCGCGGGAGGCGAAGACGCCCCCGAGCGCGTCCTCGACCCCGACAGTCCCACCGCGAAGGCGCTCGGCGAGCTCCTCGCGGTCGACCCGCGCTACGCCCGCGACGGGACCGTCGACCTCGACTACCGCTTTCGCCGCCCCGAAGAGCTCGCGGACTTCGCCTACGAGGGCTTCGACGACGTGGACCGCGGGCGCAAGGGCAAGCGGAGGAAGAAGCGAGCCGGCAAGGGCAGGACCCTGCACCTCATCGCCGGCTCCCAGCGCCAAGGCCTCTGCCTGCACCGCCTGCCCCTCAAAGGCAGCTACGAGGTCGAGGTCACCGCGCGGGTGCGGCGCATGTCGACCCGCGCCACTCTGGTGTTCGTGTGCGGCAAGGCCGGCGTGCGCTGGGGGAGTCAGCTCGTGCGCCGCTCCGGAGGCGGCTGGAAGCCGATCGCCGGGGAGCCGAGCCGCAAGGCCTTCGAAGGCCACGCGCAGCAGACCTTCCGAATCCGCGTCCGCGGTCCCGAGGTCGTCGTCTTCCACCAGGGGCGCGAGGTCGTTCGCTCGGACGCCCTGGATGGCAAGACCTCGGGGCGGGTCGGCTTCTTCCTCCAAGACGTCGACCTCCTCGTCGAGCGCCTGAAGATCCGCGGAACCGTCGACCCGAAGGGGCTTTGAGCGGTAGTTCCCCCGTCGCGACCCCCGAGCCCTCGAACCCCATGCGGGATCGATCCTCGCGAATGCGTCCACCGGCGGACGCATCGTGGAACGCATGAGGAAGGGTCATCGGGACGCATTTCCGTACCCGCTGTCCCGTTTCGGGCACCAACGGCCTCTGGACCATAAAACAAAAGAACTTGTGGCTTCCCCGGGCCCTCGTCCCGGTTCCGTTCCCGTCGGCACGACGCGCGCGTAAAGGGTCCGCGGTCGGACGAAGCACGGCGCGGAAGCAGGTGTTCGGTGAAGCGGCGAACCAAGAAGGCGGTCCTCCTCACGGGCCTGGCGCTGGGTTGCCTCCTCGGAGGCAGCCCCTCGGTCCTGGCCCGCGACTACGTGGTCCGGAGGGGCGACACCCTCTCGCGCATCGCCGCGCGCCACGGGACCACGGTCGCCGAGCTCAAGGCCCTCAACGGCCTCGCCCCCGGCCGCCGCGGCGACCTGATTCGTCCCGGGCAGGTCCTGCGCCTCCCCGACGAGGGAGGCCTCGCGGGCGGGCCCCGCACCAGCAGCGTTGCCTCCTCCTTGCGCACCTACGTGGTGGTCCGCGGGGACTCCCTCTCGCTCATCGCCGAACGCTTCGGCACCACCGTCGACTGGCTGCGCCGCACCAACGGCATCTCGGGCAGCCTCATTCATCCCGGCGACGTCCTCCGCGTGCCCGGCTCGACCGCGACCACCGTCCCCGCCTCCTTTCGCCGCGGCACCACCCCCGGCAGCTTCCCGCGCGTGCGCGAACGCATGTTCGTCCCCGACAGCGAAGTGGAGGTCCTCGCCCGCATCGTCAAGGGCGAGGTCCCCGCGCACTCTCCCTACGAAGGTGCGGTGGCGGTCGCGGCCGTGGTGCTCAACCGCGTTCGCAGCAAGTACTTTCCCAACAGCATCTCCGGCGTGGTCAAGCAGCCGCGGCAGTTCAGCGCCTACAACCGCGACGTGCGCCGCCGCCTCTACTACGGAAGGATTCCCGACTACGCCTGGCGGGCGGCCCGCGAAGCCCTCGACGGTGCCGACCCGGTGGACGGAGCCACCTACTACTTCAATCCCTTCATCGTGCGCCCCCGCTGGGCCCGGCGCCTGGTCTTCGTGCGCCGCATCGGCCGCACCCGGACCACCGCCCACGACTTCTACAAGCGGCCGGGCGAGGAGATCCCCATGCGCAGCGGACTCGCCGGGTTGCTCCGCCGCACCGTCAACTGAGGGCGGACTCCCCGCGGGGTGCGCCGTCGAAGCCTGCGGTCGAGCCCCGAGGTAGAGTCGGCTCGTGGACCTGCCGGCCCGGGTCGAGGACGCCATCGGGGGAACCGCCGCGCCGGAAGCCGCTCGGTCCGGATTCGAGCGGCTCTTGGAGCGCGTCGCCGATCCCGCTCGGCTCGTCGAGCGCCTCGACGACGTGGCCCTCGCGCGCGGCGCCGCCCTGCTGGGGCTGGGCGGCGCCGTCGCCGAGGCCCTGGTGTCCTCGGCCGAAGACCTGGCCGTCCTCGGTGCCGGCGCCCTTCCCGATCCGCCCCCCGTCCCCAAGGACGCGGCCTTCGACGCGCTCCGCGCCCTCCGCCGTCGCTACACCCTGCTCCTCGCGGCGCGCGAGCTCACCGGCGAGCTCGAGGCCACCGCCGCGGCGGCCCACCTCTCCGCCCTCGCCGAGGCGCTCCTCGAGCGCGCCCTCGAGCGCGTCCGCGCCGAGTTGCGCGGTCGCCACCCCGAGGTCGCCTCCCTTCGCCTCGCCGTGCTGGCCCTCGGCAAGCTCGGCGGCGGCGAACTCAACTACTCCAGCGACGTGGACCTCGTCCTCCTCCGTGCCGACGACGCCCCCGCCGCTCCGGCCGAGGCGCTCGCGAGGGCCTTCGTCGCCGCCGTCGGCGCCCGCAGCGCCAGGGGGCATCTGTTTCGCGTGGACCTGCGCCTTCGCCCCTACGGATCGGCCGGCGCCCTCGTCCCGCGCGCGTCGGCGTTCCGCGCCTACTACCCCGAGGCCGGCCGGACCTGGGAGCGGCAGGCGCTCCTCAAGGCCCGCCCCGTGGCCGGCGACCGCGAGCTCGGCGCCGAGGCCCTCGCCGACCTCGCTCCCTGGCTGTGGCGCGACGAGCTCGATGCGCGGGCCATTCAAGAGGTGCTCGGGCTGCGCGAGCGCATCGCCGCGCGCGCTCCGGGGGCCGAACGGGACGTCAAGCTCGGGCCCGGCGGCCTGCGCGACGTGGAGTTCGCCGTGCAGTTCCTGCAGCTCCTCCACGGCGGGCGCGATCCGCGCCTGCGCACCCCGCACACCCGCGAGGCCATCGCCCGCCTCACCCAGCGGCGCTTCCTGCGCGGCGAAGAGGCCCTTGCCCTCGACTCGAGCTACTGCTTCCTCCGCCGCCTCGAACACCTCCTGCAGCTCGTCTCCGACCGCGAGCGGACGCAGCTCCCCGAGGGAGAGGAGCTCGCGCTCCTCGCCCGCTGCCTCCGTCGCACCCCCGCAGAGCTCGAGGCGGCCTTCCAGGACGCCCGCCGTTGCGCCCGGACCACCCTCGACGCCCTCCTGCGTCGGCCCTTCGCTCCGGTCGGCGCGCGCGCCCTCGACCTGCGCGACCTCCTCCTCGGGCGCGAGACCGCCCCCGAGCGGGCTGCGCGACTCCTCGAGGCCGAGGGCTTCCGCGACGGGGCCTCGGCTTGGCGCCACCTGCGGAGCATGGCCGAGGAGAAGAACCCCCTCTGGGGACCCTCCGGACGCGCCCGCACGGTGCTCGCGGGCCTCGCCCCCCGCCTCCTGGCACGCCTCGCCCGCGCTCCCGACCCCGACGCCGCCCTGCGCAACCTCGACCGCCTCACCGCTCCCCTTGGCGCGAAGGCCACCGTGTTCGAGCTCTTCGCCGAGAACGACGACGCCTTCGAACTCCTCTGTGCGCTCGCCGCCGGCAGCGACGCCTTGGTCGTGACCTGCGCCAACCACCCCGAGGTCTTCGACGAAGTCGTCGACCGCCTCCTCACCGGAGCGGTCGTCGACCCCCATGCGGTGCGCGCCGATGCCAGCGCGACCCTTGCCGCGCGCGGTCCGGAGGCCCTCCGCGAGTTGCGCGCTCTCTACCTGCTCTGGATCGGCATGCCCGACCTGGCGGGGCGCGCCAACGTGCAGAACACCGCCCGCGCGCTGGCCGACGTCGCCGAGGGCTTCCTCGGCGCGCTCGTGGAGCGCGCCCGCGAGGTCGTCCGCGAGCGCGGGGAACTGCCCGCCGAGGGCGAGTTCCTCGTCCTCGGGCTCGGTCGCCTGGGCGCTCGGGAGCTGAGCTACGGCAGCGACCTCGACCTCGTCCTGCTCAGCGAGGGCCCGGCCCCCGCGGCGGCCTGGGAGCCGCTGGCGGGCGAACTCCTCGCGCTCGCCCGCGACGGGGCTTCGGCGGAGGGTCCCCTCCTTCCCCTGGACCTGCGCCTGCGCCCGGGCGGTCGCTCCGCGCCCCTGGTCCGTTCCCTTTCCGGGGCCCTCGCCTACTGGAGGGGCGAGGGCCCTGGCGACCGCGCCCGCGACGCCGAGCGCCTCGCCCTGCAGAAGGCGCGCCCCGTGTGCGGCTCGGAGCGTGCGCGGGCGCGCCTCGCGGCGGCGCTTGCGGGCGTGCTCTACGAACGATCCTACGGTGCGGAACTCTGGGACGAGCTGACCGAGATCCGCGCGCGGCAAGTCGCGGCGACCGCCCCGGACGACCTCAAGCGGGGCCCGGGCGGCCTGGCGGACATCGAGCTCGTCGCCAGCGCCCTCGCCCTGCGCTACGGCGGCGAGCGCCCCGGGTTGCGCGAGCCGAACACGGCGCGCCTGCTGGCGGCCCTGGAGGCGGAGGGGCTCCTCGATCCCGCCGAGCACCGGGAGCTGCGCACGGCCTACGCCATGCTCCGGCGGGTCCTCCTCCGCCTGCGCGTGCGCACCTGGCAGCCCCACAGCCAGCTCCCCGCTGCGCCCGAGGTCCTTCGCGGCCTGGCCCTGGCGCTGGGGTACCGCGACGTCGGCGCCGCGCGCGCCGAGGGGCACCTGCGCGAAGAACTCGCCCACGTGCGCGCGCGCGCGCGAGCGGTCTGCGCGCAGATCGTGGCGCGGGAACGCTCCCGCTGAACTCCTCCGCGTCGAGGGAGGCCTCGGATCCCGGCCTCGACAGGGGCGCCCGCGGGCGGTTCAATCCCTGGGACATGGTCAAGACCGCCTGCCTGATCTCCACCTACAACTGGCCCTGGGCCCTCGAGCGCGTCCTCACCGGGCTCGCCCGCCAGACGACCCTCGACTTCGAGGTGGTCATCGGCGACGACGGCTCGGGACCCGAGACGCGCGCGATGATCGAGCGCTTCGCCCAGAGCGCTCCCTTTCGCATCGAGCACGTCTGGCACGAGGACCTCGGACGGCGCAAGACCCGCGCCATGAACAACGCCATTCGCGCGACCGACGCCGAGCACCTCATCTTCCTCGATCAAGACGGCATTCCCGCCGCGAACCTCGTCGAGCTGCATCGGGCGTGCTACGCGCCGAACCGTCTCATCGTCGGCGGCTACGTGCGGCTGACCCGCGATCAGACCGAGGCCATGACCCTCGAGGACGTGCGCAGCGGCGCCTTCGAGTCGCTCATGACTCCCGAGCGGCTGCGCTTCCTCCGCCGCCGTCACCTCAAGAACCAGTTCTACATCCTCACCGGGCGCAAGAGCCGTCCCAAGCTCATGGGGCTCAACTTCTCCATCGCCCGCGACCTGATCGAGAAGGTGAACGGCTTCGACGAAGCCTACGTGGGCTGGGGGCAGGAAGACTCCGACCTGCGGCATCGCGTCCGCTTCGCCGGCGGTGGCGCGCGCTGCATCTGGCACAAGGCCTTCGTCTTCCACCTCTGGCATCCCGAAGACCCCACCAAGGGCAAGCAGCTCAACCGCCAGACCTACGAAGACCTCAAGCGCGGGCGACGGCCCTGGCGCTGCGCCAAGGGGCTGGTGCAAGAAGAGCCCGCCGCCTGAAGGAGCTCGCGCTGCACCCGCCGGAGCACGGCCCGCGGCGCTGTGGAGCGGCGCCGCCCGGTGCGCTACCCTCGGGGCTGCCGGCGGGTGCGTTCCGCCGGAGTTCGCCGCGCCGGCCCGCGCTCCGATGCCGTCGCGGCCCTCCGGTCGCGCTCCTGCCTTCGGCCCCATCACGAGGTTCCGCCGTGCCCCACGATCGACACCCCCCCCGCCGCCCGTCGAGCGGACGCCGCC
>RFHU01000148.1 GCA_003695705.1 Planctomycetota bacterium
GGGGGTGAGCAGCGCGTGGAAGGAGTCCGGACGAGGCGCGAGGAGGTCCAGCAACCTTCTGGTTGCGACCGACGAGCAACGAAGTCAGGGCTCCTTCAACGCGCTGCTAGCCGAAGCGGGCTTGGTATTCGGCGTAGCGGCGGAGGATGTAGTCGATGATGATGTTCTTCTCGAAGAGCGGAATGTGGACGAACTGGACGCCCATGCCCCGCTCCTCTTCCTTCTTCTTCAGCCAGAGCACCTTGGCGATGACGTTGATCTCCTTGGGGTAGCTGTCGATGCGGAAGTCGAGGGCGATCTGGCTCTGGACGGTGAACAGCTCGGGGGAGCGCAGGAAGGCTCCCTCGGGGCCCAGGTTGATGATCCGGACCTCCATGGGCTCCGCGGCGGGGTCGGCGAGGTTCTTGACCCGGGCCTCGAGGTCGGTGTCCAACCGCCGGTAGCGACGTTTCTCTGCCCCCAAGGCCATCCTCCGCTCCGCGTCGGGAGCCGTCCCCCAAAGGACTTGGCCATAATGCCAGAAGCGATCGTGCGAAACAACGCCCGCGGAGCCTGGGGTCTTGAACGATCCGGGGCACTCCGAGGCTCAGCGGGGACGCAGGACGGCCCGGTGCAGCCGGCCCCCGCGCCGGACGACCAGAGCCAAGGGCTCGCCCGGGGGCGCGTCCCCAAGGGCGTCCCCGAGGTCGGACCAGCGTTCCAGGCGGCGGCGCAGGCGCGGTCGGCGGCGGGCGACTTCCAAGAGCACGTCGCCGGGCCGCAGGCCGATCCGGGCCGCGGGGCTGCCCTCGAGCACCGCCTCGACGAGCAGGCCGCCGGGGGGCAGCCCTCGGCGCCAGGCGACGGCCGGGCGTAGTCTGCGGCCGCGGAGGCCCAGGCGGCGCGCGGCGAGCGCCGCGGCGGGGCTGGGGGCGGGGCGCAGGAGCGCGCCGCGTCGGCGTCCGTCGGGCCCTTCCACCGCGAGACGCACCGGGCCGCCCTCAGCGAGGAGGAAGGCGCAGCGAAAGGCGAAGAGGTCGCGGGCGGCGGCGGGGCCGGCGGCGACGACGCGGTCCCCGGCGTGGAGGCCGGCGGCGGCGGCGGGGCCGCCCGTGCGGACGGAAGCCACCCGGAGGCCGCGCCCGTCGGGGCTCGGGGCGAGGTCGAGGCCGAGGTCGAGGCCGAACAGGCGCTCGGGGTCGAGGAGATGCGTGAGGACCGCGCGCGCTCGCTCGATGGGGAGCGCGAAGCCGAAGCGGCCGTCCCGAGCGCCCACCGCGACGGTCAGGCCGACGACGCGCCCGCTCAGGTCGACGAGGGCTCCGCCCGAACTGCCCGGCCCGGTCACGGCGTCGGTCTGGAGGAAGGCGCCGGGGAGGAGGCGTCCGCGCGCGCGCAGGCGGCGGCCGGTGGCGGAGAGGACGCCGCGAGAGACCGAGCGGTCCAAGCCGTAGGGGCAGCCGAGGGCGAGGACCGGGTCGCCCGGGCGCAGGGAGGCGGCGCGGCCGAGCGGAGCGACGGGCAGGGGCCTGCGGTCCTCCACCCCGAGGAGCGCGAGGTCGTCCCTCGGCGCTGCGGCGAGGAGGGCAGCGGGCGCGGGCGGTCCGCCGGCGGCGTGGACGCGAATCCGCTGCGCCCCCGCCACCACGTGGGCGCACGTCAGCACCAACCCGCCCGGCCCCACCACCACGCCGGAGCCCACGCTGCGCTCCCGCGCTCGGGTCGCCGCGGGGCTCGCGGCGGAGGAGTCGTCGTCGACGCGTTGGTCTGCGACCGGCGCGATCTCTTCGGCAACCACGCGCACCACGGCCGGCGCGACGGCCTCGACGGCGCGCCGCCCCGGATCGAGGGCGCTTTGGCCGTGGGCCGAGCCTCCGCAGGCGAGCCCGAGGAGGAGCGAAAGGCTGCACACCGCGGCGCGCACGGAACGCCTCCTTCCTGCGCAGCGGAACACCTCCAGGGTAGCCTCGCCCGCGCGGGCCCGCGAGTTCGCGTCCCCGGACTTTGAGCGATCGGGCCGGAGCGAGGCGCGGCCCCTGAGGAAGCCGCTTCGGCGACGGGTCCCGAGGGGCTACAATCGCCCGCCTTGAGCCTCCTCGCGAAGAAACGAGTCGTCTTGGAACTCCTCCGCCGCTCGGTGGGCGCGCAGGAGCGCCTCGCCGTCGCCTTCTCGGGGGGAGTGGATTCCACCCTCCTCTTGGCCCTGGCCCGCGAAGCCTTGGGTGAGCGCGTGCTGGCCGTCACCGCGGACTCGCCAAGCCTGGCCCGAGCCGAGCGCGAGGCGTGCCGGCGCCAGGCCGCGGCCCTTGGTGTTCCCCTCCGTTTCCTGGCCACGCGCGAGCACGAACGCGCGGCCTACCGAGCCAACGCGGGCGACCGCTGCTACCACTGCAAGAGCGAACTCTTCGAGACCCTCGCCCGAGAGGTCCTGGGGCGCGACGGGGTCGCTGCGGTCGCCTACGGCGCCACCGCCGACGACCTCGGCGACCACCGGCCGGGCATGCGGGCGGCCCAGGAGCACGGCGTGCTCGCGCCGCTGCTCGAGGCGGGCCTCGGCAAGGAAGAGGTGCGGATCCTCAGCCGCGAGGCCGGGCTCGAGACCTGGGACAAGCCGGCGCAGCCCTGCCTCGCCTCGCGGGTGCCCTACGGGCAGGAGGTCCGTCCCGAGGTGCTCGAGCGGATCGACCGGGCGGAGGCGCTTCTCCGCCAGCTCGGCTTCCGCGAGCTGCGCGTTCGGCACCACGCGCAGCCCCTCGGCGGGCCGATCGCGCGCGTCGAACTCCCGCCGGCGGATCTTCCGCGGGCCCTCGAGCCCTCGCGCCGCGAGGCGCTGCTCTCCGGGCTGCGCGCGCTGGGCTTCGAGTTCGTGACCCTCGACCTCGGCGGGCTGCGCTCGGGCGGCCTGAACGCCTTGCTCCGCAAACTCCCCGTCGTCACCGGAGAGCCCTTATGAGCCTCGCTCTGCGCCTGCCGCTCCTCGCGTCGGTCCTCCTCGGCTGCGGCCTGTGGGTCGTCGGCTGCGAGGTCTACGAGATCTCCCGCCAAGGAGGGCAGACGACCGTTCGTCACGTCAACGCGGAGCCCGACTTCGAGAAGACGCCCGAGGGGGCGCTGGTCAAGGAGGCGCAGGAGAAGGACGACGCGCGCTCCTGGTGGCGGCTGGGCGACTTCTACGAGCGGAGGCGCCGCTGGCGCGACGCCATCGCCGCCTACGAGCGGATGCAGGAGCGGATCCAGGCCGAGGAGAAGAAGACCGGCAAGACCTACGTGGGGGGGCTCTACCTCCTTGCCAAGTGCCACGCCGTGCTCCGTGACTGGAGGCCGGCGGTGGCCTACCTGCAGGCGATCCTCGCCAAGCAGCCCAAGACCTTGCAGGCCGCCTACGCGACCCCGACCTTCCGCGAGGCCCACTACCTGCTCGGGGCCATCTACTTCGAACACCGCATGTACGAAGACGCCCGCAGCCACCTCATCGCCTACCAAGAACTCTCCGGAGGCGACCCCGAACACCGCGCGGACCCCATGCTGATCAAGATCGAAGAAGCGATCGGCCCTCCCCCCGCGACCACCTCCGCCCCGGCCGCGGCCCCCAAGCAGGGGTCGAGTTCTGCGAGGCCCACTTCGAGTTCCGAGGCGGGCGGCAAGGTGCCGCCTTCGGAGACGAGCCCCACGGAGGCGAAGGGCGCGCAGGGAGGGGCGGCGCCTCGGGCCACGAACGAGCCGTCCCGAGCGGAGGGGAGCGACTGACCTCGCCTGTCCGCCGGGGGGACTCGCCTCTCCGCGTCGCGAGGGTCACAGCCGGGAGTCCACGGGCTCGCTCTCCAGGGCCAGGACGCCGAGGACGCACTCGTGAACCCGGTGGAGCGGCTCCCCCGCGACGAAGCGCTCGAGGGCTTCGAGGCCGAGGGCGAATTCGCGCAGGGCGAGCGAGCGCTTGCGCGAGACCGAGCGGCGGCGGAGGCGCTCGAGGTGTTCGGGCAGGGTGTATTCGGGTCCGTAGACGAGGCGCAGGTATTCCCGCCCGCGCACCTTGAGGGCGGGCTGCGCGAGGCCTCGGCGCCCGCGGTGGACGCTCTCGAGGGGTTTGACGACCATGCCCTCGCCCCCGGCGGCGGTGCGCTCCTCCCACCAGCGCACGGCGTCCGCCCGCGCGGTCGGGTCGTCGAGGTCGACCAAGAGATGAGGCGTCTCGACGATCCCACGGCCGTCCGCCAGGCGGGCCAGGGTCGCTAGCTGCCCGTCGTGGGACTCGCCGAGGAGGACGCACCCCTCGACGGCGAGCAGGTGAAAGGGGGCGAGGACCAGGTCCTCGGGCGTACGCACCGGGCGGCAGTGGCGGCGCCAGGCCGCGCCGTAGGCTCCGACCAGGCGGCGGCGTTCGGCGAGGCGCGCGAGGAGCTCTTCGTCGCCGGCGCCGCGGGCGCTCGCCGCTTCGAGGGCCGCGACGGAGCGCGCGAGGGCGGCGTCCCCGGCCGCCTCGACGGCGGCGTACTGCCCCCGCACCAGGGCCCCGGCCTTGTAGGACCAGGGCAGGAGTTCGCCGTCGAGGCAGGCCCAGTCGGTGTCGAGTTCCTCCCAGAGCCCCGCGGCGCCGAAGGCGTCGCGGAGGCGGTCGAGCACGACCGCCTCCGCCCGAGGGTCGGCGAAGAAGGGGCGCCCGGTGCGGCTGAAGACGACGCCGCCCTGGGGGCTCTCGATGCGGAAGCGTCGGCGGGCCACCGCGGGCTCGCGACAAAGCACGACCACGGCCCGCGAACCCATGTGCTTCTCTTCGCACACCACCCTCCGGACGCCCGCGCGGGCGTAGTAAGCGAAGGCCTGCTCGGGATGCTCGAGGAAGGGGCCGTCGGGGCAGGCGTCGGGAGGGGACATCGTGGGCGGCAGGTAGATCAGCCAGCGCGGGTCGGCGGCGAAGCGGCCGAGCACGTCCAGCGCCGCCGCCGCCTGCTCGGCGCGCACGACGACGCGCGAGACCAGGCGCGTCTCGACCACGCGCTCCCCGAGGACGTCGCTCGCGTCGAGGTCCTCGGGAGCGGAGCAGGAAGGCCCCGCGGCGAGCGGGCGTTGGGGAGCACAGTAGACGCGCCGCGCCGGCACCGAAACGATCTCGCCTTCCGGGTAGCGCAGGGCGCTGAGGGCACCGCCGAAGACGCAGCCGGTGTCGAGGCACAGGGTGCGGTTCACCCAGCGCGCCTCGGGAACCGGCGTGTGGCCGTAGACGACCTGGGCGCTCCCCCGGTAGCGGGCGGCCCAGTCGTGGCGCACGGGCAGGCCGTATTCGTCGACTTCGCCGCTGGTTTCGCCGTAGAGGCAAAAGGAGCGCACCGCCCCCGAAGCGCGACCTTGCAAGTCCTCGCGCAGGCCCGCGTGGGCGACCACCAGCCGCCCTTCGTCGAGGACGTAGTGGCTCACCAAACCGTCGATGAACTCGGCCACCTCGCGGCGAAACGCTTCGGGTTCCGCCGCGAGTTGTTCGAGGCTCTCGGCGAGGCCGTGGGCGACCTTGACCCGCCGCCCGCGCAGGGCCCGCGCGAGTTTGACTTCGTGGTTCCCCGGCAGGCAGAGGGCGCTGCCTGCGCGCACCATGTGCAGGACCAGGCGCAAGACCGGGACCACCCCCGGCCCGCGGTCGACGAGATCGCCCAGGAAGACGACGCGGCGTCCGGCGGGCGGGCGGACTTCGGGCGCCTGCGGGGTGCCGGAGAGTTCGTAGCCGAGGCGCCCGAGGAGTTCTGCGAGCTCGTCGTAGCAGCCGTGGACGTCGCCGATGATGTCGAAGGGGCCGCGCTCGCCGCGGCGGTCGCACCACAGCGGCGTGCGGATCACTTCGGCGGCCTCCACGGCCGCGGCGCCGCGCAGGCGGAACACGCGGCGAAAGCCCTCGCGGCGGAGCCGTCCCACGGAGCGACGCAGTTCGTGGTGCTGGGTGCGCACCGCGCGGCGGGGAACGCTGCGGCCGGCACGGGCGCGGTTGCGCTCCACGCACAGCCCCGGCTCCACGTCGAGGACCACGGCCACGGGAAGCAGGTGGTGCGCGCGGGCGAGGGCGATCCAGGGGCGGCGCGCGTCGGCCCGGACGTTGGTCGCGTCGATTACGGTCAGGCGGCCCCGTGCGAGGCGCTTGCCGGCAACGAAGGCCAGCACCTCGAAGGCGTCGGGGGTCGCGCTCGGGTCGGTCTCGTCGTCGCAGACCAGGCCCCGGCACGCGTCCGAGCCGAGGACTTCGGTGGGGAGGAAGTGGCGGCGGGCGAAGGTGCTCTTGCCGCTCCCGCTCGCCCCCACGAGGACGACCAGGGAAGGGTCGGGGAGTTCGATCTTCACGCGGGCGGTCCTCCGGCGCGCGGGGTGAGGCAGGCGGCGCTCGGCTCAAGCGTCACGGCGGAAGACTCCCATCTGGCAGGGCGGGCCCAAGGAGGGGTCCTCGGGGCCCACCGAGCGCAGTTCGACCGCGTAGCCGAAGCGGTTCGCAACCGCCTCGGCCCAGGCGCGGAACTCGGCGCGGGTCCACTCGAAGCGGTGGTCGCGATGCCGCAGAGCGCCGGGAGCCAGCCCGGCGAAGCGCGCGTTGTATTCGCGGTTGGGGGTGGTGACGACGACCGCGCGCGGGCGCGCGGCGCCGAAGACCGTGCGTTCGCAGGCGGGGAGGCGAGGCGGGTCGACGTGCTCGATCACCTCGGCGAGCACGGCGGCGTCGAAGCCCTCCAGGCGCGGGTCGCGGTAGCTCAACGCGCCCTGGACGAGCTCCAGGCGGGGGCGCGCGTCGGGGGCGCGCTCGCCGAGGCGCAGGCGCACGGCCGCGCGCTCGAGGATCCAGGGGTTGGCGTCGAAGCCGAGGACGCGGTCGAGGCCTGGTTCGTCGGCGAGCGCTGCGAGCAGGCGCCCTTCGCCGCAGCCGAGGTCGGCGACCGTCCGGGCGCCCAGCTCGCGGAGGACGGCGCAGACGGCGACGACGCGTTCGTCGGCGAGGCGCAGGCCCGCTTCGAGGCGGTCTTCTTCGGCGCGCGCCGCGCGTTCGGCTGCCGCGGTGTCGCACCCGGCCTCGTCGGCGAGGCGCGCGAGGGCTTCGCGCACCAGGAAACGCTGAGCGCGCAGGGCCCGGCGCGCCACGAGCTCGCGCTCCGGATGGCGCTCCAGCCAGCCCTCGCCGAAGCGAAGGAGCTTGTCCACCTCGTCGCTGCCCACCCAGTAGTGCTTGCGGCGGTCGAGCACGGGGAGGAGGACGTAGAGGTGCCGCAGGAGATCGCGCAGGCGCAGGCGGCCGCGCAGGCGCAAGACCGCGTAGGGGGCAGGTCCCTCGGCCTCGGCCGCCGGGTGGAGGGCAAGGGGCTCGAGCTCGAGCTCGTAGCCGAGGGGCGCGAACAGCCGCTGGGGCAGGTCCTCGTCGCCTCGGCGGCAGGGCAGCGCGCAGAGGGTCGCTTCGAGGGGCAGGGCGGCTTCGGCCAGCTCCGGGCGCTGGGGGCAGCGACCGGCGAGGGCACCCCCCAGCACGCGGGCAATGGCCACGCTGAGCTGCGAGGAGCAAGCGTAGGGGCGGTCGCTCGTGTAGTGGGGGGCGAGGGCTTCGCCGCGACGCCCCTTGCCGCGGAAGAGGGCCACCGGGTCGAGTTCGACCAGGAGCGCCGCCGTGCAACGCTCCGCGCCCGCCTCGGGGTAGAAGACGTGCGCCCGGCCGCGGGGGAGGGGAAAGCTCTGGCAGCGGTCCGGGTGCTTGCCGAGAAGGAAGCCCAGGTCGGTGGCGGGCCCGTGCGAGGTGGCGGCGCAGGAAAGGGTCAGCAGCATGTCGGTCCGGACGCGCGGGCCCCCGCTCCCTGTCGCTCGCCTCGCCCTTCGCCCGGGGCGAGGGCTCCGTCGAGCCAGGCGGCCGCGGCGCGATGCGCCCGCCGCAGGGCCTCGGCGCCGGTCTCCAAGCGGAAGAGGCCGCAGGCCGGCTGGCCCGGAATGGCGAGGACGAGGCAACGCGGGCGCGCCGCGCCGGGCAGCCGCGCGAGCGACGAGGCGAGCGTTCGCGTGGGGAGCAAATGGTGGTAGAGCGCGCGCTCGCCGGGGTCGAGGCAGCCGAGCCCGCTGCGGTCGCTGACGCCGCCGTCCACCAGCAGGGTTCGCCGCCAGCGGACGGGGCGGAAGAGGAGCGGCACGGCGCAGGAGGCGCGGACCGCCCGCGCAAGGGGTCCGCGGTCGAGGCCGCGCGCCCTGCGGGCGCGGAGGTCGTGGACCACGACCTGCAGCGGGAGCGGGGCCTCTTCGATCCGGCGAACGCCGGTGGGGGCCAGGACCGAGTCCAGGGTCTCCTCCAGGCGGCGGCCGCGGAGGAGACCGCCCAGGGGGAGCCCGGGGTCCCAGAACTCTTCGCGCCGCAGGCGGCCGAGGCGCTCGGCAACGGCCTCCGCGGAGAGCCCGCAGGCCAGCGCGGCTCCGGCCACGGCCCCGGCGCTGACGCCCACCACGCGCGCGGGGCGCAGGCCGCGTTCTTCGAGGGCCGCGAGGAGGCCCGCGTGGGAAAAGAAGCCGAAGAAGCCGCCGGAGAGGACGAGGGCGAAGGGCCCTTCGGCCAGCCACTCGGCGCGTGTGCGCACGCTCAGCGGTCTCCGCCCGCGGCGACGAAGGCGCGCCAGGCCTCGGGGTCGGCCCCGGGGCCTCGCTCGCCGGTGATGCGCGCCAGGGCCGCGCAGAGCTCGGCGTTGTAGACGGCGGCCCCGACTTCGCCCGCGGCACGGAAGGACTCGACGAGCTGGCGAGGAAGCTCGGGGTCGTCCTTCAGGGTCCCCAGGGCGCGCAGGGCGGCCGTGAAGACTTCCCCCGGGGGTCGCTCCTCGCGCACGACGGCGAGGAGGGAGGGCTTGACCTCCCTCGCGCCGATCCGCCCGAGGAGGCCGAGGAGCGCGGCCTTGGGCGAGGGCCATTTGTTGAGCCTGGGGTCGGTGGGCCGCGAGAAGCGCACTTGCCGGTCGGGGGCCGCAGCGAGCAGCTCCGCCAGGCGCCGGGCGAGGCCCTCCGGGCGGGGGCGCAAGCGTCCGAGGGCGCGCACCGCCGCGGTGCGCACGGCGGGTTCGGGATCGCTCCCCGCCACGCGCAAAAGGACGTCCCCCGCCGGGGCACCTCCGCAGCCTGCCAGGGCGCGGCAGGCGGAGACCCGCAGCTGGAAGGGCCCTTCGGGGTCGAGGTAGGGCAGGGCGAACTCGGCGTCGGCCGCGCGTCCCGCCCAGGCCAGGGCCTCGAGGGCGAGGTAGCGCTGCGCGAGGGCGTCGCCGCGCTCGCGCGCGGATCCGTCGCGCAATCCGGCGCGCAAGCCGGCGAGCCAACGCACGTCGGGCTTGCCCAAGAGCAGCCGCACGAAACGGCGCAGGTCCTCGGGCGGGAGGGAAAGCCGCAGGAAGGTGTCGCGCAGGGTCGCGTAGCGGACGAGGCCGTCGCGGATCGGATAGCGACCCAGAGTAGGGGTGGGGACTTCGAGGCGACCCTTGCGGCGCCAGAGGACCAAGAGCACCTCGGCGTTGGGGGCGAAGCTCGCCCCCTCGCTGCGGGTGGGGTCGTGCAGGCCGCCCACGATGACGTCTCCGGGAGCCTTCCCCTTCCAGACTTCCACGACGCGAAAGCGGACCCGCTTTCCGCCGCGAACTCCCTTTCGCGGAGCGCGGGCGCGGACGACGAGTTCGGCTTCGCGCACGGCGCGCGCGAAGGAGGGGTCGCGCCACACCTCGGCCTGCGCTTGCGGGAAGGCCCCCAGCGCCGCGACCCACACTCCCCACCGCACTGCCCCGCGCCGCCGCACGCTCCGATCTTGAAGCACGGCGCGCGCCCTTGCCAGGGGCTCCGGTCGGACGGCTCGCTGAGCCCGGGACGCCCGCCGCCCTGCAGGCGTCCCGTTCGGAATTCCCGAGGAGGCGCCCGCCCGAAAGCTTCCGGGTGGGTCGATCCAACGACATGCGCTTCGGTTCCGGTTCACCGGGGCGCGTCGCAGCGCATGCGGGACGGGACGCAAGGTCTTCCACCTGCAAAAGACTGCGCGCGTGGGGATAAGGGCTCACGGTCGCCGCGGCCTCCGCCTTGCTTGTCAGGCCGCGGGGAGTCTCCACACCATGGTCGGTCGCCAACTTCCTTCCGTTCCCTTGTTCGCCCTCGCGCTGCTTTTGGCCGCGCCCGCGGTGGCCCAACCGAGCGACGATCCTTTCGAGGCCATCGTCTCGAATCCCGACGGCGCCACCGCCCGCCTCAACGACGTAGCCCTTCCGGTCCGCAACCCCACCGAGAGCGAACTCCGCCAATACCTCGAAGCCTTCCGGGTCATCAACCTCAGCGCGAACCTTCGTGTCGATCCCGCGGTGAAGAAGGGCCACGTCGGGCCCTTCTCCCTTCCGGGGGGAACGCGCGTCACTTTCCGGGCGGAATACACCAAGCGCCCCGGCGAGCCCGAGGCGATCCTGCGCACCCTGGAGTTGGTGCCCTCGAACCCCATGTCGCTCGGTCCCCTCAAGTTCCACCGCATGACCCTCGACCGCCACGGGGTCTTGCGCTTTCACCTCAACCTGAGCCTCATGGGCCTCGACTTTTGGCCCCAGGAACTGACCATCGAGAAGATCTACCGCGACCGCGCAGGGAACATGGTCTTCAAGACCGGCGGCAGCGGACTGGCCGGGGCCTTCGGGCCCGACCTGCGCATCACCCCCACAGGAAAGGTGCAGCGCTACAGCAAAGGCTTTCTGGGCCTCTTCGGGCGCGGTTGGAAGGACGTCACCGAAGACGGAGCCGTGCCCACCAGCTTCACCCTGAAGCGCTGGCCGCCGGGCGCCACCGATCTGGTCGACTGGTTCCGCGGCGCGCCGCCGCCCGAAGCCTACCCCACCGGCAATACCTCCCCCACCGAACTCGCGGTGCTCGACGCCATTCCCATCAAGGACCTCAGCCTGCGGTTCACGGCGGAGGCGGACCCGAAGCGCATCGTCCTCTCCGACGGCGGCGGCTACCTCGACCTCAGCAACCACCGCATCGACTACGAAGCCAACGGACGCTTCGAGGGCCGCGCCTACGTGGACGATCCCTCGCGGCGCAACGCCTACGAGCTGACCGCCCACGTCTCGGGAGAAGTCCACCGTCCGGGCCTCCCCAGGGCCCGCATCGACGGCGTCGACGTACGCCTCTCCGGCGAACACTCCGGACGCATTCCCTTCGACCGCCCCGAGGACCTCAGCGTCACCGCAGGACTGCGGGCCGAAGTGGCGGGCGAGGTCTCGGACCTACGCCTGGAGCAGCCCGGCGGCGTCACCGTCCACGCACCGGGCAGCGTGCACCTCGAAGCCGACGCGGCCGGAGAACTGGTGCTCCGTCCGTTCACCGGGAACCCCGAGGACCGCAAGGAGCTGGTCGTCGACCGCGACAGCCGCTACCGCTTCTGGACCGACGGCCCCGTGCGCGTCGAAGGCGCCGACGCGCTGGGCGGCGAACTCGTGCGCCTCCCGAAGCGCATCTCCCTCGCCGCCGCCGACGACCCCACCACCCCCGAAGACGAAGGCGCACGACCCGTGCTCCGCGGCGAAGGGGATCTCGGCGCTCGCATGGGCATGGTCTTCACGCGCACCAACCTGCGCCTCGAAGGCGAGACCGCGCACGGCGGCGCCGTGGCCGTCCTGGCGCGAACCAGCGAGGAGCCGACGCTGCGCGCCACCCTGCTCCCCGGCGCACGCCTGCGGGTCCGCACGCACTCCTTCGCCGGCCTGCGCGAGGGGGACCTGCTCTCGGGGCGGCGCGCCGGCGGAGTGCGGGTGACCGCCGACGCCAGCGTCCGCGGACGGGTCGAGGACGCGCACGTCGAGGCCGCGGGCAACGCCATCGACTTGCCCGGCGAAACGGAGCTCGAAGCCCGCGTAGCAGCGAACGTCCGCTACGGAACCCGCAACGGCGCGGAGACCGAAGTCCGCTCCCTCGCCGCATCGGCCGACCTCGCCCTCCGCGAAGGCGAAGGTCGCATCGACGCAGGCCTTCCGGGACGCCCCCGCGTCCGCGCGCGCCTGGCTCCCGGCACGCGCCTGTCCCTGAACACGGGCCTCTTGCGGCGCGCCTCTCCGCGCGGCTCGCTGCTCGAGACGGAAGGCTACGAGCGCGGCGAACGCGCCGCCTCGCTCCGGGCACAGCTCGTCATCGAGGCCGGCAGCCTCGCCCATCGCCGGCTCGTCCTCGGCCTCGCCGGGCGGACGCGCCTCGACCTGACCGCTTCCCTCGGCCTGCGCCTCGACCCCAAGGATCCTGCGGCCGCCGCACGGCACCCCGTGCGGGCGGGCCTCGACCTTTCCCTCTCCTTCGCCGCCGGGACGCGCTTCACCCTCACCCGGGAGGGCGTTGCGCGCGCCGAGGCGACCCTGCGCGGACCCCTCGAAGCCACGCTCTCCGCCGAGGCCACCGTCTCGGGAGAGGGCGTCACGACCCTGGAGTCCCTCGGGACCGACGTGGAGATCACGGCCGAGGCCGTGGACCTCAAGGCGCTCTTGACTTCGAGCCTTGGCCACGAGGCCACCGCTTCTCTCGAGGGGCGCTCTTCCCTCCGTCTGCGGCAGGTCCGCGTCTCCTTCGACGAGGACGGCGGCCTGCGCCTCGAACACGGGGGCGCGACCATCGAACTCGGAGCGGGAAGTCTGGTCCTCGCTCGCTGAACGCGCCGGGCAAAGGCCGGGGCTCCGAGCAGCGAAGGCGAACCGGGGAGCCGAGTCGTGGCCTAGGGTCCGCCTCGCGATGGTGCGGTGAAGGGTGCGTCCCTTGGCGGTTGAATTCCGGTACGTGTCGATCCGCGGTGCGATGGGCGATGGCCCACCTTGAGGCGGACCCTAGGGGGCTCGCCCCCGGACGGGGTTGCGTCGACCCGGGGCGGAGGGGACGCCGCGTCGGCAGGGCGGCCTCAGCGGCCAGGGAGCGACAGGACGAGGAGCTCGGCGCCTTCAAGGCGGGCGGTTCCCTCGTCGGCGGCGACGAGGAGGGCGCGGGGCGTGCCGGAGCCGAAGGCGGCGGGGTCGAGCAGGGCGAGGCCTCGGGGCGCAGGTTGGAGTGCGGAGGTCGCGGGCGCAACGTCGGTCGCGGCGGGTCCGATCCGCCACCTACCGCTTCCGCGCAGGCGAAGGACCAAGAGCGCCTCGCCGCGGCGCGCCGCAGCGAACAGCGTGGCCGCCTCCGGAGGCAGGGCGAGCGAGCGCTGCTCGCCCGGAGCGAGTTCCACGGGCAGGCTGGCCGGGGCGCCGGTCGAGGGCACCAGGCCCAGCGGCAGCGCGCGCGGTGCGCTCCGGGCGAGGCGTTCGGCGAGGGCAGCCCGCTCGGTCTCGCGCGCAGTTTCGGCGGCGCGCGCTTCGCGGAGGGCGGCGCGTGCGCGGTCGAGCTCGCCGCTCAGGCGGGCGACGGTCTCGGCCTGGGAGCGGAGGCGCTCCGAGAGGCGCTGCCACTCGGTCTGCAGTTCGTCGGCCGAGCCCTGGGCCTGGTCGCGCTCGCGGAGGGCTTCGTCTCGTGCGGCCTCGGCCGCACGGAGGCGCGTGCTCAGGTCTGCGGCCTCCCGGCGTAGCGAGGCAAGCTCCTCGCCGCGCTGCGCGAGCTCCGCGCGCAGAGAACGGGCCTGGGCTTGGAGGTCTTCGCGGGCCGCGCCCAGCTCCGCCAGGGTCTTGCGCAGGCGTTGGGCCTCCGCCTCTTGCTCCTCGCGCGTCCGTGCGAGCGCGGAGAGCCGCGCGGCCAGGGCGTCGCGTTCCCTTTGCAGCGCCGCGTTCGCCTTGCCGAGTTCGGCCGCACGGGCGCGGGCGGCTTCGAGGTGGCTCGCCGCTTCCTCCGCCTGCGCGCGTGCTTCCGCCAGCTCCGCCTCGAGCTTGCGGAGCCGCGCCTGGCCGGTTCGGAGGCGTTCCTCGAGGTCTTGGAGGCGCCGGGCTCGTTCCTCGAGGAGGCGCTGCGCGCGGGTCTGCTCGGCGCTGAGGACCCGCTCGTCGTGGCGGCGCAACCCCTCGAGCCGCTCTTCGAGGCGGGCCCGCTCGAGGTGCCCGCTCACCCCGAGGTAGAGGATGCCCACGGCGAGCCCCGCCACCGCGATCTTGAGGCGGGCGCTGGGCGGGTCGCTGGCCTCGGGGGCGAGGAGCGGGCGCGGCCGATGCATTGA